>JAUCFP010000006.1:3272500-3435000 GCA_030348385.1 Cytobacillus sp. NJ13 | reverse complement strand
GGAATATAATATATGCGCCACTCTTTATTCCGCCGTCTGTTTTAAAAGTCAAATCCATTCTCAGCAAAGAAGAATTGTGCCAAATGTGGGATATACTCCAAAACATGCGAGATAAAATGGGAAACATGTTAGATAAAATCAAAAATCTTTTTTATAAATCTCATTAATGCTAGATAAATCACCAAATATGCTGCATTCTCCAAGGATATCATCTCTCTACTCCGACCGAACATCAAGTCAGGAAAGCTAACCCATATCATCTGTCCATCTGGTTATCAAGCACACACACACCATACCCACCTTCAAAAAACTTCCCCCATCCAAGCACAAACCCGCCCAATCAAAAATATATTGTTATCGACATTAACTTCCATTTTCAGGTTTGGGAAGTCAAAAAATGGGGGAAAATTATTAATACCCGCCAATTGCAAGAAATTACATAAATCATGTATAATTAATGTCAAATATAGTCAAAGTCAGATAGGGGGAGGCCTGGTGAGGAATATATCCGACATAATTGAACATTATCTAAAACAGGTTTTAGAGAAGAGCGAAAGGGAAATCGTGGAAATTAAAAGAAGTGAGATTGCTGATAAGTTCCAGTGTGTTCCTTCTCAGATCAATTATGTGATCAACACCCGTTTCACGATTGAGAAAGGCTATGCAGTAGAAAGTAAGCGGGGAGGCGGGGGCTTCATTCGGATTATGAAAGTCCAGTCCTATGACCATGCTGATTTAATTGACCAGTTAATTTCATTGGTGCATAGCAGGATTGCCCAGAGCAGTGCAGAGAATGTCATTTACCGTCTGGTAGAAGAAGAGATTATAACACGCAGGGAAGCTAAAATAATGCTTAGTGTTATAGACCGTTCTGTCCTGTATATTGATCTTCCATTCAGGGATGAGCTGAGGGCAAGAATGCTTAAGGCAATGTTAACCACATTGAAATATAAATAAATAGTAGGGAGCTGGAGAGGTGAAGTCATGATTTGTCAGGAATGTAATCAAAGGCCGGCCACGCTGCACTTTACAAAAGTTGTAAATGGCGAGAAAGCAGAGTTTCATCTTTGCGAGAAATGTGCACAGGAAAAAGGTGAAATGTTTATGCTGGGCAGCGGGTCTGGTTTTTCAATCAATAACTTGCTTGCTGGCCTTCTGAATATTCAGCCTGCCTTTCAGGAATCTGGCCAGGATCCTTTTCAGCAGGAGAAAGTCCTGCAGTGTGAGCAATGTTCCTTAACCTTTCAGCAGTTTATTAAAGTAGGCCGCTTTGGATGCGCCAACTGCTATGAGACTTTTAAAGATCAATTGAACCCTGTTCTCAGAAGGCTTCACAGCGGGAATTCCTCACACAGCGGAAAAATTCCTGCACGGATCGGGGGAACCATTCACTTGCGAAGGAATATTGATGATTTAAAAAATAATTTAAAAGAAATGATTGTCAAAGAAGAGTTTGAAAGAGCGGCAGAATTGAGGGACGAAATTAGGGAACTGGAAAAGCAGCTCAATGCCGATCAAAAGGGAGGGGAGTAAGCTTGTCGCTGGAACGTTTCATGAATCAAGCTATTAGCTCCTGGATGAGTGCGGAAGGCCCTGATTCCGATATTGTATTAAGTTCACGAATCAGGCTCGCCCGCAATATAAAGCAATATAAATTCCCTACTGTATTTTCAAATGAAGAAGCAGAAGCGGTCATTGAAAAAATAAAGGCGAGGGTGGAGCATTCTTCTTTTTCAAAACTTGGGGAAATAGAGCTTTTATTAATGGATCGCCTTCAGCCTCTTCAAAAAAGAGTGCTGATGGAAAAGCATCTGATCAGTCCCCATCTTGCTGAGAATTCAACTCATGGTGCCTGCCTTCTTTCTGAAAATGAAGAAGTCAGCATCATGATTAATGAAGAAGACCATATAAGAATTCAATGCCTGTTTCCAGGGTTTCAGCTTTCTGAAGCCTTAAGTATGGCGAATGAAATTGATGATTGGCTGGAGGAAGAAGCCGATTATGCATTTGATGAAAATATTGGCTTTTTAACAAGCTGTCCCACAAATGTAGGAACAGGGCTCAGGGCATCCGTTATGATGCATTTGCCGGGCCTCGTTCTCACACAGCAAATGAACCGGATTATTCCGGCAATTAGCCAGCTTGGTTTAGTTGTTAGAGGAATTTACGGGGAAGGCAGCGAAGCTTTAGGTAACATCTTTCAAGTTTCAAACCAGATCACTCTCGGAAAATCAGAAGAGGATATCGCTGAGGATCTGAAAAGTGTTGTCAGTCAGCTGATTTCTCAGGAAAGATCGGCAAGGGAAGCATTAGCAAAGACTTCTAACATACAATTAGAAGACAGAGTCTTCCGCTCTTTTGGCATTTTATCAAATAGCCGGATCATTGAATCAAAGGAAGCAGCACAATGCTTGTCTGATGTTCGCCTGGGGATTGATATGCAGTACATCAAAAACATATCAAAAAATATTTTGAATGAGCTGATGATCCTGACACAGCCCGGATTCCTGCAGCAATATGCAGGCGGGCCGCTCAGGCCGCATGAACGCGATATCCGCAGGGCTTCATTAATTAGGGAAAGATTAAAAATGGAAGATCAAGAGTTGGGAGGATGAAAATATGATGTTCGGACGATTTACGGAAAGGGCTCAAAAAGTATTGGCTTTAGCACAGGAGGAAGCAATCCGTTTAGGACATAACAACATCGGAACAGAGCATATTCTGCTGGGACTTGTACGCGAAGGTGAAGGCATTGCAGCAAAAGCTCTCTATGCTTTAGGCCTCGGCTCTGATAAGATCCAAAAAGAGGTTGAGAATTTAATCGGCAGGGGGCAGGATGCTTCCCAGACCATTCATTATACACCACGTGCCAAGAAAGTCATTGAACTTTCCATGGACGAAGCAAGAAAGCTTGGCCATTCCTATGTGGGAACAGAGCATATCCTGCTTGGCCTGATCCGTGAGGGTGAAGGAGTTGCAGCGAGAGTCCTGAATAACCTTGGAGTCAGCCTCAATAAAGCTCGCCAGCAAGTGCTTCAGCTATTAGGCAGCAATGAGTCCGGCAGTCATCAGGGTGGCTCCGCAGCCAATGCGAACACACCGACACTGGATGGATTGGCGCGTGACTTGACTGCTATTGCCAGAGAAGGAAGCCTGGATCCGGTTATTGGACGAAGCAAAGAAATCCAGCGTGTAATCGAAGTATTAAGCCGCAGGACGAAAAACAACCCGGTTCTTATCGGTGAGCCTGGGGTAGGTAAAACAGCCATCGCAGAGGGCTTGGCACAGCAGATCATTAATAATGAAGTGCCGGAGACTCTTCGTGATAAAAGGGTTATGACGCTTGATATGGGTACAGTAGTTGCCGGAACAAAGTATCGCGGTGAATTTGAAGACCGCTTGAAGAAGGTAATGGATGAAATCAGGCAGGCCGGAAACATCATTTTATTTATTGACGAGCTTCATACATTAATAGGCGCAGGCGGAGCAGAAGGTGCGATCGATGCTTCCAACATCTTAAAGCCTTCTCTTGCTCGCGGTGAACTTCAGTGTATTGGTGCAACAACTCTTGATGAGTACAGAAAATACATTGAAAAGGATGCGGCACTTGAAAGAAGATTCCAGCCTATTACGGTTGATGAGCCGACTGCGGAAGAATCGGTACAGATTCTTGAAGGTCTTCGTGACCGTTATGAGGCACACCATCGCGTGACGATTACGGATGCAGCCATTCAAGCGGCTGTAAAACTGTCAGACCGCTACATCTCAGACCGCTTCCTGCCGGATAAAGCAATTGATTTAATTGACGAAGCTGGTTCAAAGGTAAGACTTCGTTCTTACACTACGCCTCCAAACCTGAAAGAACTGGAGGTTAAGCTGGAGGATGTAAGGAAAGAAAAAGACGCTGCCGTTCAAAGCCAGGAGTTTGAAAAAGCGGCTTCCTTAAGAGATACAGAGCAGCGCCTGCGCGAACAGCTCGAAGAAACGAAGAAAACATGGAAAGAAAAACAGGGCAAAGAGAACAGTGAAGTGACGGTTGAAGACATCGCCAATGTGGTGGCCAGCTGGACTGGAATCCCTGTATCGAAGCTGGCCCAAACAGAAACAGAAAAGCTTCTTAACCTGGAAGAAATTCTTCATTCCCGTGTAATCGGTCAGGAAGAAGCGGTTAAAGCCATTTCGAAGGCTGTCCGCCGTGCCCGTGCAGGTCTTAAAGATCCGAAGCGCCCGATTGGCTCATTTGTATTCCTTGGGCCGACTGGGGTAGGTAAAACTGAGCTAGCCCGTGCATTAGCAGAAGCGATGTTCGGTGACGAAGATGCGATGATCCGCATCGATATGTCAGAATACATGGAGAAGCACTCCACATCCCGTCTGGTTGGTTCACCTCCGGGTTATGTAGGATATGAAGAAGGCGGGCAGTTAACCGAAAAAGTCCGCAGAAAGCCATATTCTGTTGTGCTGCTGGATGAAATTGAAAAGGCACATCCTGATGTATTCAACATCCTTTTACAGGTATTGGAAGATGGAAGATTAACAGACTCTAAGGGCAGAACTGTTGATTTCCGCAATACCGTTCTGATTATGACCTCCAATGTAGGCGCTGAAGCACTTAAGCGGAACAAATATGTTGGCTTTAACATCCAGGATGGGGAACAGGATTACAAAGATATGAAAGGAAAAGTAATGGAAGAGATGAAGAAGTCCTTCCGTCCGGAATTCCTGAACCGTATCGATGAAATCATCGTTTTCCATGCATTGGAGAAAAAGCATCTTCAGGAAATCGTTACGCTTATGTCTGACACCCTAACGAAACGATTGAAGGAACAGGACATTACACTGGAATTGACAGATGCTGCCAAAGAAAAAATCTCGGTAGAAGGCTACGACCCAGAGTACGGAGCACGTCCGCTCCGCAGGGCGATTCAAAAGCATATTGAAGATCGCTTATCCGAGGAACTGTTAAAAGGAACGGTACTAACCGGGCAAAGCGTGGTAATCGATGTGAAAGATGGAGAGTTTGTAGTGAAAACGGCTGAACCAAGCAGGACGCCAAATCTTCAGAAATAAGATGACTTCAATCAGTGGGGACTTAATTCCCGCTGATTGTTTGATTAAGCCTGCAGGCCGTGAAGTTCAGACTTTGTTCTGCTCGATGGCTTTCCCAGCTAAAATAGCATCAAAAGATTTTACACAGCAAAAAGGTACACGTTCCTGTTATACGTGTACCTTTTTGCACTCTTTCAGTCATATCATGTTGGCGGCCTTTAAAGAGGTTTATTCTGCCGATTTATGTTAATTTTAAGAAAGAAAAAGATAACAGGACAAAAACATTTTAAGACCCGTTAAAAAAGGGAATAGGAAGTTAACCGTACTTCTGTCATCGCTGGTTCTTTCACGCAAGGCCGGTAATATTTAAGATTTCCCTTAAAGCGGCTGGATGAATGTACAGAGAGGGGAAGAAGTATGGCTAAAAGAAAAACGAAATTCATGTGCCAGGAATGCGGCTATGAATCACCTAAATGGATGGGAAAATGTCCGGGGTGCGGACAATGGAATACGATGGTGGAAGAGGTGGAGAAGCCTGCTTCAACGAGAAGAGGCGCTTTTGCTCATTCACAGGGCTCGGCCATAGCGGCGAAAGCCACACCGATTACATCCATTGAAACAGTCAGTGAACCTCGTATACATACCGATTTAATAGAATTAAACCGTGTCCTTGGGGGCGGAATTGTGAGAGGCTCCCTTGTTCTTATTGGAGGAGATCCGGGCATCGGGAAATCAACGCTTCTTCTTCAAGTGTCATCACAGCTGGCGAACAGGAAGCATTCTGTTCTCTATATATCAGGGGAAGAATCCATGCGTCAGACGAAGCTGCGGGCTGACCGTTTAGGTGTTTCTTCAGACAGTCTGCTCGTTTACTCGGAAACCAGCCTTGATGAAATCAGCAGAACGATTGATTCAGTGAATCCTGACTTTGTCATTATTGACTCCATTCAGACGATCTTTCATCCGGAAGTGACATCGGCGCCGGGCAGCGTTTCTCAGGTTCGGGAATGTACTGCTGAGCTAATGCGCATCGGCAAAACGAAGGGAATTGCCATTTTTATCGTAGGGCATGTTACAAAGGAAGGCTCCATTGCGGGTCCAAGACTGCTCGAGCATATGGTAGATACCGTTTTGTATTTTGAAGGTGAACGCCATCATACATACAGGATTTTGCGTGCGGTTAAAAACAGGTTCGGATCAACAAACGAAATGGGCATTTTTGAAATGAAGGAATTTGGGCTTGAGGAAGTGGCAAACCCGTCAGAAATATTCCTGGAAGAGAGGTCACAGGGAGCTGCAGGTTCAACCGTTGTTGCTTCCATGGAGGGAACAAGGCCGGTTCTGGTTGAAATTCAGGCGCTGATTTCCCCGACAAGCTTTGGAAATCCAAGACGAATGGCAACAGGAATTGATCATAACCGGGTTCCGCTCCTGATGGCGGTATTGGAAAAACGGGTCGGGATGCTCCTGCAAAATCAAGATGCCTACCTAAAAGTCGCTGGCGGAGTGAAGCTTGATGAACCGGCAATTGATTTGGCCATTGCAGTGAGCATTGCGTCAAGCTTTCGGGATAAGCCAACAAAGGCAACAGACTGCATCATCGGAGAAGTGGGACTCACAGGCGAGGTCAGAAGAGTATCAAGAATAGAACAAAGAGTGCAGGAGGCAGCCAAGCTGGGCTTTGAGCGGGTTATCCTGCCGGCTAACAATCTTGGCGGCTGGAGCGCACCAGGAGGAATTGAACTAATCGGAGTAAGCTCGGTCGGTGAAGCATTAAAGGCTGCGTTAGGGGGATAAAGATGGAGACTAAAAAAATGGGCGAAAAAACGATGAGTGAAATCCTTCGGTTCATGGCTCCGGGTACGCCTATCAGGGAAGGGATTGATAATGTTCTTCGCGCCAATACAGGCGGGCTGATTGTTTTAGGATCAAAAGACAAGCTTAGTAACCTTGTTGATGGAGGATTCCAAATTAATTGCCCATTCTCGCCTAGCTATTTGTATGAGCTGGCCAAGATGGATGGAGCCATTATTTTAAATGAAGAAGGTAACAAGATTCTAATAGCTAATGCCCAGCTGGCTCCTGATCCTGGTGTGCCTTCTACCGAAACGGGTATGCGGCACCGGACGGCAGAACGGGTTGCCCGGCAAACAGGCGCATTAGTGATTGCCATTTCCCAGAGGCGCAATGTCATTACACTGTATAAAGGGCATTCCCGCTATGCTCTTCGTGATATTGGCGTCATTTTAACCAAGGCGAATGTTGCCGTACAGACGCTTGAAAAATATAAGGTCGTTCTTGAACAGAGCATTGGCAACCTGAGCATCCTGGAATTTGAAGAGCTTGTTACATACAGTGATATTCTTCATGTTTTTCATAATATCGAAATGGTTCTGCGCATTAAAAATGAGCTCCTCACTTATTTAAGTGAACTGGGTACTGAAGGAAGGCTGATCCGGCTCCAGATGAATGAGCTGCTGATGGAACTTGAGCGGGAAGCGGAATGGATAATAAAAGACTATGCTCATTCAAGGGACATCGATTCCAGAGCTGCGCTTGTTAAGCTTCAGGAGCTTTCAAAAGGGGAAATGCTCGAAGACTCTGTCATTCTTAAGCTTCTTGGCTATATCGGGTATATTCATACCGAGGAATTCAAATGCCCCCGCGGCTACCGCATGCTGAATAAAGTTCCCCGCCTTCCGCCGATCATTATCGATAATCTGATTAATCGGTTTGAAGAATTTCCGAATATCATTACGGCGACAGTAGAGGATCTCGATGAGGTGGAAGGAATCGGAGAAGTAAGGGCCAGAAAAATTAAAGAAGGACTTAAGCTCATAAAAGAGCAGGTTTTTGCGGACCGTCAGCTATAAAGAGACCATTGAACTATGTAATTGGTTATGCTAAAATGATAAGTTAATTATTTGACAGTTTATTGCCAATGGTGCTACCCTTAAAGTGTGTAAAAGTAAAAATTAAGCAGGTATAAAGGCGTTACTTTACTATCGTGAAATAATTATTAGGGATAAAATTGAAAATCCCCCGGATTCAGGGTTTCAATTTTGTGAATTTGTTTATAATGATTAAAAGGAGGTGAAGGAATGTTAAAACGTATTGTACAGGCATGCTTCCTTATTATCGGGGTAACGCTGGGTATATTTTTGATTCCTGACTTATTAAAATTAATCAGTTTAGATGACATTCCTCTTTTAAATAATCCATATGTGTCCGCCATTTTAGGTGCTATTATTTTTTATCTTTTAACTTTTTGGGCGGTTGATCATGTCGTCAATTTCGTGAGATGGGCAGAAGAATCACTGGTAAAAGTACCTATAACAGATATTATTTTTGGAAGTGTCGGCCTGGTTTTTGGATTAGTCATTGCCTTTTTAATCGGATATGCACTAAATGCGATTGAGGTCCCGATTCTGAATACCGTAGCTCCGATGGTGCTGACGCTGCTGTTCGGCTATCTTGGATTTCAGGTTGGTTTTAAAAAGCGGGATGAACTTTTAAGTTTATTTTCAAGCAAGAAAAAGAAGAGCAGTGAAGAAGAGCTTGAGCCTGAAGCTGCACCTAAAAAATCACTCAAGATCCTTGATACAAGCGTTATTATTGATGGACGCATTGCTGATATTTGCCAGACGGGCTTTTTGGAAGGCACGATTGTCATTCCGCAGTTTGTACTGGAAGAACTGCAGCATATTGCTGATTCATCAGATGTATTAAAGCGCAACCGCGGCAGAAGAGGACTGGATATATTAAATCGGATTCAAAAAGAGCTCTCGATTAATGTAGAAATCTATGAAGGCGATTTTGAAGAAATCCAAGAGGTGGACAGCAAGCTGGTGAAGCTGGCTAAATTAACGAATGGCGTCGTTGTAACCAATGACTTTAACTTAAACAAGGTTTGTGAACTGCAAAAAGTGGCAGTCCTTAATATTAATGACCTGGCCAATGCCGTTAAACCGGTTGTGCTTCCAGGTGAAGAAATGAAGGTACAGGTTATTAAGGACGGAAAGGAACAGAATCAGGGGATTGCTTATCTGGATGACGGCACGATGATCGTGGTGGAAGAAGGCAGAAATTATATTGGCAAACATATTGATGTTCTTGTCACAAGTGTTCTGCAGACCTCAGCCGGAAGAATGATTTTTGCAAAACCTAAGCTTCTGGAAAAAGCTTTATAATGTATGATAGAAAGTAGGACAGAATGTGCAGGGAGATTGTTTTCCCTGCCTTTTTCCTGCTTTTTTGGAAGGTAGGAGCCATAACATGAATTATCAAGTGATTCTCCCGGCGGCCGGGCAGGGGAAAAGAATGGGAGCGGGAAAGAATAAGCTTCTCCTGGAAATCGGGAATGTCCCTGTGTTTATACATACCTTAAGAGTTTTTGAAAGTGACCCGGAGTGCACGGGCATTTTTCTGGCGATTAATCCTCAGGATGAGGAGGAAATACGTGTTTTGTTAAAAAAATATCATATTACGAAAGTGGCTGCTATGGCAGAAGGCGGGAAGGAAAGGCAGCATAGCGTCTATAATGCGGCCAAAGCATCTTCAGGTGAGGATGTGGTGCTGGTTCATGACGCTGCCCGCCCTTTTATTACCCGGGAGTTACTGCAGCCGCTAGTGAAAGCAGCCCAGGAAAAAGGAGCGGCTGTTCTGGCAGTGCCGCTGAAGGATACCGTAAAAAAAGCTGACGGAAATTTGATTACAGAAACACTTGAACGTTCCTGCCTCTGGGCTGTTCAAACTCCACAGGCCTTTCGTATTTCTTCCCTGCTTGACGCACACCGCAAGGCCGAGGAAGACGGTTTTTTAGGAACAGATGATGCCAGCCTCGTTGAGCGGTTAGGCAAAGAAGTGGTGATTGTTGAGGGAAGTTACGATAATATTAAGCTGACTACGCCAGAAGATATTTATTTTGCGGAAGCAATTATAAAGAAAAGAAGTAATATGTAAAGGAGATTATACAATGTTTCGGATTGGACAGGGTTTTGATGTTCATCAGTTTGCTGAAGGACGCCCGTTAATTATTGGAGGAATTGAAATACCATATGAGAAAGGGCTGCTGGGGCATTCAGATGCAGATGTCCTGCTGCATACGGTGGCTGATGCCTGCCTTGGGGCAATTGGAGAAGGAGACATTGGACGGCATTTTCCTGATACCGATCCTGAATTCAAGGATGCCGATTCGGCGAAGCTGCTTGCGCATGTGTGGGGAATCGTAAAAGAAAAAGGGTATGAGCTGGTCAATGCAGACTGTACCATCATTGCCCAAAAGCCGAAGATGGCTCCTCATATCGGAAAAATGCAGGAGCGGATTGCAGAGCTTCTGGAAACCGAAAAAGAAAATATTAATGTGAAAGCAACCACTACAGAAAAGCTTGGCTTTACAGGACGGGGAGAGGGAATCGCCTCCCAGGCCGCTGTTTTGCTGAAAAAGAAAGAGAACCGTTAAAATTACCTTTCAGAAGAAAAACCTGAGTGTTAAAATATAGCTTATGCAGTCTGCTGGTGAGACGAAAAACTCAATAGATTTAGATTTTAAGGAGGCAGTTAGTATGTCAAATGAAATCCGCGTGCGCTACGCTCCGAGTCCGACTGGGCATTTGCATATCGGAAATGCGAGAACGGCGCTTTTTAACTATTTGTTTGCAAGAAGCAAAGGCGGCAAATTCATCATCCGCATTGAGGATACAGATAAGAAACGGAATATTGAAGGCGGCGAAGAAAGCCAGCTTCACTATTTAAAGTGGCTTGGCATGGATTGGGACGAAAGCATCGACCAGGAAGGCGAATTTGGCCCATACCGCCAATCTGAAAGAAATCATATCTATGAAACATACTACAAGGAATTGCTCGACAAAGGGCATGCCTATAAATGCTATTGTACGGAAGAGGAGCTGGAAGCAGAGCGTGAAGCTCAATCTGCAAAAGGCGATACTCCTGCTTACTCAGGAAAATGCCGTCATCTGACAGAGGATGAAAGAGCTGCACTGGAAGCAGAAGGCAGAAAGCCGAGCATCCGCTTCTTAGTGCCAAAAGGCAGGGAATTGACATTCAATGACATGGTAAAAGGCGAAGTGTCTTTCGAATCTGATGGCTTTGGCGATTTTGTCATTGTCAAAAAGGATGGCACTCCTACTTATAACTTTGCGGTAGCAGTGGATGACCACCTTATGAAAATTTCTCATGTCCTGCGCGGGGATGACCATATCTCCAATACGCCTAAGCAGCAGATGATATACGAAGCTTTAGGCTGGGACATTCCGACGTTTGGCCATATGACGCTGATTGTCAATGAAAGCCGCAAAAAACTGAGCAAGCGTGACGAGACGATTATCCAGTTCATTGAACAGTATGAAGAGCTCGGCTACTTGCCGGAAGCGCTCTTTAACTTTATTGCTTTGCTTGGCTGGTCTCCTGCAGGCGAGGAAGAAATCTTCTCCAAAGAAGAATTCATTGATATTTTTGATGAAAGCAGATTATCAAAATCTCCTGCCCTTTTCGATAAGCAGAAGCTTGAATGGATGAATAACCAGTACATGAAAAAGCTTGATCAGGATCGGTTAGTGTCCATTTCTGCCCCTCACCTGGTGAAGGCAGGAAAGATCGGTGAAAGCTGGCAGCAGGAAAATGAAGAGTGGGTTAGAAGCCTGATCACTCTTTATCAGGAAAAAATGAGCTTTGGCGCTCAAATTGCAGAGCTTTCAGAACTGTTCTTTACAGAAGAAATGACAGTTGATGAAGAAGCGAAGGAAGTTCTGGCTGAAGAGCAGGTTCCTGAAGTGCTGTCTGCTTTCCTGCAGGAAATTGACAATATGGCAGAGTTCAAAGCGGATGAAATTAAAGCGGCCATGAAGGCTGTGCAAAAATCAACAGGCCACAAGGGCAAGAAACTGTTCATGCCAATCCGTTCAGCTACTACTGGCCAAACCCATGGGCCGGATCTGCCGCAGGCCATCGAGCTTTTAGGAAAAGAAAAAGTAAAAACTCGATTAATGAGCATTATTGGTTAACATCTTGGAGAAAATGTAATATAGTATTAAGTAAATTATTCTATATCGAAAAGTGTTGAAGAGGAAAAGTAAGAAAAAAGATGCTTTTTAGAGAGAACCATCACCGGCTGAAAGTGGTTTAAGCCTCTCCTTTTTCTGAAGTGCGCCTCAGAGCCTCAATTTGAACGGATGCCCCCTGCTTCCTAGTAGATTTGAGCGGAACTTATCCGTTACCAAGTTAAAGTTGAGGCTTCTGAAGCCTAAACAGAGTGGAACCGCGCATAAAGCGTCTCTGTCCGATTGTGGCAGAGGCGCTTTTTTATATTTAAAAATCTGTTTCTATGAACAGAGAAATATTATTGGGGAAAAGCTTAGAAAAATAAAAATAGAGATCGTGACCTATGTCAGGAGGGGAAATGAACAATGTTTGCAAGAATGAAGGAAGATATCGAAGTGGTATTTGAACAGGATCCGGCAGCAAGAAGTTATTTTGAAGTAGTATTAACGTACTCTGGATTGCATGCTGTCTGGTCGCACCGCATGGCCCACGCACTTTTTAAGCGGAAGTTTTATTTTCTTGCAAGAGTTGTTTCCCAGGTCAGCCGCTTTTTCACAGGAATTGAAATTCACCCGGGAGCAAAGATCGGCAGACGCTTTTTTATCGACCATGGCATGGGGGTTGTCATCGGGGAAACTTGTGAAATCGGCGATAACGTAACTGTTTTCCAGGGTGTGACACTTGGGGGAACCGGGAAGGAAAAAGGCAAGCGGCATCCTACTATTAAGGACAACGCGCTGATCGCGACAGGTGCGAAGGTTTTGGGATCCATTACAATTGGGGAGAATTCTAAGATAGGTGCAGGCTCTGTTGTTCTTCATGAGGTTCCGCCGAACTCAACAGTAGTCGGGATTCCTGGAAGAGTGAAAGTCCGGGATGGTGTAAAAATTAACAAGGATTTAAATCATTGTGATCTTCCCGATCCAATTGCAGACCGGTTTAAGGAACTGGAGAAGGAGCTGCAGGAATTAAAAGGCGAAGTCGAAACGCTGAGGAAAGAAAGGAGCCAGATTCATGGCCATTCAAATCTATAATACACTTACTCGTCAAAAAGAAGATTTTATTCCCATAGAAGAGGGAAAAGTGAAAATGTATGTGTGCGGGCCGACCGTTTATAATTATATCCATATAGGGAATGCGCGCCCGCCGATTGTATTTGATACAGTGCGCAGATATCTTGAATTCCGCGGCTATGATGTTCAGTATGTCTCCAATTTTACTGATGTGGATGATAAACTGATCCGCGTAGCCAATGAACTGGGAACGGATGTTCCAAGCGTCGCGGAACGATTCATTAATGCCTACTTCGAAGACGTTTCTGCACTGGGCTGCAGAAAGGCTGATGTCCACCCGAGAGTGACAGAGAGCATTGATATCATTATTGAGTTTATCCAGGTATTGATTGATAAAGGCTTCGCGTATGAATCAGAAGGGGATGTTTATTACCATACCCGTAAGTTCGATGAGTACGGAAAACTGTCCCATCAGTCCATTGATGAGCTGCGGGTCGGTGCCCGCATTGCCGTCGGCGAAAAGAAACAGGATTCTCTCGACTTTGTTCTTTGGAAAGCAGCGAAGGAAGGGGAAATCGCGTGGGTGAGCCCTTGGGGGCAAGGAAGGCCGGGGTGGCATATTGAATGCTCGGCTATGGCAAAGAAATTCCTCGGAGACACAATTGATATTCATGCCGGCGGACAGGATCTGGCTTTCCCGCATCATGAAAATGAGATCGCCCAGTCGGAAGCATTGACAGGCGAAACCTTTGCCCGCTATTGGATGCACAATGGCTATATTAATATCGATAACGAAAAAATGTCTAAATCACTGGGGAATTTCGTACTGGTTCATGACATTATTCAAAAGCATGATCCGCAGGTTCTAAGATTTTTCATGCTGTCCGTACATTACAGACATCCGATCAACTACAGTGATGAGCTTCTGGAAAATACCCGTACAGGGCTTGAGCGCATTAAAACGTCTTATCACAATTTGCAGCACCGCAAAGAAGCAAGTGTGAACCTGACTGATAATAATCAGGAATGGCTGGATAAAATAACAGCTCTTCATGAACAGTTCATTCATGATATGGATGATGATTTCAATACAGCCAATGCCGTATCTATTTTGTTCGAACTGTCTAAGCTTGCAAATTATTATCTGATGGAGAAAAACACAGCTGTTGAAGTGATCGATGCTTTCACAAAAGAATTCGAAACGCTGCTTGATGTATTGGGCCTTTCTCTTGAAGAAGCAGAGGCTGACCTTCTGGACGAGGAAATCGAACAGCTGATTGAACAGAGACAGCAGGCCAGAAAAGAGCGCAATTTCGAACTGGCAGACAAAATTCGAGATCAGCTGAAAGAACAGAATATTATCCTTGAAGATACAGCGCAGGGAATCAGATGGAAAAGAGGCTAAGCAATGCTTCACTATGAAAACAAAATAGATGAAAAACAATTGAATAGTCTTGCCCTGGCGTATATGGGGGATGCGGTATTTGAAACCTATATACGCCACCATCTCCTTCAAAATGGACGGGTTCGGCCCCATTTTCTCCATAAGGAGGCAACCCGGTATGTTTCTGCAAAAGCCCAGTCCATAATCATTCATGAATTAATTGACTCTGAACGGCTGACGGAGGAAGAATTAGCAGTAGTCCGCAGGGGGCGAAATGCAAAGTCCGGTTCGGTTCCGAAAAATACAGATGTCCAAACATACAGATACAGCACAGCTTTTGAATCTCTGATCGGCTATCTGTTTTTGTCGAAGAGACAGGAGCGGATGGAAGAACTGATTCTGGAATCCATACATTTAGTTGAGAAAAGGAAAGGAGGAGCGGCAAAATGAGCCAGGATTTTATCATCGGGAAGAATCCCGTTATTGAAGCATTAAAGTCAGAGAGGGATATTAATAAGATTTTTATTGCAGAAGGTTCGCAAAGCGGGCAGATGCAGCAGGTAATCGGTTTGGCGAAGTCAGCCGGGGTACTGGTCCAGTTCGTTCCCAAGAAGAAAATAGATGGGATGGCAGAGGGGAATCATCAGGGTGTCATCGCGCAGGTTGCTGCCTATCAATACGCAGAAATCGATGATTTGTTTGCTGCCGCAGAAAAGAAAAATGAAGCCGCATTTTTCTTGCTTCTGGATGAAATTGAAGATCCGCATAATCTGGGGTCCATCATGAGAACGGCTGATGCAGTCGGGGCACACGGGATTATTATTCCGAAAAGGAGAGCTGTCGGGCTGACGGCAACAGTAGCTAAAGCATCAACAGGAGCAATCGAGTATATCCCGGTTGTCCGTGTTACCAATATGGCCAGAACGATTGATGAATTAAAAGAAAGAGGCGTCTGGATCGCCGGTACAGATGCAAAGGGGAAACAAGACTACCGCCAGATGGATGGAACGATGCCTATAGGTCTTGTAATTGGAAGTGAAGGTAAAGGGATGGGCCGCCTGATTCGCGATAAATGTGATTTCCTCATTAACCTGCCGATGGCTGGACACGTTACTTCCCTTAACGCATCAGTGGCTGCTTCGCTGCTTATGTATGAGGTTTATCGGAAACGGCACCCGCTTGAGGGATAGAAATGGACATCCTTCTTGTTGACGGATACAACATAATTGGTGCTTGGCCAGAACTCAGGGAGCTCAAAAACAAGGATTTATCGTCAGCCAGAGACCGCCTGATTGAAAAAATGGCCGAGTACCAGGGATATTCCGGGTACAGAGTGATTGTCGTGTTTGATGCCCATTATGTAAAGGGCACGGAAAAAAAGTTTAAGGATTCAAAGATCGAAGTTATTTTTACAAGAAATAATGAAACGGCCGATGAACGCATTGAAAAATTGGCTATCGATCTCAGCAATATTAAAACCCAAATTCATGTGGCAACCTCCGATTTTACAGAGCAATGGGTCATATTTGGCCAGGGAGCCCTAAGAAAATCAGCCAGGGAGCTGCTTAATGAAATGAATTTGATTGAAAGCAGCATCGAAAAAAAAGTAAAAAAAATTCAGCAGAAAAAGCCTGTATCCAAGATACCTCTAAGTGATGAAGTGGCAGAAATTTTTGAAAAATGGCGCAGAGGAGGCCAATGAGCGGTTGACGCTTGAAAAAACCGTGCTGTATAATGTTTCTAACCATGCTTGTACGGTCGGGGGGATCCTAGTGAGTGCTGACTTCAAGACAATCGACGAAAATCTTATAGACTTTATCCAGCTTGAGGACGAAGAAATAGTTGAGCTCGTGCATAAGGGCGAGAGTGAGGCGCTGGACTATTTGATTCATAAGTACCGCAATTTTGTCCGGGCAAAAGCAAGATCCTATTTTTTGATTGGCGCAGATAAAGAAGATATTGTACAAGAGGGAATGATCGGCTTGTACAAGGCGATCCGCGATTTTAAAGAGGACAAGCTGTCCTCATTTAAAGCGTTTGCCGAGCTGTGCATCACAAGGCAAATCATAACCGCCATCAAGACAGCGACCCGCCAAAAGCATATTCCGCTGAACTCTTATGTGTCTTTGGACAAGCCCATTTATGATGAGGAATCGGACAGGACGCTTATGGACGTAATCTCTGGGGCGAAGGTTATGGACCCTGAAGAGCTGATTATCAACCAGGAAGAATTTGATCACATTGAAGTGAAAATGTCCGAGCTTCTGAGTGACCTTGAACGAAAAGTGCTTGCCCTTTATTTGGATGGGCAGTCCTATCAGGAAATTTCCGAAGAACTGAACCGCCATGTTAAATCGATTGACAATGCCTTGCAGCGGGTGAAAAGAAAGCTGGAAAGATATTTGGAAGTGCGTGAATTTTCCCTGTAGACAGAATTTCCCAACACCTTGCTTTTTTTGCAGTTATTGACATGTTTTGGGGTGCGTGTTAAAGTTTTAAGGGCGTAATGTGACTTAGTAGGTGGAAATATGACTAAAAAGGTAATTTTGGCTTGCTCTGTATGTGGTTCCAGAAATTATTCCACTGCAGGCAAAAATGATTCTGCAAGGCTGGAACTGAAGAAGTTCTGCAGCACATGCAGTGCTCATACGATCCATAAAGAAACAAAGTGATTATATAGATAAGAAGTTTGCTCTTTTAATAGTCCGGAGCCTGAGCGCTTTATGCAGACAGGAAGATTAGTCTGATTTTGAAGCCGCTTTCGCTTCTTGTTAAAGGATATATCTCTTGAAAGTTGGGGGTTACGAAATGCAGCGCATCGTGAATTTTTTCCGTGAAGTTGGCCGGGAAATGAAAAAGGTCAGCTGGCCTAAACGCAAAGAGCTGACAAACTATACTGTTACCGTTCTTGCTACAGTTACGTTCTTCGCTCTGTTTTTTGCAGTGATTGACCTGGGAATTTCTGAATTGATTCGTTTAATTCTTGAATAACCCCTGAGTTTCCATGGTATAATGGAGAATAACACAGGAAACATTTGCAAAGCCCGGAAACGGGTTTTTTAATTTGGTCAAAAATAATAAATTGTTGAATACAGGGAGGGAAGGACGAACAAGTCCTCATAAATGGAAAAGAATTGGTATGTTGTTCATACGTACTCCGGCTATGAAAATAAAGTCAAAGCCAATCTGGAGAAACGTGTTGAATCGATGGGAATGCAAGATAAGATCTTCCGCGTGGTAGTTCCGGAAGAAGAAGAAACAGAATTGAAAAACGGCAAGAAAAAAGTAGTGAAGCGAAAAGTCTTCCCTGGTTATGTACTAGTAGAAATCGTGATGACGGATGATTCCTGGTATGTAGTAAGAAATACTCCGGGTGTAACTGGATTCGTAGGTTCAGCAGGTTCTGGCTCAAAGCCGACTCCGCTATTGCCGGAAGAAGTTACGAACATCCTTAAGCACATGGGTGTTGAAGAAGCCCGCTTTGATATCGACTTTGAGATCGGTGAAACAGTTCAGGTGAAAGAAGGTCCGTTTGCGAACTTCACAGGCACCATTGAAGATATTGATAAAGATAAGGCGAAGATTAAAGTGCTGGTTAACATGTTTGGCCGTGACACTCCGGTTGAACTTGATTTTTCACAGATTGAAAAACTGTAAGAAGCAGTCTGCTGTGAAAGTACTTTTATATATCTTTGTAAAAAAACTTGAAATTGACTTTGAAAAGTGATAATATTTCAAAGGTCAGTATGTCTCGGTCAAAGAGACTGGACAATAGTTAAAAGTTCTTTATCTTAATATAAAGACTATAAGTTGAGTGGGAGGGAATTTTCCCTATTACCACATCACGGACTTTAAGGAGGTGTGTCTCGTGGCTAAAAAAGTAATCAAACTTGTAAAGCTGCAAATCCCTGCAGGTAAAGCAAACCCTGCACCGCCAGTAGGACCGGCACTAGGTCAAGCAGGTGTTAACATCATGGGATTCTGTAAGGAATTTAATGCTCGCACAGCTGAACAAGCTGGCTTAATCATTCCTGTTGAAATCACGGTTTTTGAAGACCGTTCATTTACATTTATTACGAAAACTCCTCCTGCTGCAGTTCTTCTTAAGAAAGCGGCTGGAATCGAGTCTGGTTCTGGTGAACCAAACCGTAATAAAGTAGCAACAGTCAAGCGTGACAAGGTACGCGAGATTGCTGAAACAAAGATGCCTGATCTAAACGCTGCAAGCGTAGAAGCTGCAATGCGTATGGTTGAAGGTACTGCACGCAGCATGGGTATCGTTATCGAAGACTAATCCATGCATGAAGCAGATTTAGGGATGAGGTTGCGACGCTGAATTTTGTTTCACTCGCAACCTTTGTTCTGTCTAGCGCAGGCGCCTTATGGCGCCTCCGCTTTTCGGTATCTAGCTGCGGCACCTTTGACCGAGGTGCCTCCGCTTTTACTCGTGGGAGGTTATTCCGCTAAAACCACAATCAAGGAGGAAATAAAAATGGCTAAAAAAGGTAAGAAGTACGCAGAAGCTGCGAAGCTTGTTGATTCTTCAAAAGCTTACCCGATTGCTGAGGCAATTGAACTTGCGAAGAAAACTAATTTTGCAAAATTTGATGCAACTGTTGAGGTAGCATTCCGTCTTGGAGTTGACCCTAAGAAAGCTGACCAGCAAATCCGTGGAGCAGTTGTTCTTCCAAACGGAACTGGTAAAACTCAGCGCGTTCTTGTTTTCGCTAAGGGTGAAAAAGCGAAAGAAGCAGAAGCTGCTGGAGCAGATTTCGTAGGTGATTCTGAATATATCAACAAAATCAGCCAAGGCTGGTTCGACTTTGATGTAATCGTTGCTACACCTGACATGATGGGTGAAGTTGGTAAACTTGGCCGCGTATTAGGACCTAAAGGCTTAATGCCAAACCCTAAGACTGGCACAGTTACTTTTGACGTTCAAAAAGCAGTTAACGAAATCAAAGCAGGTAAAGTTGAATACCGTGTTGACAAAGCTGGTAACATCCACGTGCCAATCGGTAAAGTATCTTTCGAAGACGAAAAGCTTGTTGAAAACTTCAACACTATTTTCGATACAATGATGAAAGTGAAGCCTGCTGCTGCTAAAGGAACTTACATGAAGAACGTTTCTGTTACTTCTACTATGGGACCTGGCGTAAAAGTAGATCCTTCATCTGTTGCAGTAAAATAATAACAATTGACATTCTAAAATACATGCTGTAATATGTATTTTGTTGTTAAAAATATAATAACATTTGTGCCGTAGACAGCAGGTGCTTGATTGCTTAATTTCCTGCCGAGGTATTACGATAGAATTTGCTTTTTCTTGCTATTGTATACTTCCTCCATGTCTGCAAAGGTGTGGAGGTTTTTTATTGGACGGTATGAATGTAGAAATTCTACAGGAGGTGTAAGGATGAGCAGCATTATCGAACAAAAGAAACAAATCGTAGAAGAAATTGCTGATAAGCTTAAATCAAGTTTATCAACAGTTGTTGTTGACTACCGTGGTCTTACTGTTGCTGAAGTTACTGAACTTCGTAAACAGCTTCGTGAAGCTGGCGTAGAATTCAAAGTATACAAGAATTCAATGACTCGCCGTGCTGCTGAAGCTGCTGAACTTTCCGGTTTAAACGAAGCTTTAACTGGACCTAACGCAATCGCGTTCAGCACAGAAGATGTAGTTGCTCCAGCGAAAATCCTAAATGATTTCGCGAAAAAGCATGAAGCACTTGAAATTAAAGCAGGTGTAATTGAAGGAAACGTCGCTTCAGTAGAAGATATTAAAGCTCTTGCTGAACTACCATCACGCGAAGGCTTGCTATCTATGCTACTCAGCGTACTTCAAGCACCTATCCGCAATCTTGCTCTTGCTGCAAAAGCTGTTGCAGATCAAAAAGAAGAACAAGGCGCGTAAGTTAATTCTAGCGTTAAACTAATAGATTCAAACCACAAATAAGGAGGAAACATTATCATGACTAAAGAACAAATCATTGAAGCAGTTAAATCTATGACTGTTTTAGAACTAAACGACTTAGTAAAAGCAATTGAAGAAGAATTTGGTGTAACTGCTGCTGCTCCTGTAGCAATGGCTGGTGGAGCTGCTGCTGGCGGCGCTGTTGAAGAACAAACTGAATTTGACGTTGTTCTTGCTTCTGCAGGCGACCAAAAAATCAAAGTTATCAAAGTGGTACGTGAAATCACAGGTCTTGGACTTAAAGAAGCAAAAGAACTTGTTGACAACACTCCTAAAGCTCTTAAAGAAGGCGTTTCTAAAGAAGAAGCTGAAGAAGTTAAAGCTAAGCTTGAAGAAGTTGGAGCTGGCGTTGAAGTTAAGTAATATCATTTATGAAAAGCCCGCTGCTTAAGCGGGCTTTTTATTTTGAGATCAAATATACATCAGCACTTTAACCTTTTGCTTTTTAGTGGGCAATCCTATATAATTCCTTCGAAACCACTTAATTGTGATTCTCCTATTTTCTTCTTATATATTCTCCCTGGAGGTGATTTCATGTCTGAACACTACTATTCCCAAACGCAAAAAGTTGAAAGCAGTCCTAAAACCTGGAGTTATACTCTAAAGGAGTATCCATTCCGCTTTAAAACAGATAATGGTGTTTTTTCAAAGGGTGAAGTGGATTTCGGTTCAAGATTATTAATTGAGACTTTTGAACAGCCGGAAGCTGAAGGAAACATTCTTGATGTCGGCTGCGGATACGGGCCAATTGGGCTGACTGCAGCAAAGCTAATGCCTGAACGGACTGTTCATATGATTGATGTGAATGAGAGGGCGCTCGGTCTTGCGAAGGAAAATGCTGAATTGAACGGGATTAAAAATGTGCAAATCTATGAAAGTGACCGCCTTGAAAATACAAAAGGCAATAAGTATGCGGCCATTCTGACAAACCCGCCAATCCGTGCCGGGAAAAAGGTTGTTCATGATATTTTCGAACAAAGTTTTAATTCGCTAATTTCTGGAGGAGAGCTATGGGTTGTCATCCAGAAAAAGCAGGGTGCACCATCTGCCATCGACAAACTCACAGAGTTATTCGGCGAAGTGGAGACGGCAGAAAAGAAAAAAGGCTATTTTATTTTAAGAGCAAAAAAAGATTGACTTGACTTTTTTGCTATGATAGTATTGTAAAATGCCAACATATTATATTTCTATTTATAACTAAATTTATCTAATAGTTGTATAAATTTGGTTTTAGTGGGAATGCTAACAAAATAATAGTCGTATTGTGAAAATGTGGTTTTTGAAGTGAAAACCCTTTTTCTTTTTGTCTTATAAGAATGGAGGTTTGGCTTATGTCCCTGTACTTCTTCGGGAAAAGCCCAGCTTCTAAGCCAGTTCGCTGGCTGCTCTTTGCGCCATCGGTTTCGGGTCTAAAGCTTGTCGCCGATAGGCAGGCGCTCTTTAGCTTTTCTTATAAGATGATATAAATTGCTATTAGCAACAATAACGCTTGATTTGAGGGGTGAATCAGTTGACAGGTCAACTAGTTCAGTATGGACGACACCGCCAACGTAGAAGTTACGCACGAATCAGTGAAGTTTTAGAATTACCAAATCTAATCGAAATCCAAACCTCTTCTTATCAATGGTTTCTTGATGAGGGTTTACGAGAAATGTTCCATGATATTTCTCCGATTGAAGACTTTACTGGTAATTTGTCGCTTGAATTTATTGATTACAGCCTTGGCGAACCAAAATATTCCGTTGAGGAATCGAAAGAACGAGATGTTACATATTCTGCACCTTTACGTGTGAAAGTGCGTCTTGTAAACAAAGAAACAGGCGAAGTTAAAGACCAGGATGTCTTTATGGGTGACTTCCCGCTTATGACAGAGACAGGTACGTTCGTTATTAACGGAGCGGAACGTGTCATTGTATCCCAGTTAGTACGTTCACCGAGCGTATATTTCAGTGGAAAGCTTGATAAAAACGGGAAAAAAGGCTTTACAGCAACCGTAATCCCGAACCGCGGCGCATGGCTTGAGTATGAAACAGATGCCAAAGACGTCGTATACGTCAGAATAGATCGTACTCGGAAACTGCCCGTTACGGTTCTTTTGCGTGCACTTGGGTTCGGCTCTGATCAAGAGATCATCGATTTGATTGGAGACAACGAGTACATTCGCAACACTCTTGAAAAAGATAATACTGAAAGTACAGAGAAAGCGCTACTTGAAATTTATGAGCGCCTTCGTCCGGGCGAACCGCCAACGGTCGAAAATGCGAAAAGCTTGCTTGTCTCAAGATTTTTCGATCCAAAGCGCTATGACCTGGCGAATGTTGGACGCTATAAGATCAATAAGAAGCTTCATATCAAAAATCGCCTGTTCGGTCAAAAACTGGCTGAAACGCTTGTGGATCCAGAAACTGGCGAAATTATTGCGGAAAAAGGCGTTACGCTTGACCGCCGCACATTAGACCGGATCCTTCCTAACCTGGAGAAGGATATCGGCTTTAAAACCGTAAGCCTTTTGGGCGGAGTAGTAGATGATGAAGTATTGCTTCAGTCTATTAAGATTTACGCGCCTAATGAAGATGGCGAAAAAGTCATCAATGTAATCGGCAATGCCTACGTTGAAGAAGCAGTGAAAAACATTTCACCTTCCGACATCATTGCATCAATCAGTTATTTCTTTAACCTTTTGCATTCTGTAGGAGATACAGATGATATCGACCATCTTGGAAACAGACGTCTTCGTTCAGTCGGAGAACTGTTGCAGAATCAGTTCCGTATCGGTCTTTCCCGTATGGAGCGTGTGGTCCGCGAGAGAATGTCCATCCAAGATACAAATACCATTACACCTCAGCAGCTGATTAATATCCGTCCTGTAATTGCGTCAATTAAAGAGTTCTTTGGAAGCTCGCAGTTGTCCCAGTTCATGGACCAGACAAATCCGCTTGCTGAACTGACACATAAACGCCGTCTTTCTGCGTTAGGACCTGGTGGTCTGACACGTGAACGTGCCGGCTTCGAAGTACGTGACGTTCACTACTCTCACTATGGGCGTATGTGTCCGATTGAAACGCCGGAGGGACCAAACATCGGTTTGATTAACTCCTTATCTTCATTTGCGAAGGTAAACCGTTTCGGATTTATTGAAACACCATATCGCCGAATTGACCCTGAAACAGGGAAAGTTACATCCCGCATCGACTATCTGACAGCTGATGAAGAGGATAACTATGTAGTGGCCCAGGCGAATGCACTTCTTGGTGACGATGGTTCATTCCTTGACGAAGAAGTAGTAGCCCGTTTCAAAGGGGAAAACACAGTTGTGAAACGCGACCGTGTTGACTACATGGATGTATCGCCTAAACAGGTAGTTTCTGCTGCGACGGCATGTATTCCATTCTTGGAAAACGATGACTCCAACCGTGCCCTAATGGGAGCGAACATGCAGCGTCAGGCTGTGCCTTTGATGCAGCCGGAAGCGCCAAGAGTTGGTACTGGTATGGAATATGTATCTGGTAAAGACTCAGGTGCTGCAGTTATCTGTAAGCATGAGGGAATTGTTGAGCATGTAGAAGCGCGCGAAGTTTGGGTTCGCCGCATTCAAAACGTGGATGGCCAGGAAGTTAAAGGTGATCTTGATAAATACAGAATGCTTAAATTCATCCGTTCCAACCAGGGAACTTGCTACAACCAGCGCCCAATCGTTGCTGTAGGCAACCGTGTAACAAAAGGAGAAATCCTTGCTGACGGACCTTCCATGGAACTTGGTGAACTAGCGCTTGGACGCAACGTTCTTGTCGCATTCATGACATGGGATGGATATAACTACGAGGATGCGATCATTATGAGTGAGCGCCTTGTAAAAGATGATGTTTATACATCTATCCATATTGAAGAATATGAATCAGAATCACGCGATACAAAGCTTGGACCTGAAGAGATTACAAGAGATATCCCTAACGTTGGGGAAGATGCACTGCGCAATCTGGACGAACGCGGAATTATCCGCACAGGTGCGGAAGTAAAAGATGGCGACCTTCTTGTTGGTAAAGTAACTCCTAAAGGGGTAACGGAACTGACAGCTGAAGAAAGGCTATTGCACGCAATCTTTGGTGAAAAAGCACGTGAAGTCCGCGATACTTCCCTTCGTGTGCCACACGGCGGCGGCGGTATCGTACTGGATGTTAAAGTGTTTAACAGGGAAGATGGAGATGAGCTTCCTCCAGGTGTAAACCAGCTTGTACGTGTATATATCGTTCAGAAGCGTAAAATCTCTGAAGGGGACAAGATGGCCGGACGCCACGGTAACAAAGGTGTTATCTCCCGTATTTTACCGGAAGAAGACATGCCTTACCTGCCGGATGGCACTCCAGTAGACATCATGTTAAACCCTCTTGGGGTTCCATCGCGTATGAACATCGGACAGGTGCTTGAGCTTCACCTTGGTATGGCTGCCAGAGCACTGGGCATTCACGTAGCATCTCCTGTATTCGATGGTGCCCGCGAGGAAGATGTGTGGGCAACGA
Source organism: Cytobacillus sp. NJ13 (assembly GCA_030348385.1). Classification (NCBI taxonomy): domain Bacteria; kingdom Bacillati; phylum Bacillota; class Bacilli; order Caryophanales; family Bacillaceae; genus Cytobacillus; species Cytobacillus sp. NJ13. The sequence continues at coordinate 3,410,001 of JAUCFP010000006.1, read as the reverse complement.
TTGAAGAAGCAGGCATGGCGCGTGATGCAAAAACTGTCCTTTATGATGGACGTTCAGGCGAGCCGTTTGACAACCGTGTATCAGTTGGTGTCATGTATATGATCAAACTGGCGCACATGGTTGACGATAAGCTCCATGCCCGTTCAACAGGACCTTACTCTCTTGTTACGCAGCAGCCATTGGGCGGTAAAGCTCAGTTTGGCGGACAGCGTTTCGGTGAGATGGAGGTTTGGGCACTTGAAGCATATGGTGCTGCCTATACACTTCAGGAGATCTTAACGGTTAAGTCCGATGACGTCGTTGGACGTGTTAAGACTTATGAATCAATCGTCAAAGGCGAGAATGTTCCTGAACCAGGCGTACCGGAGTCATTCAAGGTACTAATCAAAGAACTTCAAAGTTTAGGTATGGATGTTAAGATCCTTTCTGGCGATGAAGAAGAAATTGAAATGCGCGACCTGGAAGATGAAGATGATGTTCAGCAGGCTGAATCATTGACAATCGCTCCGGAAACGCAAAACGAAGAGCAAGCAGTTACGAAAGAATAATTTAATATAAATTCCTTAATCCCTGGGCGCTCCGTCAAATGGCGGAGGCTGCTGGGGATATTATTGGCACTTTTGCTGTTTGAGCAATAAGGGTAAAACCCGGAGATCAAAAGGGAGGTAGGCCCCTTGCTAGATGTAAACAATTTCGAGTATATGAAAATAGGTCTTGCTTCACCGGATAAGATACGCTCTTGGTCACATGGTGAGGTAAAGAAGCCTGAAACGATCAACTATCGTACATTAAAACCAGAAAAGGACGGTCTATTCTGCGAACGCATTTTCGGACCGACGAAAGACTGGGAATGTCACTGTGGAAAGTATAAGCGTGTTCGATACAAAGGCGTTGTCTGTGATCGATGCGGCGTTGAAGTAACACGTGCAAAAGTGCGCCGTGAAAGAATGGGCCACATTGAACTTGCAGCCCCTGTATCCCACATTTGGTATTTCAAAGGCATCCCAAGCCGTATGGGCCTTGTGCTGGACATGTCTCCGCGTGCACTTGAGGAAGTTATTTACTTCGCTTCTTATGTTGTAACAGATCCAGGCGATACGGCTCTTGAAAAGAAGCAGCTGCTTTCTGAAAAAGAATACCGTGCATACCGCGAAAAGTACGGAAACAAGTTCCAGGCATCCATGGGTGCTGAATCTATTAAGAAACTTCTTTCTGACATAGACCTCAACAAAGAAGTAGATTCCCTTAAAGAGGAACTGAAAACTGCCCAGGGCCAGCGACGCACTCGTGCAATCAAACGCCTGGAAGTTCTTGAAGCTTTCCGTGGCTCTGGAAATGAACCATCTTGGATGATTCTGGATGTTCTTCCGGTTATTCCTCCGGAGCTTCGTCCGATGGTACAGCTGGATGGCGGACGTTTTGCCACTTCCGACTTAAATGATCTGTACCGCCGTGTAATCAACCGCAACAACCGCTTAAAGCGTTTATTGGACCTTGGTGCTCCAAGCATTATCGTTCAAAACGAAAAGCGCATGCTTCAGGAAGCTGTAGATGCGCTAATCGATAACGGACGCCGCGGAAGACCGGTAACAGGACCAGGAAACCGTCCATTAAAATCCCTGTCTCATATGCTTAAAGGGAAACAGGGCCGTTTCCGCCAAAACTTGCTTGGTAAGCGTGTTGACTATTCCGGACGTTCGGTTATCGTCGTAGGACCAAACTTAAAAATGTACCAGTGCGGACTTCCAAAAGAAATGGCATTGGAATTATTCAAGCCATTCGTTATGAAGGAATTGGTGGAAAAGGGCTTAGCTCACAACATCAAGTCTGCAAAACGCAAGATCGAAAGAGTGCAGCCGGAAGTTTGGGATGTTCTTGAAAGTGTTATTAAAGAGCACCCTGTATTGCTAAACCGTGCCCCAACTCTACACAGACTCGGTATTCAGGCATTCGAACCGACATTGGTGGAAGGACGTGCTATTCGTCTTCATCCACTCGTATGTACTGCTTACAATGCAGACTTTGACGGTGACCAAATGGCTGTTCACGTACCTCTTTCAGCAGAAGCACAGGCAGAAGCCCGCTTGCTGATGCTGGCAGCACAGAACATCCTGAACCCGAAAGACGGTAAGCCAGTTGTTACTCCTTCACAGGATATGGTATTAGGTAACTACTACCTGACACTTGAAAGAGCGGGCGCTGTTGGCGAAGGCATGATTTTTAAAGATACAAGCGAAGCACTGCTTGCCTATCAGAACGGCTATGTGCACTTGCATACAAGAGTAGCTGTCCATGCTGGATCCTTAAATAATCAGACATTTACTGAAGAACAAAATAAAAAGCTTTTATTAACTACGGTTGGTAAGCTTATTTTCAACGAAATTCTGCCTGAGACATTCCCGTTTATTAACGAGCCTACAAAAGAAAACCTTGAGATTGAAACTCCTGCGAAATATTTTGTAGAGCCTGCTACTGATGTAGCTGCTGTTATCAAGGAAATGCCTCTAGTAGATCCGTTTAAGAAAAAAATCCTTGGAAACATCATTGCGGAAGTCTTTAAACGCTTCAAAATCACTGAAACGTCCAAAATGCTTGACCGCATGAAAAACCTTGGATTCAGGCACTCCACAAAAGCCGGTATCACAGTCGGTGTTGCTGATATCGTAGTATTAAGGGAGAAGCAGGAAATTATCCAGGAAGCACAGGGCAAGGTTGATAATGTCATGAAACAGTTCAGACGCGGTCTTATTACCGAAGACGAGCGTTATGATCGTGTTATTTCAATCTGGAGTGCAGCGAAAGATAATATCCAGGCAAAATTGATGAAGTCATTGGATAAATCCAACCCAATCTTCATGATGAGTGACTCCGGTGCCCGTGGTAACGCGTCCAACTTCACTCAGTTAGCTGGTATGCGCGGACTCATGGCCAACCCGGCTGGACGCATCATTGAATTGCCGATTAAATCAAGTTTCCGTGAAGGCTTAACAGTACTCGAGTACTTTATTTCTACACACGGTGCCCGTAAAGGTCTTGCTGATACAGCTCTTAAAACAGCTGACTCAGGTTACCTGACTCGCCGCCTTGTTGACGTTGCGCAGGATGTCATTGTTCGTGATGATGATTGCGGAACTGACCGCGGATTGCTGATCGCATCCCTTAAGGATGGTACTGAAGTCATTGAAGCGCTGGAAGAGCGTCTGATTGGCCGTTATGCAAGAAGAAATATCAAACACCCTGAAACAAAAGAAGTGATTGTCCCTGAAAATGGCCTGATCACTGAAGATATCGCCACTGAGATTGTCTCATCCGGCATTGAAGAAGTGTGGATCCGTTCTGCATTCACTTGTAACACACGTCATGGTGTATGTAAGAAATGCTACGGCCGTAACTTAGCTACTGGTCAAGAGGTTGAAGTTGGTGAAGCAGTAGGTATCATCGCTGCCCAGTCCATCGGTGAACCAGGTACACAGTTAACGATGCGTACGTTCCATACCGGTGGGGTAGCAGGAGATGATATCACTCAAGGTTTACCGCGTATCCAGGAAATTTTCGAAGCGCGTAACCCTAAAGGCCAGGCGGTTATTTCTGAAATTGACGGTGTGGTAGTTGGCATCAATGAAGGCCGCGACCGTCAGCATGAAATTGTTGTTCAGGGTGAAGTGGAGTCCAAGACTTATACAGCACCTTATACAGCCCGCTTAAAAGTAGCTGTAAACGACGAAGTAGTGCGTGGACAGGAACTAACTGAAGGTTCTATTGACCCTAAAGAGTTAATTAAAGTGAAAGATGTAACAGCTGTTCAAGAATACTTGCTGCGTGAAGTTCAGAAGGTATACCGCATGCAGGGTGTTGAAATTGGCGATAAGCACATCGAGGTAATGGTCCGCCAGATGCTTCGCAAAGTGCGTGTAATTGATGCGGCAGAAACAGATGTACTTCCAGGTACTCTGCTTGATATCCATCAATTTACGGATGCCAATGAAAAAGCCCTTCTTGCTGGAAAAATGCCTGCAACAGGACGTCCGGTTCTGCTTGGTATCACAAAAGCATCTCTTGAAACAGATTCATTCTTATCAGCAGCATCCTTCCAGGAGACGACAAGAGTTCTTACCGATGCAGCGATTAAAGGCAAGCGCGATGAGCTTCTTGGCCTGAAAGAGAATGTAATTATTGGTAAACTTGTCCCAGCCGGAACAGGTATGCAGCGATACAGAAGAGCAGAGCCTTATACAAATGAGGAAACTGCTGAAGATGCTGTTACTGTAGAATAATGTAATCATTGCGGTGCTTGCTTATTTACCAGCAAGTACCGCATTTTAAAGTGAATAAATGAAATAAAAATCATTTTGCTTGTTGACATCGAAAAATGAAGATGGTACTATAGCAAAGGTGCTCCTATTCACCGGATACTTTGGAGGATGTCGTAAATGTCTTATGATAAAGTATTGCAGGCAAAAAGTTTTATTGTAGGAACAAAGCAAACAGTCAAAGCTCTTAAACTGGGAACCATCGATGAAGTCGTAGTCGCCAGTGATGCTGATCCTAGGGTTACAGCTAAAGTGGTTAGTACAGCGAATGAGATGAACGTTCCGATTGTGTATGTGGATTCGATGAAAAAGCTCGGTAAAGCATGCGGAATCGAAGTTGGGGCAGCAGCTGTTGCCATATCTTTTTAAAAACTGTTTTTGTAGATTGCTATCTGCAAGAACTTTGTTTTTGCATCAAAATGAACCACCTGGATGTGTGGGCTTAAACAAATTCGAAGGGAGGAAAAATCAAATGCCTACTATTAACCAATTAGTGCGCAAGCCTCGTCAAACTAAGTCAGAGAAGTCAAATTCACCAGCTCTTAACAAAGGCTACAACAGCTTCAAGAAAGCTCAAACAAACGTAGCTTCACCTCAAAAGCGTGGTGTTTGTACTCGTGTTGGTACAATGACTCCAAAGAAACCGAACTCTGCATTACGTAAATATGCTCGTGTTCGTTTAACAAATGGTATCGAGGTTAATGCTTACATCCCTGGTATCGGACACAACCTTCAAGAGCACAGTGTTGTTCTTATCCGTGGAGGACGTGTAAAAGACTTACCGGGTGTGCGTTACCACATCGTGCGCGGCGCTTTAGATACTGCTGGTGTTAACAACCGTATGCAAGGCCGTTCTAAATACGGTGCTAAGCGTCCAAAAGCAGCTAAAAAATAATTCTAATTAATAGACAACCATCTTTGAAAGGAGGAACAATCCATGCCACGTAAAGGTCCTGTAGCAAAAAGAGACGTATTGCCGGATCCGATTTACAACTCAAAGCTAGTTAGCCGTCTGATCAACAAAATGATGATCGATGGTAAGAGAGGTAAATCTCAAGCTATTCTTTACTCTGCGTTCGATATCATCAGCGAGCGCACTGGCAAAGAGCCAATGGAAGTTTTCGATCAGGCGCTTAAAAACATCATGCCTGTACTTGAAGTAAGAGCACGCCGTGTAGGTGGAGCTAACTACCAAGTACCAGTTGAGGTGCGTCCTGACCGCCGTACTACTCTTGGTCTTCGCTGGTTAGTAAACTATGCGCGTCTTCGCGGAGAAAAGACTATGGAAGAGCGTTTAGCTAACGAAATCCTTGATGCAGCTAACAACACTGGTGCATCTGTTAAGAAGCGTGAAGATACACACAAAATGGCAGAAGCGAACAAAGCGTTTGCTCACTACCGCTGGTAAGATATACAGCTTAACTAAAATAACACTCATACTAGGAAGGAGAAAGACCCAATGGCTAGAGAGTTCTCCTTAGAAAATACTCGCAATATCGGTATCATGGCTCACATTGATGCCGGTAAAACAACAACAACTGAGCGTGTACTTTACTACACTGGCCGTATCCACAAAATCGGTGAAACACACGAAGGTGCTTCACAGATGGACTGGATGGAGCAGGAGCAAGAGCGTGGAATCACAATCACTTCTGCTGCGACAACTGCACAGTGGAAAGGCCACCGCGTAAACATCATTGACACTCCTGGACACGTAGACTTCACAGTGGAAGTTGAGCGTTCACTTCGTGTTCTTGATGGTGCGGTTGCTGTACTTGATGCACAATCAGGCGTTGAGCCTCAAACTGAAACAGTTTGGCGCCAGGCTACTACTTACGGAGTACCACGTGTGGTATTCGTAAACAAAATGGATAAGCTAGGTGCAGACTTCTTGTATTCATTGAAGACACTTCATGATCGTTTACAGGCAAATGCAGCTGCTATCCAACTGCCGATTGGTGCTGAAGATCAGTTCGAAGGCATCATCGACTTAATTGAAATGAAAGCCACTTTCTACGGTAACGACTTAGGTACGGATATCGAAGATCGTGAAATTCCAGAAGAATACAAGGAACAAGCTGAAGAATACCGTGAAAAGCTAATTGAAGCGGTAGCTGAGCTTGATGAAGAGTTAATGGAGAAATACCTTGGCGGTGAAGAAATCACTAACGAAGAGCTTAAAGCAGCTATTCGTAAAGGTACAGTAAACGTTGAATTCTACCCTGTAATCTGTGGATCTGCTTTCAAAAACAAAGGCGTTCAAAAGATGCTTGACGCTGTAATTGACTACCTTCCATCTCCGCTTGATGTACCATCTATCAAAGGTACACTTCCGGACACAGATGAGGAAGTTACTCGTCCTTCAAGCGACGAAGCGCCATTCTCTGCATTAGCATTTAAGGTAATGACTGATCCATATGTTGGTAAGTTAACATTCTTCCGAGTTTACTCAGGTACACTGAACTCCGGTTCTTATGTACAAAACTCTACTAAAGGAAAACGCGAACGTGTAGGTCGTATCCTGCAAATGCATGCTAATTCCCGTGAAGAGATTTCTGTAGTACACGCTGGAGATATCGCTGCTGCGGTAGGTCTTAAAGACACTACAACAGGTGATACACTTTGTGATGAGAAGAATCTTGTAATTCTTGAATCTATGGAATTCCCAGAGCCTGTTATTCAATTATCTATCGAGCCTAAGTCAAAGGCTGACCAAGATAAGATGACTACTGCTCTGCAAAAACTTCAAGAAGAAGATCCAACATTCCGTGCGCACACTGACCAGGAAACTGGACAGGTTATCATTGCAGGTATGGGTGAGCTTCACCTTGATATCCTTGTTGACCGTATGAAACGTGAATTTAAAGTGGAAGCTAACGTAGGTGCACCACAGGTTGCATACCGTGAAACTTTCCGCGCTTCAGCTCAGGTTGAAGGTAAATTCGCACGCCAATCAGGCGGACGCGGACAATTTGGACATGTTTGGATTGAATTCTCTCCTAACGAAGAAGGTAAGGGCTTTGAGTTTGAAAACGGCATTGTCGGCGGTGTAGTTCCACGTGAATACATCCCTGCGGTTCAAGCTGGTCTTGAAGATTCACTTGAGCGTGGAGTACTTGCTGGATTCCCGTTAGTGGATATTAAAGCAAGATTGTTTGATGGATCTTACCATGATGTTGACTCATCTGAAATGGCATTCAAAATCGCAGCGTCAATGGCTCTTAAAAACGCTGCATCAAAATGTAGCCCGGTTATCCTTGAACCAGTTATGAGAATAGAAGTAATTATTCCTGAAGAATACCTGGGGGATATCATGGGTAATGTCACTTCACGTCGTGGCCGGGTAGAGGGTATGGATGCACGTGGTAACGCTCAAGTTGTTCGTGCAATGGTACCACTATCTGAAATGTTTGGTTATGCAACGTCCCTGCGTTCAAGCACACAGGGTCGCGGAGTATTCTCCATGCACTTCGACCACTATGAAGAAGTACCAAAATCAATTTCTGAAGAAATCATTAAAAAAAATAAAGGTGAATAATTGATTTTACCTTTTTAATAAAGTATAACTACTATTGTAGGCAAAAAACGCTGTGGGAAGGGTACCCTCTCCACAGCATAAAATACTTAACTTTTATAATTTAAAGGAGGATTTTTCAAATGGCAAAAGCTAAATTTGACCGTTCAAAACCCCATGTTAACATCGGTACTATCGGACACGTTGACCATGGTAAAACTACTTTAACTGCAGCTATCACAACTGTTCTTTCTAAGAAAGGCGGCGGTGAAGCACGCGGATATGATCAAATCGATGCGGCTCCTGAAGAGCGCGAGCGTGGAATCACAATCTCAACTGCACACGTTGAGTATGAAACTGAAAACCGTCACTATGCACACGTTGACTGCCCAGGTCACGCTGACTATGTTAAGAACATGATCACTGGTGCTGCTCAAATGGACGGCGGAATCCTAGTTGTTTCTGCTGCTGACGGCCCAATGCCACAAACTCGTGAGCACATCCTGCTTTCTCGTCAGGTTGGTGTTCCATTCCTTGTTGTATTCATGAACAAGTGTGACATGGTTGATGACGAAGAGCTTCTTGAACTAGTTGAAATGGAAGTTCGCGATCTTCTTTCTGAGTATGAATTCCCTGGCGATGATATCCCAGTTGTTAAAGGTTCTGCTCTTAAAGCTCTTGAAGGTGAGCCTGAGTGGGAAGCTAAAATCGAAGAGCTTATGGCTGCTGTTGATGAGTACATCCCAACTCCAACTCGTGACACTGACAAGCCATTCATGATGCCTGTTGAGGATGTATTCTCAATTACTGGACGTGGAACAGTTGCTACAGGTCGTGTAGAGCGCGGAGTAGTTAAAGTCGGCGATGTAATTGAAATCACTGGTTTCACTGAAGAGCCAAAGTCAACTACAGTAACTGGTGTTGAAATGTTCCGTAAATTACTTGACTATGCTGAAGCAGGAGATAACATCGGAGCATTGCTTCGTGGTGTAGCTCGTGAAGACATCCAGCGTGGACAAGTACTTTCTAAACCGAATTCAATTAAGCCGCACACTAAGTTCAAAGCTGAAGTATACGTTCTTTCAAAAGAAGAAGGTGGACGTCATACTCCATTCTTCACTAACTACCGTCCTCAGTTCTACTTCCGTACAACTGATGTAACTGGTATCTGTAATCTTCCTGAAGGCGTAGAAATGGTTATGCCTGGAGATAACATCGAAATGACTGTAGAACTAATCGCTCCAATCGCTATCGAAGAAGGTACTAAGTTCTCTATCCGTGAGGGTGGACGTACTGTAGGCGCTGGCGTAGTTGCTACAATCACAGAGTAATTGCAATAGATAAAAACAGATGGGTGACGACCCATCTGTTTTTTTTGTCTTCTTTGAATATCGATTTGTGTATGTGTGTTGGCCATCGTTATAAAAGTACTGCTTCTTTGATCCATAATGAGATTTGCACTATTACTGAAACAGAGAACATTTTAAAATGCCGTTTCAGGCTTAACCCATCAATTATCTGCAGAAAACCTACGAAGGTTCCACAATAATATTTTGTAGACTACTTCCTTCTATAATATATTCACCTTTTCTATCAATCCCCCCTGAGAAAATTCCAAGCCCTAAAGCAAATATTTAGACTTCTTCCTATTCTATTGAAAACTTCATAATCAGCAGTTATAATAGTAAAAGTGTGCGAAACATAAAGAAATAGCATATACATGTTGCATTTCAATTATTGTTTCTGTATAATAGACAATGTTGGTCTTTGACTGCGATGAAGTGAAAGGTTGCTGACACACCCGGCCGCTTTGCCATGGCGAGTGTGTGGGAAATTTTCACGGAGAATGTCTATATTAAAATAGGCGAAAAGGAGGGAAAATAATGGCAAAACAAAAAATTCGTATTCGTTTAAAAGCGTATGATCACAGAATTCTTGATCAATCAGCAGAAAAGATTGTTGAGACTGCAAAACGTTCTGGTGCGGCTGTTTCAGGTCCGATTCCATTACCAACTGAAAAGTCTATTTACACAATCCTTCGTGCGGTTCATAAGTACAAAGACTCTCGTGAACAGTTCGAAATGCGTACGCATAAACGTCTAATCGACATCGTTAACCCAACACCACAAACGGTTGATTCTCTAATGCGTTTAGATTTACCGTCTGGTGTAGATATCGAAATCAAACTTTAATCAATAAATAATTATAAGAAACTTAGGAGGTGTGACTGAAATGACCAAAGGAATCTTAGGAAGAAAGATTGGTATGACTCAAGTATTTGCTGAAAACGGTGATCTTATCCCGGTAACAGTTGTTGAGGCAGCAGCTAACGTTGTTCTTCAAAAGAAGTCAGTTGAAACTGATGGATATGAAGCAATCCAGCTTGGATTTGAAGATAAGCGCGACAAGCTATCCAACAAACCTGAAAAAGGGCATGTTGCTAAAGCAAACACTGCTCCTAAGCGCTTCGTACGCGAATTCCGCGGAGCTGATTTAGGACAATATGAAGTTGGTCAAGAAGTCAAAGTTGATATATTCGCAGAAGGCGAAACTGTTGATGTAACAGGAATCTCAAAGGGTAAAGGTTTCCAGGGTGCCATCAAGCGCCACGGACAATCTCGCGGGCCGATGGCTCATGGTTCTCGTTACCACCGTCGCCCTGGTTCAATGGGTCCTGTAGCTCCAAACCGTGTATTCAAAGGTAAATTATTACCTGGACGTATGGGTGGAGAGCAAATCACTGTGCAAAACCTTGAAATCGTGAAAGTTGATGCTGAGCGCAACTTGCTATTGATCAAAGGTAACGTACCTGGTGCTAGAAAAGCATTAGTAAAAATCAAAAGTGCGGTAAAAGCATAATAATTAAACCGGAAAGGAGGAAAACAGAATGCCGAAAGTAGCATTGTTTAACCAAAGCGGATCTAAAGTTGGTGATATCGAACTTAATGATGCGATCTTTGGTATCGAGCCTAACCAGCACGTATTATTCGAAGCCATTGTTATGCAAAGAGCTTCATTACGTCAAGGGACTCATAAAACTAAAATTCGTTCTGAAGTAGCGGGCGGAGGACGCAAGCCATGGCGCCAAAAAGGCACAGGCCGTGCACGTCAAGGTTCAATCCGTTCACCACAATGGCGCGGAGGCGGTACTGTATTTGGTCCTGTACCACGCAGCTACAGCTACAAACTACCTAAAAAGGTTCGCCGTCTGGCAATCAAATCTGCGTTATCTTCTAAAGTGTTAGAAGAAAACATCCTAGTATTAGAAGGCCTTGCTTTCGAAACTCCTAAAACAAAAGACTTCAAAGGTGTATTAACTGGTCTTTCTGTTGATTCAAAAGCACTTTTCGTAACTGCTGACCTAGATGAGAACGTAGCATTATCTGCTCGTAACATCCCTGGTGTAACAGTTGTGTCTGCTTCTGGAATCACTGTTTTAGATGTTTTAAATCATGATAAGCTTATCATGACGAAAGCAGCGGTTGAAAAAGTAGAGGAGGTGCTTGCATAATGGATGCACGCGAAATCATTAAGCGCCCCGTAATCACTGAACGTTCTACTGATATTATGGCTGATAAAAAATATACGTTCGAAGTTGACGTACGAGCTAACAAAACTCAAGTTAAAGACGCTGTAGAGCAAATCTTTGGCGTTAAAGTTGAGAAAGTTAACATCATGAACTACAAAGGTAAGTTCAAACGTATGGGCAAATTTGGCGGTTACACTAACAAACGCCGTAAAGCGATCGTTAAATTAACAGCTGAAAGCCAAGAAATCGAGCTATTTGAAGCTTAAAAATACTATAACTAGAAGAGGAGGGAAACGAAATGGCGATTAAAAAGTATAAACCTACCTCTAATGGTCGTCGCGGCATGACGGTATCTGATTTCGCAGAAATCACGACTAACCAACCAGAAAAGTCTTTACTTGCTCCTATTAAGAGAAAAGGCGGCCGTAACAACCAAGGTAAGTTGACAGTTCGTCATCAAGGCGGCGGTCATAAACGTCAATATCGTATCATTGATTTCAAACGTAACAAAGATGGCATTCCAGGACGCGTTGCCACAATCGAGTATGATCCAAACCGCTCTGCAAATATTGCACTAATTAACTATGTGGATGGAGAAAAGCGTTACATCCTTGCACCTAAGAATTTACAAGTGGGCATGGAAGTAATGTCTGGTCCAGAAGCAGACATCAAAGTGGGTAATGCACTTCCACTAGCTAATATTCCAGTGGGTACTGTAATCCACAACATCGAATTAAAACCTGGAAAAGGCGGACAATTAGTACGTTCTGCTGGTACTTCTGCACAAGTTCTTGGTAAAGAAGGCAAGTACGTATTAGTTCGTTTAAACTCTGGTGAAGTTCGCATGATTCTTGCTGAGTGCCGTGCAACTGTAGGTCAGGTTGGCAATGAGCAGCACGAGCTTATTAACATTGGTAAAGCAGGTCGTTCACGCTGGTTAGGCAAGCGCCCAACTGTACGTGGATCTGTAATGAACCCTAACGATCACCCACACGGTGGTGGTGAAGGACGTGCGCCAATCGGACGTAAGTCTCCAATGACTCCTTGGGGCAAACCAACACTTGGTTACAAGACACGCAAGAAAAACAACAAATCAGACAAATTTATCGTACGTCGTCGTAAAAAATAACGGGATTGCACTACGGTTCCAAATAAGAACCGTAGAACAATCACGAAGGGAGGTTCAATCATGGGTCGCAGCTTAAAAAAAGGACCTTTTGTTGATGAACATTTAATGACAAAGATCGAAAAGCTTAACGAAACAGAAAGCAAGCAAGTTACTAAAACTTGGTCTCGCCGTTCTACGATCTTCCCACAATTCATCGGACACACAATCGCAGTTTATGATGGTCGTAAACATGTGCCTGTATACATCACTGAAGACATGGTAGGCCACAAGCTTGGAGAATTTGCTCCAACTCGTGCGTACAAAGGCCATGGCAATGATGATAAGAAAACAAGACGTTAATGAGAGGAGGGCATTCTAATGCAAGCTAAAGCTGTTGCAAGAACAGTTCGTATTGCTCCTCGTAAAGCTCGTTTAGTCGTAGATTTAATTCGAGGAAAGCAAGTAGGCGAAGCAGTAGCGATTTTAAACCTTACACCTAAAGCTGCTTCTCCAATCGTAGAGAAAGTTTTAAAATCTGCACTAGCTAACGCTGAGCACAACTACGAAATGGACGTTAACAATCTGGTAGTTGCTCAAGCATTCGTAGACGAAGGACCAACTTTAAAACGTTTCCGTCCTCGCGCTATGGGCCGTGCAAGCCAAATCAACAAGCGTACTAGCCATATTACTATCGTTTTATCAGAAAAGAAGGAGGGATAATCAGTGGGTCAAAAAGTAAATCCAGTCGGTTTGCGTATCGGTGTCATCCGTGATTGGGAGTCAAAATGGTACGCAGGCAAAGACTATGCTGATCTTTTACACGAAGACCTTAAGGTTCGTGAGTACATCACAAAGCGCTTAAGCGATGCTTCTGTTTCTAAAGTAGAAATCGAACGTGCTGCTAATCGCCTGAACATCACTATCCACACTGCGAAACCAGGAATGGTTATCGGTAAAGGTGGTACTGAGGTTGAAGCACTTCGCAAGTCACTTAACTCATTAACTGGCAAGCGTGTTCATATCAACATTCTTGAAATTAAAAGAGCAGATATTGATGCGAAATTGGTTGCGGAAAACATTGCTCGTCAATTAGAAAACCGCGTATCTTTCCGTCGTGCTCAAAAACAAACTATTCAACGTGCAATGCGCGCTGGCGCTAAGGGTATCAAAACAATGGTATCTGGTCGTTTAGGCGGTGCTGATATCGCTCGTTCAGAATCATACAGCGAAGGAACAGTTCCACTTCATACTCTTCGTGCTGATATCGATTATGCTACAGCTGAAGCTGATACAACTTACGGTAAATTGGGCGTAAAAGTATGGATCTATCGTGGAGAGGTCCTTCCTACTAAGAAGAAAACTGGGGAAGGAGGCAAATAATATGTTATTGCCAAAGCGCGTTAAATATCGTCGTGTACACCGCGGAAAAATGCGTGGTCAATCAAAAGGCGGAACTGAAGTAAACTTCGGTGAATATGGCCTTCAGGCTCTAGAAGCTTCTTGGATCACTAACCGTCAAATTGAATCTGCACGTATTGCAATGACTCGTTACATGAAACGTGGCGGTAAAGTTTGGATTCAAATTTTCCCTCACAAGCCTTACACTGCAAAGCCTCTAGAAGTCCGCATGGGTTCCGGTAAAGGTGCTCCTGAAGGATGGGTAGCAGTTGTTAAGCCTGGTAAAGTAATGTTCGAAATCGCTGGTGTATCTGAAGAGATCGCTCGTGAAGCATTACGTCTTGCATCACACAAACTTCCAGTTAAGTGCAAGTTTGTAAAACGAGAAGAAATTGGTGGTGAATCAAATGAAAGCTAATGAAATTCGTGACCTTACCACTGCCGAAATTGAACAAAAAGTAAAATCATTAAAAGAAGAGCTTTTCAACCTTCGCTTTCAATTGGCGACTGGACAACTTGAAAACACAGCTCGCATTCGTGAAGTACGCAAAGCGATTGCCCGCATGAAAACTGTTATTCGTGAAAGAGAAATTGGCTTTAGCAAGTGATATTGAGAGGAGGTTCGCACAATGAGTGAACGCAACCAACGCAAAGTTTACACTGGACGCGTCGTTTCTGACAAAATGGATAAGACAGTAACGGTTCTTGTCGAAACTTACAAAAAGCATCCACTTTACGGTAAACGCGTTAAGTACTCTAAAAAGTTCAAGGCTCATGATGAGCAAAACCAAGCAAAAACTGGCGATATCGTTCGTATTATGGAAACTCGTCCACTATCTGCGACTAAACGCTTCCGTCTTGTAGAAGTAGTTGAAAAAGCAGTTATTATCTAATTGTTCGGTTGGGAGATTTATCCCGAAGGGAGGTTACACACATGATTCAACAAGAATCACGTTTAAAAGTTGCTGACAACTCTGGTGCTCGTGAAGTACTTACAATTAAAGTTCTTGGTGGCTCTGGCCGAAAGACTGCTAACATCGGTGATGTTATCGTTTGTACAGTGAAACAAGCAACACCAGGTGGCGTTGTTAAAAAAGGTGATGTTGTTAAAGCGGTAGTTGTACGTACTAAGAGCGGTGTACGCCGTAATGACGGTACTTACATTCGTTTCGATGAAAACGCATGTGTAATTATTCGTGATGACAAAGGACCACGCGGAACTCGTATCTTCGGACCGGTTGCCCGTGAACTACGTGAAAACAACTTCATGAAAATTGTATCTTTAGCTCCAGAAGTATTATAAATAACAAATCAAATTGCCTTTAAGGAGGTGCGCACAGATGCATGTGAAAAAAGGTGACAAAGTTATGGTCATCTCTGGTAAGGATAAAGGCAAAACGGGCGTTATTCTTGCAGCGTTCCCTAAACAAAGCCGAGTGCTTGTTGAAGGAGTTAACATTGTAAAGAAACACTCTAAGCCTTCTCAGATGAACCCGCAGGGCGGAATCATCAGCCAAGAGGCACCTGTTCATGTATCAAACGTTATGCCTGTAGATCCTAAATCTGGTGAACCAACTCGTGTAGGCTACAAAACGGTTGATGGCAAAAAAGTACGTGTTGCAACAAAATCCGGTGAAGTTCTAGATAAATAGTTCAAAGAAGAAGGGAGGTACAATGGATGAACCGCCTAAAAGAAAAGCATTCAAAAGAAATTACTCCTGCTCTAATGAGCAAGTTTAACTATAAATCAGTTATGCAAGCACCTAAGCTTGAAAAAATCGTTATTAACATGGGTGTTGGTGACGCTGTTCAAAACGCTAAAGCACTAGATAAAGCTGTTGAGGAATTAACATTGATCACTGGTCAAAAGCCGGTTATCACTCGCGCTAAGAAATCTATCGCTGGCTTCCGTCTTCGTGAAGGTATGCCAATCGGCGCGAAAGTTACTCTTCGTGGAGAGCGCATGTATGAGTTCTTTGATAAGTTAGTATCTGTATCTCTTCCACGTGTACGTGACTTCCGCGGTATCTCTAAGAAGTCATTTGACGGCCGTGGTAACTATACTCTAGGTGTCAAAGAACAGTTGATCTTCCCTGAGATTGATTACGATAAAGTAAGCAAAGTTCGTGGTATGGATATCGTTATCGTAACTACAGCTAACACTGATGAAGAAGCTCGTGAACTTTTAACTCAATTTGGAATGCCATTCCAAAAGTAATCGCTAAATAGAGGGAGGCGAAAACGTGGCTAAAAAGTCAATGATTGCGAAGCAAAAACGCACGCCTAAACACAAGGTACAGGAGTACACTCGCTGCGAACGCTGCGGACGTCCACATTCTGTATACCGTAAATTTAAGCTTTGTCGTATTTGTTTCCGTGAATTAGCATATAAAGGACAAATTCCTGGCGTGAAAAAAGCTAGCTGGTAAACCCCAAGTATGGGAAGGAGGTAAAAACAATGGTCATGACAGATCCAATTGCAGACTTGCTAACTCGCATCCGTAATGCGAACATGGTTCGTCACGAAAAATTAGAAGTTCCTGCTTCTAACATCAAAAAGGAAATTGCTGAGATCTTAAAGCGTGAAGGTTTTGTACGTGATGTTGAGCTTATCGAGGATAACAAGCAAGGCATCATCCGCATTTTCTTAAAATACGGTTCAAACAACGAACGCGTTATCACTGGTCTTAAGCGTATCAGTAAGCCTGGTCTTCGTGTATACGCAAAGGCTGATGAAGTACCTCGCGTACTTAACGGTCTTGGAATCGCACTAGTTTCTACTTCTCAAGGAGTTCTTACAGACAAAGAAGCTCGCGCTAAACAAGTCGGCGGAGAAGTATTAGGATACGTTTGGTAATAGAGTTTTTCATGAATGGAGGTGCAATTAAATGTCTCGTATAGGTAAAAAACCAATCGAAATTCCATCTGGTGTTACTGTTACTATCGACAATAACACTGTTACTGTGAAGGGTCCTAAAGGTGAACTTTCCCGTTCATTCAACCAGGATATCGAAATCAAGGTGGAGGAGAACGTAATCAACGTGTCCCGTCCATCTGAAGCGAAAGAACACCGCGCATTGCACGGAACGACTCGCGCACTTCTAGCTAACATGGTTGAAGGTGTGTCAAAAGGGTTCGAAAGAGGACTAGAGCTTATCGGTGTCGGTTACCGTGCTCAAAAACAAGGCAAAAAGCTTGTTTTAAACGTTGGTTACTCTCATCCTGTTGAAATCGAGCCTGAAGAAGGTATTGAAGTTGAAGTGCCATCTAACACAAAGATCATTGTTAAAGGTACTAGCAAAGAGCGTGTTGGCGCATTGGCTGCCAACATCCGTGATGTTCGTCCTCCAGAGCCTTACAAAGGTAAAGGTATCCGCTATGAAGGCGAATATGTTCGTCGTAAAGAAGGTAAAACTGGTAAGTAATGCCGCTTAGGTAAACGAAAGGAGTGACCGAAATGATTACGAAGGCTGATAAAAATGCAGTTCGTAAGAAAAGACATGCTCGTGTGCGTGCGAAACTTTCTGGAACTGCGGCTCGTCCTCGTTTAAATGTGTATCGTTCAAACAAGCACATTTATGCTCAACTTATTGATGATGTAAACGGAGTTACTGTAGCAAGTGCTTCTACACAAGATAAAGAAGTAAACCTTGATGCAACTGGCAACGTTGATGCAGCAGTTAAGGTCGGAGAATTAGTTGCAAAGCGCGCAGTCGAAAAAGGCGTTAAAGCTGTCGTTTTCGATCGTGGTGGCTATCTATATCATGGACGTGTTCAAGCATTAGCTGATGCAGCACGTGAAAATGGTTTAGAATTTTAATAGACAAAGGAGGGACACAAAAAGATGCGTCGTATTGATCCAAACAAACTTGAACTTGAAGAGCGCGTAGTTACGGTTAATCGTGTAGCAAAGGTTGTTAAAGGTGGACGTCGTTTTCGTTTCTCTGCTCTTGTAGTAGTAGGTGACAAAAACGGTCACGTTGGCTTTGGTACAGGTAAAGCACAGGAAGTTCCTGAAGCAATCCGCAAAGCTATTGAAGATGCTAAGAAAAACTTAGTCGAAGTACCTATGGTTGGAACTACAATTCCTCACCAGGTAATCGGTCACTTCGGTGCTGGAGAAATCCTTCTTAAGCCTGCTTCTGAAGGTACTGGAGTAATCGCCGGAGGTCCTGTTCGTGCGGTTCTGGAATTAGCTGGTGTTGGTGATATCTTATCTAAATCTTTAGGTACTAACACACCAATCAACATGGTTCGCGCCACTTTGAACGGTTTAACTCAATTAAAACGTGCTGAGGACGTAGCGAAATTACGTGGTAAATCAGTAGAAGAACTGTTAGGATAAGGAGGGATATCAAATGGCGAATAAACTAGAAGTAACCCTCACTCGCAGCGTGATTGGTCGCCCGCAAGACCAACGCGAAACAGTTAAGGCTCTTGGCTTACGCAAAATGCACCAAACAGTTGAGCATCAAGATAATCCTGCTATCCGCGGAATGATCAACAAAGTAGCTCACCTTGTTGTGGTAAAAGAAAAATAAATCTATTCTTCTACAAATAAGGAGGTGCCAACATGAAACTTCATGAATTAAAGCCTGCAGAAGGTTCTCGTCAAGAACGCAAACGCAAAGGCCGTGGTATCGGTTCCGGTAATGGTAAAACTGCTGGTAAGGGTCATAAAGGTCAAAACGCTCGTTCCGGCGGCGGTGTCCGTCCTGGATTCGAGGGTGGTCAAACACCTTTATTCCAACGCTTGCCTAAGCGCGGTTTCACTAACATCAACCGTAAAGAATACGCGGTTGTGAACCTTGATGCTCTAAACCGTTTCGAAGATGGAACTGAAGTAACTCCTGAGCTTCTTATCGAAACTGGTGTAGTAAGCAACGAAAAAGCAGGAATCAAGATTCTTGCAAAAGGCAAAGTTGAGAAAAAGCTTACAGTTAAAGCTCATAAATTCTCCTCTGCTGCAAAGGAAGCTATCGAAGCTGCCGGCGGTCAAACTGAGGTGATTTAATGTTTCAGACAATCTCCAATTTTATGCGTGTGGGTGATATAAGACGAAAGATTATTTTCACCCTTTTAATGCTGATCGTATTTCGCATCGGTACATTTATCCCTGTACCGGGCGTAAATGCAGATCTGTTAAAAGCCCAGGATGAACTTAATGTATTCGGTGTTCTGAATACATTCGGCGGCGGGGCGCTCCTAAACTTCTCGATCCTTGCGATGGGCATCATGCCGTATATTACCGCATCCATCATTGTACAGCTTCTGCAGATGGATGTTGTTCCTAAGTTTACGGAATGGTCAAAGCAGGGTGAAGTTGGACGCCGTAAGTTAGCTCAGTTTACCCGTTACTTTACTATCGTGCTTGGTTTTATCCAGGCTCTCGGTATGTCTTATGGGTTTAATAACCTAGCAGGCGGTATGCTGATTGAAAATCCGGGAATTACCTCTTATCTATTGATTGCTGTAGTGTTGACTGCCGGAACTGCATTTCTAATGTGGCTTGGTGAGCAGATTACATCAAAAGGTGTAGGGAATGGTATTTCCATCATTATCTTTGCTGGTATCGCAGCTGGTATTCCTTCAACGGTTAACCAGATCTATGCTCAGCAGTTTGAAAATGCTGGAGAGCAGCTATTCCTTCGCATTGTGACAGTCGTGCTTATCCTGATTGCAGTCGTTGCTATTGTTGTGGGAACGATCTTTATCCAACAGGCTTTAAGAAAGATTCCTATTCAATACGCTAAGCGTGTAACAGCAGGAAAAAATTCTGCTGGCGGACAATCAACTCATCTTCCGTTAAAAGTTAATGCAGCTGGTGTAATTCCAGTAATCTTTGCGATTTCATTCATCATCACGCCAAGAACCATTGCAGGTTTCTTTGAGCAGAATGATGTGACGCTATGGATTCAAAGAATATTTGACTACACGTCTCCAATCGGAATGGTCATCTATAGTGCATTAATCATTGCTTTTACTTATTTCTATGCTTTCATTCAGGTAAATCCGGAACAAGTTGCGGAAAACCTGAAGAAGCAGGGCGGTTATATCCCGGGCATTCGTCCAGGAAATAACACGCAGGAATATTTGACTCGCGTCTTATACCGTTTAACATTGGTCGGTGCGCTCTTCCTGACAGTCATTTCAATCCTGCCGGTATTCTTCATCAATATTGCTGGATTGCCTGAGTCTGCGCAAATTGGAGGCACAAGCCTGCTGATCGTTGTCGGTGTTGCACTTGAAACGATGAAGCAGCTTGAAGCACAGCTGGTTAAGCGTCATTATAAAGGTTTCATTAAATAATCTGGTTGAAGGGGGCGTTTCGTTCCCTTATACCATTTAGAGACTAGGGGGAAATTGACGTGAATTTAGTTTTAATGGGGCTCCCTGGTGCCGGAAAAGGTACACAAGCCGATAAGATCGTCCAAAAATACGGCATCCCTCATATCTCTACTGGAGATATGTTCCGTGCGGCTATTAAAGACGAAACGGACCTAGGCCTTAAAGCAAAATCATTCATGGATAAAGGCGAGCTTGTTCCTGATGAAGTAACAATCGGCATTGTCCGTGAACGCTTAAGCAAGGATGATTGCGAAAAAGGCTTTTTGCTGGATGGCTTCCCAAGAACGGTTGCCCAAGCAGATGCCCTTGAAAACATCCTTTCTGATTTGAATAAGAAAATTGATTATGTCATTAATATTGATGTTGATCAGAGCATTCTAATGGAACGTCTTACCGGACGCCGCATCTGCAAAGACTGCGGAGCCACTTATCACTTAGTATTCAATCCGCCAGCGAAAGACGGAGTGTGCGATCGCTGCAGTGGTGAGCTGTATCAGCGTGCTGATGATAATGAAGCTACTGTTCAGAATAGACTTGACGTTAATATTAAACAGACAAAGCCGTTGCTTGATTTCTACGAAACGAAAGGATATCTGCGCAATATTGATGGTCAGCAAGATATTAATAAAGTATTTTCTGATCTTGATGCTTTGCTCGGGGGCTTACAATGATCATTTGCAAAACCCCGCGTGAACTTGATATAATGCGTGAGGCCGGCAGGATCGTAGCACTTACACACCAGGAACTGAAGAAACATATTTTACCCGGAATCACAACCCGCGAACTGGATGATATTGCTGATCAGTTTATCCGTAAACACGATGCAATCCCATCTTTTAAAGGATATAATGGTTTCCGCGGCAGCATTTGTGCTTCAGTTAATGATGAACTTGTTCATGGGATACCTGGTGATCGAGTTTTAAATAACGGTGATATAATCAGCATTGATATCGGTGCTAAATATAACGGTTATCATGGTGACTCAGCCTGGACTTATGCTATTGGCCAAATTGATGAGGAATCTGAGCGTCTTATGGATGTGACAGAGGAATCATTATTTAAGGGTCTTGAAGAAGCAAAACCGGGTGAGCGCTTGTCGAACATCTCCCATGCTATCCAAACGTATGCGGAATCTAATGGCTTTTCCATTGTACGCGAGTATGTCGGCCATGGTGTAGGGCAAGACTTACATGAGGATCCTCAAATTCCTCATTATGGACCGCCTAACAGAGGGCCGCGCTTAAAGCCGGGTATGGTACTTGCTATTGAGCCTATGGTGAATGCAGGAAGTCGTTATGTTAAAACCTTAACCGATAACTGGACAGTTGTGACGGTTGACGGGAAAAGGTGTGCCCATTTTGAGCATACAATAGCGATCACTGATTCCGGTTATGAAATATTAACAAAAGCCTAAGGTGCAGGTGATTCCATTGGTTGGTTCTGATGCGACTCCGCAGCCTGGTCAAATTGTTTTGATCAAAAACGGGCGCGACGCTGGTCAATATGCTATAATTATAAGGTTGGTGGATGAAAGGCTTGTTTTGCTTGCTGACGGCGGCAGGAAGAAATTCGATCGCCCGAAGAAAAAGAACATTCAGCATCTGCAATTGCTTAATTATATCTCTCCAGAAGTTCAGACCAGTCTCGAGGAGACCGGCCGTGTAACAAACGGAAAGTTGCGCTTTGCGCTTGCAAAGTATGCAAATGAATTCGTATATGACATGAAGAAGGGAGAATCGTTCAATGGCGAAAGACGATGTAATTGAAATAGAAGGCACAGTTGTTGATACTTTGCCAAATGCAATGTTTAAGGTAGAATTAGAAAATGGTCATACAGTGCTAGCACATGTATCCGGTAAGATCCGTATGCACTTCATCCGCATTTTACCTGGAGATAAAGTAACAGTTGAGCTATCTCCATATGATTTAACACGCGGTAGAATCACATATCGTTTTAAATAATCATTGCACTCCGTACTATTAAGGAGGTTAGGATAATGAAAGTAAGACCATCAGTTAAACCAATCTGCGAAAAGTGTAAAGTTATCCGCAGACGTGGAAAAGTAATGGTTATCTGTGAAAACCCTAAACATAAACAAAAACAAGGTTAATTTGAAGGAGGTGCGCTTATACAATGGCACGTATTGCTGGTGTAGATGTTCCACGTGAAAAACGTGTAGTAATCTCATTAACTTATATCTTTGGTATTGGTAAATCTACAGCTCAAAAAGTTTTGGCTGAAGCTGGTGTTTCTGAAGACACTCGTGTTCGTGATCTTACGGAAGATGAACTTAACAAAATCCGTGACATCATCGACAAATTAAAAGTTGAAGGTGACCTTCGCCGTGAGGTTTCACTTAACATCAAACGTCTAATGGAGATCGGAAGCTATCGCGGTCTACGTCATCGCCGTGGTTTACCGGTTCGCGGACAAAACACAAAAAACAACGCTCGTACTCGCAAAGGTCCTCGTAAGACTGTAGCGAACAAGAAGAAATAATCGGTAAAGGAGGTACTTTAAATGGCTCGTAAAACTAATACACGTAAGCGTCGTGTGAAAAAGAATATTGAACAAGGTATTGCACATATCCGTTCTACTTTCAATAACACAATCGTAACTATCACTGATGTTCATGGAAATGCTGTTTCCTGGTCAAGTGCTGGAGCTCTTGGATTCAAAGGTTCTCGTAAATCTACTCCATTCGCAGCGCAAATGGCAGCTGAAACTGCAGCTAAAACTTCTCAGGAACACGGTATGAAATCCCTTGAAGTAACTGTTAAAGGACCTGGTGCAGGACGTGAAGCTGCTATCCGTGCTCTTCAAGCTGCTGGTCTAGAAGTTACCGCTATCAGAGACGTAACTCCAGTTCCACATAACGGATGTCGTCCACCAAAACGCCGCCGTGTATAATTTTTCTGTATAGAATTTGTATCCTTGTCTATAATGGGATATGATACTAATTTTTTAGTTATACAGAACAATTATTCCAGTTGTTGTGCACAAAACGGGAACGTATACATGGGGGAATTTCGGTTAGAGATTGCTAGCCGGGGTTTCGACGTTTTGAAGGAGGGTATATTTTGATGATCGAAATAGAAAAACCAAAAATCGAAACGGTTGAGATCAGCGATGATGCCAAGTACGGCAAGTTCGTCGTCGAGCCACTTGAGCGTGGATATGGTACAACTTTGGGTAACTCCTTACGTCGTATCCTTTTATCCTCACTCCCAGGTGCCGCTGTCACATCGATCCAAATTGATGGGGTACTTCATGAGTTCTCAACAATTGAAGGCGTCGTAGAAGATGTAACATCTATCATTTTAAACATTAAAAAACTAGCACTTAAAATCTACTCTGATGAAGAAAAAACATTGGAAATCGATGTTCAGGGTGAAGGTGTAGTGAAGGCAGCTGACGTAACTCATGACAGCGATGTTGAAATCCTTAATCCGGATCTTCATATTGCTACTCTAGGTTCGAATGCCCACCTGCGCATGCGTTTAACTGCAAGACGCGGACGAGGCTATACACCAGCTGACCAAAACAAGAGAGAAGATCAGCCAATCGGTGTGATTCCTATCGATTCCATCTACACTCCAGTATCTCGCATTTCTTATCAGGTAGAGAATACACGTGTGGGTCAAATGACTAACTATGATAAGTTAACATTCGATGTTTGGACTGACGGAAGTACAGGTCCTCAAGATGCGGTTGCACTTGGAGCGAAGATCTTAACTGAGCATTTGAATATCTTTGTCGGTTTAACTGATGAAGCTCAAAATGCCGAAATCATGGTTGAAAAAGAAGAAGACCAAAAAGAGAAAGTACTTGAGATGACAATTGAAGAACTTGACTTATCTGTACGTTCTTACAACTGCTTAAAGCGTGCTGGCATCAATACTGTTCAGGAATTAGCCAATAAGACTGAAGAGGATATGATGAAGGTCCGTAACCTGGGCAGAAAGTCACTTGAGGAAGTAAAACATAAATTAGAAGATCTTGGACTGGGCTTACGCAAAGACGATTGATGTGAATTGATTCATCATCTTTATATGTTAGCTTTCAGCAGATTGAATGACTTCAACAAAGGAGGGAAACTTTCATGGGATACAGAAAGTTAGGACGCACTAGCTCACAACGTAAAGCTATGCTGCGTGACTTAGCAACAGATCTAATCATCAATGAGCGCATCGAAACAACTGAAGCTCGTGCAAAAGAACTTCGTTCAGTTGTTGAGAAAATGATCACTCTTGGAAAGCGCGGCGATTTGCATGCACGCCGTCAAGCAGCTGCTTTTGTTCGCAATGAGGTAGCTAACGCTGAAACTGACCAGGATGCAGTTCAAAAATTATTCAGCGACATCGCAACTCGTTATGAAGAGCGCCAAGGCGGATACACTCGTATTATGAAACTTGGACCTCGTCGTGGAGACGGTGCGCCAATGGTAATCATCGAGTTAGTATAATTTTTTAAGGAAAGGGCGCGGGACGGTTTCATTGAACTTGTTCTTTGCCCTTTTTCTATAAAAGCGGCTGTTTCCTTAATATGTTAGGAACACCCACTTCAGGCCAAAAACGAGCGTTACGATGAGCATGTACAGCTATTAAACAGGGATGGTTGAGTAATAGATTCCCCATCACCTGGTACACTGTCTTGTCTAGCTCATGCACCTCTTCCGGAAAGAAGATTTGCGCCCGGCAGTTTACTGCCTGACGGAAAGAGGTGCAGGCTTTTTTAAATTTCGTTTGTTCATAAACCATAAGGAAATCGAGGTCTCTGAACAGTCATACATTAGCAAGAACCAACCACCATACTGCGTCAGTATGAGCTTTTAATAGGGAGGCATAATAGGCATCCAATAAGCTTAGATAGCAGAAATCCAGATTTTCTTGTGTATTACAAGTGTGGGAGAATGGTATCATTCAGCGCTTGCTATCCGGTAACATAACCTATTATCGAACTATTTAAAGCTCGCCAAAAATGGCGGGTTTTTTCATTAGGATAAAAATATTAGAGCAGAGCTGAAATAGAGAAGCAGAGCTGAGAGGAGGACTTCACATGAACGAGCCGCTGGTAGAATTGAAAAATGTTTCGTTTAAGTACGATGCAGAAGGTGGATATGCGCTGCACAACGTCTCTTTCAATATAGTTAAAGGGGAATGGCTCGCAATTGTAGGCCATAATGGTTCCGGGAAATCAACACTTGCCAAACTGCTGAATGGTCTGCACTTTCCGTTGGAAGGAAGCATTACAGTAGGCGGAATTTCATTGAGTGAAGAGACCGTCTGGGAAACCAGAAAGAAGATCGGCATGGTTTTTCAGAATCCGGATAACCAGTTTGTCGGAACGACCGTACAGGATGATGTGGCTTTTGGTTTAGAAAACCATGGAATTGAAAGAAATGACATGGTTCAGCGTGTTACGCAATCACTGGAGAAAGTCAAAATGGCACAATTTCTTAATCAAGAGCCGCACCATCTTTCTGGCGGCCAGAAACAGAGAGTGGCCATTGCCGGTGTCATCGCCCTAAGGCCGGACATTATTATTCTGGACGAGTCAACCTCCATGCTTGATCCAAGAGGTCGTGAAGAGGTGCTTGAAACCGTCAGAGAGCTTAAGCAGGACTATCATATGACAGTCATCTCCATCACACATGATTTGGAAGAGGCTGCAAAGGCTGACCGCATCGTGGTTATGAACAAAGGACAGTTATATCGGGAAGGCACACCTGAGGAAATCTTTCAAATGGATGAAGAGCTTGTAAAGCTGGGCCTGGATATTCCTTTTCCTGTGAAGCTAAGCAAGATATTAAGAGAAAAAGGATTGCCGTTATCAAGGCATTATTTATCTGAAGAAGAGTTGGTGGAAGAATTATGGACATCTCACTCCAAAATGTAGAATACCGGTATCAGGTCAATACGCCATTTGAACGCCTCGCAATAAAAGATGTTACCATTGATATTCCATCAGGCACGTTTCTGGCAATCATCGGGCATACCGGATCAGGCAAATCGACTGTCCTCCAGCATTTAAATGCCCTGCTTAAGCCGACAGAAGGCCAGGTAGTGATTGGAGAGCGGCTGATCACTTCGCAAAAGAAACAGAAAAACCTGAAGGAAATCCGTCAAAGGGTCGGCATCGTGTTTCAATTTCCTGAGCATCAGCTGTTTGAAGAAACGGTCGAGAAAGATATATGCTTTGGCCCGATGAACTTCGGAGTGTCAGAAGAGGAAGCCAAAAAAAGAGCAAGAGCGGCCATTAGCCAGGTTGGCCTGCCGGAAGAAATTCTGCGCAAGTCCCCATTTGACCTGTCAGGGGGCCAAATGAGACGGGTGGCGATAGCCGGAGTGCTGGCAATGGAGCCTGATGTCATTGTCCTGGATGAGCCTACTGCAGGGCTTGACCCGCGGGGCAGAAAAGAAATCATGGATATGTTCTACAGCCTGCATGGAACAAGAGGGCTATCGACGGTGCTCGTTACACATAGCATGGAGGACGCCTCCCGCTATGCTGATCAGATTGTCATCATGCATAACGGGGAAGTGTACAAAAAGGGCACGCCTAAAGAAATCTTTTCTTCACCGGAAGGCTTGCTTAAGCTTGGCCTCGATGTTCCGGAGGTTGTCCGTTTTCAGCTGAAAATGGAAAAATCACTTAACATCCGTTTCTCTAAGACATGTCTGACAATGGATGAGCTGACGGATGAGATTGCTGCTGCGATGAAAAGGGGGGCAGCTAAATGATGGATAAAATGATTTTTGGGCGCTATGTTCCGGCCGAGTCTGTCCTGCACAGGATGGATCCCCGTTCTAAGCTAGTCCTTATTTTCTTATTCGTGTGCATTGTCTTCCTGGCAAATAATATGCTGACATACGGCTTACTGACGGTTTACACCTTTTTGATGATCGCTTTATCGAAGGTGCCGATCCGGTTTATCTATACAGGGTTAAAGCCGGTCCTTCTGCTTGTTATTTTTACATTATTCCTGCACTTGTTTTTGACAAAAGAGGGTGAAGTTCTCTTCCGGTTTGGATGGATTACAATCTATGAGGAAGGCTTGAGACAGGGGATTTTCATATCATTGCGCTTCTTCCTGCTCATTCTGATGACTTCCATTCTGACTTTGACCACGACCCCGATTGAAATTACGGATGGTCTGGAAAGCCTGCTGGCTCCATTGAATAAAATCAAGTTTCCTGTGCATGAACTGGCTTTAATGATGTCGATTTCTCTTCGCTTTATCCCGACACTCATGCAGGAAACGGATAAAATCATGAAAGCTCAGACAGCCAGGGGAGTTGATTTTACAAGCGGTCCGATTAAAGACCGTATTAAAGCCATTATTCCTCTGCTGATTCCTTTGTTCGTCAGTTCGTTTAAACGGGCTGAAGAGCTTGCTGTAGCGATGGAGTCACGCGGCTATAGAGGCGGGGAAGGCAGAACGAAATACAGGCAGCTTAACTGGGGTCTAAAGGATACGGCAATGCTGGCAATGCTTGCAGCCCTGACCCTGGTGTTAATCCTGCTAAGGACGTAATGGGGTGACCTTATGCAAAGATTTAAATGTAATGTGACGTATGACGGCACCCATTTTGCAGGCTATCAGGTGCAGCCTGGCAAGCGGACTGTACAGGGAGAGCTGGAAAGGGCCTTAAAGAAGCTTCATAAAGGAGAAGACATCAAGGTTACTGCCTCAGGCAGAACCGATGCGGGTGTCCATGCAAGGGGCCAGGTGATCCATTTCGATTCCCCTTTGAATATTCCTATTGAAAAATGGGAAATCGCCCTTAATTCACTGCTGCCGGATGATGTGGCCATCATAGGGACGGAGACAGTGTCTGATGACTTTCATGTCCGTTTTGATGCGAAAGGGAAGGAATACCGGTACTTCGTGCATCGAACATCCAGGAGAGACCCTTTTAAACGCCATTATGCCTGTCAGTACCCGTATCACTTAAATACGGATGCTATCAAACAAGCGGCAGCAGATTTAATAGGGACACATGATTTTACAAGCTTCTGCTCCGCCAAGACGGAAGTGGAAGATAAGGTCAGGGAACTTCAGGAAATCCAAGTGGCTGAAGAAGGGGATATGCTCATCTTCTGCTTTAGAGGCACCGGATTCTTATATAATATGGTCCGCATCCTGGCCGGCACACTTCTTGAAGTTGGCACAGGGGAAAGAGACCCCGATTCCATGCCATCTGTTCTTATGGGAAAAAACAGATCAGCTGCAGGAAAAACAGCGCCTCCCCAAGGTTTATATTTGTGGAAAGTTTTTTATTAAAATTTTGGAAAAAACAAATGAGGAACCGCGAGGGCGCGTTGTAAAGCCAAACTCATATAAAAAAAGATTTTAAAACAACTAAACCAGGTGTAACATTCGCTTGACATTGGACTGTCAAAGTTATATTATAGCATATGGTATTATTATTAAAACCACGATAAGCCCCGGAACTTATTGTGTCGAATAGATAAACCAAAAAATGATTATGAATGGAATTATTAGGAGGGAAACTGATGCGTACAACGTTTATGGCGAATTCAAACAATATCGAGCGTAAATGGTACGTGATTGATGCTGAAGGCAAAACTCTTGGTCGTCTTGCTAGTGAAGTTGCATCAATTCTACGTGGTAAACATAAACCAACTTATACACCACATGTTGATACTGGTGATCATGTAATTCTTATCAATGCTTCAAAAATCGAACTTACTGGGAAAAAGCTTACTGACAAGATCTACTACCGTCACAGCATGCACCCAGGCGGTCTAAAAACAAGAACTGCTCTTGAAATGCGTACAAACTACCCTGAGAGAATGCTTGAGCTTGCAATTAAAGGCATGCTTCCAAAGAACTCTCTTGGTCGTCAAATGTTCAAGAAATTACACGTATATGCTGGTAGCGAACATAAGCACCAAGCACAACAACCTGAAGTTTACGAACTTCGTGGATAATTTTTAGGGAGGTTATTAACTTGGCACAGGTTCAATATATTGGTACTGGTCGTCGTAAGAGCTCCGTTGCACGTGTTCGTTTAGTTCCAGGCGACGGTAAAATCATCATCAATGGTCGTGAAATCACAGATTACATTCCTTTTGCAGCTTTACGTGAAGTTGTAAAACAGCCGCTTGTAGCTACTGAAACTGTTAACAGCTACGACATTCTTGTAAATGTAAACGGCGGTGGATACACTGGTCAAGCTGGCGCAATCCGCCACGGCATCGCTCGTGCATTGCTTCAAGCAGATCCAGAATTCCGTCCAACATTAAAGCGCGCAGGACTATTAACTCGTGACGCACGTATGAAAGAGCGTAAGAAATACGGTCTTAAAGGTGCTCGTCGTGCTCCTCAGTTCTCAAAGCGTTAATTTTCGATGTTACAAAGACTCTCAACTTTTTGGTTGGGGGTTTTTTTTATTGTTTAAAAAGTATTAGTCTGACCTGCTCCACACTTTTTTCCATAAATAAAGGGTTTTGCTGAACTCATTGGCTATGGATCTCAGGGGAAAGTATACAAATTGTCTCCTGATAGATGCATTTAAAAGAAAAGCATGCCAAGAATCGAAGTGGCCAATAAATTTGAATCAGAACTCTGCATGAGATGGAGGAAAGTAAATTCTTAGCCGTGCTCTTCAGTTCGTAAAGCATTAATCCTCGTTACAAAGACTCTCAACTTTTGTGGGGTCTTATTTATTGTTATCCCCTATTCCGCCTGCTTAATGACTTTCATCTTCACCATCAGACTCAAGGAATAGCAGAGCAATTAGATTCACATTTTGGCTGATAATCTCCAAATAGCTTTGTGTTGCATATACTTTAACTAGGTCCATATGTTAAAGGAGAGATTGCTTTGAATGCCGCTCAAAATACTTCGTTAAGTTTGCCCATTCCGTCGCGATGGGGACTTAGCACCAATATTGCAGGAAGACCCATGGTAATGGGTGTTCTTACACTTGATTCGATCTCAGGCAATAGGATAACGGGTACAGCCAATTTCAGAGGTACACCGCTTCAAATCACTGGAGCTTGGGATGAAAACACACAAAGGGTTAGTTTTGATACCCCTTTTGCTTCATTTTCTGGTTTATTGCAAAACTTTGATGATCCAGCCATTAGGATCCGTCATTTAATAGTAAGTGGAAGATTTCTCATGAAGGCTCCTTCTTTACAGGCAGGGGAGAGTGGAGAATGGGTAGCTGCTACAGATATTCCTCTTACCGGACCCCCAACCAACACAGGCGGGCTGCCGCCAGTAGGAGCTTTTCTAACATCTGATTTGCTTTATAATAATCAGCGGTTATATTAAGCACCTAGTTTGAAGTTCATGGCACAAGACTCTTAGCCAATAGCTGGGGTCTTTTTTATTACATAAAAGTCCTCTTATTTAAGTGAGCATTATCCAGCCGGTGTTAAGCATAATAAAGGTGCTCGTCTTTTCACTGCCACTTTTGCTTGAGCAAGATATATAATAAATGGAAAATTTTATTTCAGCAAATATCGTCTTCAGAAGGGATTATTCACGCTGAGAGAGCCTTACCGAATCTTAGGCAGCTGATGTTAACGTTTTCATTCACTATCTCGCCCATATCCTCCCGTCTTTCCCTCATACCCTTGAATATGTATTTGAGCATGTTACGATAGATAACGTTGATAAAATACGAACGGTTATACGAACAGGTTGTTCATCTTAAGGAGGATGTCCATGTTAGCCAATAAAACAATTGCTTTTTTAGGAGCAGGATCAATGGCGGAATCAATGATTTCGGGAGTCATTACAGCAGAAAAAATGTCACCCGATCGAGTATTTGTAACGAATAGGAGCAATGGAGACAGACTGGAAGAGATTCATGATAAGTACGGTGTGAGTGTGATGCCGCAAAGCGAGCTTCCATTTGAGAAGATCGATTTATTCATTTTAGCCATGAAACCAAAAGGTGCAGAGGAAGCCCTTTGTTCGATTAAAGATAAATTACATCCCGGCCAGGTGATTCTTTCTGTTTTGGCAGGCATTACAACTGAGTTCATGGAAGACCATTTAAATCCGGGACAGCAGGTTGTGCGTGTGATGCCGAATACTTCGAGCATGATTCAGGAATCTGCGACGGCTGTCGTGGCAGGCAAGAAAACCAGCATGGCCAATGTCGAATTGGTTAAGGAATTGCTGGAATGCATGGGGGAAGTCTATCTTATCGATGAAGACCAAATGGATGTTTTTACGGGTTTAGCTGGAAGCGGCCCTGCATACTTCTATTATTTGATGGAAAATATGGAGCGGGTAGGGGTACAAAAAGGTATGGATGAAGAGACCGTACGAAAAATTGTCGCCCAGACGATTTTTGGAGCAGCTAAGATGGTGCTTGAAAAGGAAGAAGCTCCAACTTCTCTTAGAGAGAAAGTGACTTCTCCAAATGGCACGACCGCTTCAGGACTTGAAGCCTTAAGGAAATACAATGGAGGCGAAGCCATCACACAGGCAGTGGAGCATGCCGCCAAACGTTCAAAGGAGATCAGCAAAGAATTGGAAGGCGCCCTTGTCACTTCCTAAGGGAGATGGGAATTATAAGTTCACAGGAGGTATTGGATGTTGATTAAAGAAAAGCAGATAAAAAGAGTTGTTATTAAGATCGGAAGCAGCTCACTAACAAGCATGCATGGGGAGATCAGCCGCAGAAAGCTTGAAAAATTTGCGGAGCAAATTGTCGAGCTGAAGGATGCTGGCTATGAAACAGCTGTTGTGTCATCAGGTGCTGTAGCAGCAGGCTATCGGAAGCTAGGCTGCCTTGACCGTCCTTCTTCCCTTCCGGAAAAACAGGCTGCAGCTTCAATTGGCCAGGGCTTATTAATGGAATCTTACTCAGAACTCTTTTTATCTCACGGATATGTAGCTTCACAAATCTTGATTACAAGAAGCGATTTCTCTGATGAAAAGCGTTATGGCAACATGCATAACACCATGAATGTGCTGCTTGAGCGCGGTATCATCCCGATTATAAATGAAAATGACACGGTTACGGTTGACCGTTTGCGCTTCGGGGACAATGATACCCTGGCGGCAAAAGTGGCCGGTCTGATCGATGCTGATTTACTTATTATTTTATCAGACATTGACGGCCTCTACGACAGCAACCCCAATGACAATCCCGATGCAAACCTTCTGGAGAGGGTGCACAGCATTACACCTGAAATTGAAGCTGCTGCAGGAGGATCTGGAAGTGCTGTAGGAACAGGCGGCATGAAGTCAAAAATCCAGGCGGTGAAAATTGCGATGGCTGCGGGAATTGACTCCTTTTTAGGTAAAGCAGGTAGGGAACATATCTTAATGGAAGCTGTGGAAGGCAGGGCAAAAGGAACCTGCTTTAAGCCGGAACCGGATGCGTTCAATCTGGATAATCAGAAACAGTGGATTGCATTCCACTCAGGCCCTGAAGGCAAGGTGACTATCAGTTCCCATGGGATAGAGGCCATTGTGGAACATCAAGAAAACCTGTATCGCTCTGATATTCAGGAAGTAAAAGGGCGATTTAAGGATGGCGCAGTTGTCCGCATTCTGGATGAAGAGGGAAAAGAAATCGGCCTCGGCCGCATTAATTATTCAAACGAACAGTTAAGTGACCATACAGCAGATGAAGAGCTTGAACCGGCCATTGCTCAGGAAACGTTTGTATGTTCCCGCGACTTTAAACTGCCGGCACTTGTTTAAACTATTAGGAGGGATTCAATGACTACTGCATCAGCAGTAAGGATAAATAATATAGAAGAACAGGCAAAAAAGGCCAGGAAGGCTGCCAGAACTTTAGGTATTTTAACAACGGAAGAAAAGAACGAAGCACTCCATACAGTTGCAGATGCTTTGGAAACTGGATATGAATCAATTCTTGCAGCCAATATGGCCGATCTAAATAACGGCAAGGAAAAAGGATTCGAAGAGGCATATATAGATCGGCTGTCATTATCTAAAGAGCGGGTTTTTGAATTTGCAGCTGGCCTTCGCCGGGTAGCTGAACTTCCCGATCCGATTGGAGACGTCATGTCTGGCTGGACTTTGGATAATGGGCTGAAGGTGGAAGAGGTCCGTGTTCCGCTTGGTGTCATCGGAATGATATATGAAGCAAGACCCAATGTAACAGCCGATGCGGCAGGTCTTGCTTTGAAATCAGGAAATGCCATTGTCCTAAAAGGCGGATCATCAGCCCTGAATTCGAATCAGGCTATAGTTGAGATCATTCATGATGCTCTTGAAAAAACTAAGATACCTAAAGAAGCTGTTCAATTCATTGCCGCAGCAGACAGAGAAGCGACAAAGCAGCTGTTCACAATGAAAGAGCATATTGATGTCTTAATTCCGAGAGGCGGCGCATCCCTTATTAAAGCAGTGGTTGAGAATGCGACGGTGCCTGTACTCGAAACAGGAGTTGGAAACTGCCATATCTATGTGGATAAGGAAGCGGAGGCTGAAAAAGCGATCAATATCCTGATTAATGCCAAAACAGACCGTCCGGCAGTCTGTAATGCAGCAGAAACGATGATTGTTCATGAAGGATGGCTTAACCTGCATAAAGAATTGCTTGCAGAAGTTCTGAAGAAGCACGGGATAACCGTACATGGTGATGAGCCTGCAGCTGCTGCACTGCCTGATGTGGTGCCAGCTGGTGATAGCGATTGGGAAAATGAATATTTAAGCCTTGATTTGGCGGTAAAAACCGTTAATTGTCTTGAACAGGCCATCGATCATATTGACCAATATGGAACAAAGCATTCTGAGGCGATTATTACGGAAAATGGGGAAACAGCCAAAAAGTTCATGCAGCTGACAGATGCTGCGGCATTGTATCATAATGCTTCGACCAGATTCACAGATGGAGGCGCTCTTGGCTTTGGTGCTGAAATTGGCATATCCACACAGAAGCTCCATGCGAGAGGACCAATGGGGCTGCCGGCATTAACAACCCGCAAATATCTCATGACCGGAAATGGACAGATTCGATAAAAGTGTTTTTAAAGCATCAGCTCCGGCTGGTGCTTTTCTAAAAAAATAAGAATTAATCCTGAAGTTAGATAACTGTCTAGCTTCAGGCGCCATCGGCTCTCGGGTCTAAGCCAATCCGTCCAAAAGGTAAAGAACAACCTTTCAGCCGGCTTTTCTTATGCTTGTCGCCGATAAGCGGGCGCCTTCCGCTTTTCTGATAAAAAATTGGCAGCCCGATTCGCGGCTGCTTTTTGCATTTCTCTCCCGCTGCAGATAAAGACTATCTTCAAGGGGTGAGAAAGCAGTGACTGTCATAACAACGTTCAAAGAGAAAAAAAGAGAAAAGCAAATCAAATATGAAAAATCAGTCCTTCGGGAAATTTCGATAAAAGCGTTAAAAGAGAAAGTACAGCAATTTTTTGGCTCTTCCAGATTTGTCTCCGGTCTGATGATGAATACCGGAATTGAGGAGGCCTGCTATGATGTTGCGATTGAAGCCTATTTGCTTGGGGCCAACTACAGCCGTTTTGGGCGCTATGGCGAATCGCTGGATCAAGTCCGCCATAGATGTGAAAAAGAGTATAAGCATTTAGTGGATACACTATATAACTTTTTCCTTTATTGGGGTCATGGTTCAGAAGCGGTAATGAGCGAATCCCTTTATTATATGTGTGAGCAATATGTAAGCAGCTGGTGGTCGGAAGGATTCAATAAAGGGGAGAGAAGGCATAAATTGCGTCTCCACTGAAAAGTGAATTGATGAAAAGGCTGTCCTGATCGAAGTTCTAGATCTCCATCTTGTCCCATATATTGAAATGAGGATAAGCAGGAGGGACTGATTAGGACATATGAAGAAAAAATTAAAAATAGGCGGGTTTGCGATCGGGCTTATCGTCCTTTTTCTAATTTTGCAATATGACTTTACGGATGATGATTCCTGGGAATCGTGGAATCTGCCTTTAACAGGAAAGATCATCTTGCTTGATCCCGGCCATGGCGGCCCGGATGGCGGGGCAGGGGATGAAGGTGCTCTCGAAAAAGATATCGCACTGGATGTATCATTAAAAGTAAGGGATTACCTCCAGGAGCAGGGAGCACTTGTGCTGATGACGAGGGAGGAAGACAGAGACCTCGCACCAGAGGGAACCAGAGGTTACAGCCGGAGAAAAGTAGAAGACCTGAAGAAACGGCTTGAAATGATAAATACTTCTAATTCTGATTTTTATGTCAGCATTCATTTAAATTCAATTCCTTCCCCCAGGTGGAGCGGAGCACAGACTTTCTATGCTCCGGGGATTAAGGAAAATGCCAAAGCCGCAAAATTCATTCAGGACGAACTCCGCCGCAACCTGGAGAATACCAAGCGGAACTCGAAGCCTTTAAACAATGTATTCATTTTAAAATACGCCAAAAAGCCAGGTGTCCTAGTAGAAGTGGGATTCTTATCAAATCCGGGGGAACGGGCCAATCTGAAAACTGATGAATATCAGGATAAAATCGCTGCCTCCATTTACAATGGAATCATGCGCTACTATACCAATGAAAAAGAACTGACCGAAACATGGGAATGAAAAGGTGCTGAGAAAGTGCCTTTTCTTTTTATTGATGCAGGGAAATAGTGAATGTATTTCTGGTGTGATAGAATTAACTGTATAGAATATTCAATATGTTATACTAAAATGGAAACGAATTCAGAAGGCGGGTGCAATGTATGTTAACTGAACAGAAAGTCAAAGAAGCTTTAAGCGGCTTGCAGGAACCATTTATACATAGAACATTGGGCGAACTTAACGCCATTGAAGAAATTAAAATCAAGGAAGAAAAGAACCATGTCAGCGTCAAGATTCAAATCGCCAAGACAGGTACAGCTGAACAGCTTCAGCTTCAGACTCAAGTCGTCAATCTTTTAAAAGAAGCAGGAGCCGCAACCGTTGGCATACGCTTCAGCGATCTTCCTGATGAAGTGCTTTCACAATATAGAGAGGCAGCGTCTGAGGAAGACAAAGGCCTGCTTTCTCCTGGAAATAAAACTGAGTTTATTGCCATTGCCAGCGGAAAAGGAGGGGTCGGCAAATCCACGGTATCTGTAAACCTGGCTGTATCCCTGGCAAGGTTAGGGAAAAAGGTCGGCCTGATCGATGCCGATATTTATGGATTCAGCGTTCCGGATATGATGGGCATTACAAAGCGCCCCGTGGTCAGAGGAGAACGAATTCTGCCGGTTGAACGTTTTGGAGTAAAAGTGATCTCAATGGGATTCTTTGTAGAAGATAATGCACCAATTATCTGGAGGGGCCCAATGCTTGGCAAAATGCTGAACAGCTTCTTCAATGAAGTAGAATGGGGCGATTTGGATTACCTTCTTCTTGATTTGCCTCCGGGTACGGGGGATGTTGCCCTGGATGTGCACACAATGCTCCCATCCTGCAAGGAGATCGTTGTGACAACTCCGCATCCTACAGCCGCATTTGTTGCTGCGAGAGCTGGTGCTATGGCACTTCGCACTGAGCATGAAATCCTGGGTGTTATTGAGAACATGGCCTACTTCGAGAGCCAATTGACTGGTGAAAGAGAGCATGTATTTGGTCAAGGCGGCGGTGAAAAGCTTGCTGAGGAACTGCGGACAGAAGTGCTTGGCCAGCTGCCTCTTCAGCAGCCTGATTGGAATGAAGAAGACTTCGCTCCGTCCATTTATGATAAAGACCATAAGCTTGGACAAATTTATACGGATATCGCCCGCAAAGTTATCCAAACAATTGAAAGCAAGTAATAAAAGAAACCTCTTCCGAAATGGAAGAGGTTTTCACTTTAAAGGAGTTATGCTCCGCCTCCCTGGCCGCCACCGCCGCCTCCTTGGTCTGCTCCCTGGCCGCCGCCTTCACCGCCGCTTTCGCCGCCTTGCTGACCGCCGCTCTTCGTTTCCTCTGCTGCTTTCAGAAGAATGTCCTGAATTTTCGCTTTAAAAAGCGGGCTTTCAAATGTCTCGGTCATAACTTTCTGTATATGCTCCCGATATTCCTTGCTTTTAAGGACATCTGTAACTTCTTTTTCGAGTTCGGGATCTTTAAGTACCTCTATCATCATTCCCCGGTATTCAGGGTCTTTCATAAGATCTTTTAAGAGCTGCTCATTTTCTTTCTGCATACTTTTTGCCATGCTTTCGGCAAACTTTGGATCATCAAAGGACTTCTTCCAAAACTCTGTACCTTTATCAGAGGTTAGGGTTTTTTCAATGGTATCAGCCACAACCTTCTGGTCCATGACCATCTTTTGCTGCATTTTTTCATCAGTCATCAATTCTTCGAGTGCCTTTTTTCCTTCATCGGTCTTTAATATATCTACAACCATTTTTTTGGTTTGCTCATAATCCATTTGGCCGTTGCCCGTTTCACCTTGGCCGCAGCCTGATATGAAAAACACTAGCGCTAATGGAAGGAGCAAACGGAATTTTTTTATCATAATGAAGCTCCTTTCAGAGGTGTCCTTACCCTTAGAATGAAGAAATTCAGCAAATATTATGCGCTGGAAATACAATGCCTAGATTTTTCAAACTTTGGTTGGTACAATCATAAAGAATGAATTTATTTATTATGGGGGAAAAATAAATTGACTAGCCGTAATTGGGTAAAGCTTTTTATATCAACTCTTTTAGTTGGAGGATTAACTACTGGAGTTGTCGGATTTATTGTGCGCTGGGATGAATTTGCGCCTATTTTTACTGACTTCGATTTCCTTGAGATTCTGTCGGTATTCTTCTGGCTTATAGGTGTAGGATTAATATTCAGTATCATTAGCCAAATGGGCTTTTTTGCTTATTTGACAGTACACCGCTTCGGGCTGGGAATTTTTAAAGGATTGTGGAACCCTATTCAGATTGTCCTTATTTTATTTGCTTTGTTTGACTTGGTTTACTTCCGCTATAAGGCTTTTGCGGGCGGGGGAGACAGCATGCTTCCGTATATTGGCTTAGCGGCTTTTCTTCTTATTGTCGCGCTTACGGTTGCAGCAATTAAAGCAAAGCAGACCAATCAGCATGCGTTTATTCCTGCAGTATTCTTTATGGTGGTTGTAACCGCCATTGAGTGGGTGCCGGTTTTAAGGGTAAATGAGGAAAGCTGGCTATATCTAATGCTGTTCCCATTACTAGTCTGCAACACCTATCAGCTGCTTATCCTTCATAAACTAAATGAAGATTCTCAAAAACAAAGAAGCAATATAGCTAAAAAGCCATCCAAGTAACGGATGGCTTTTGTTTATAAATAAGTATAGAATTTTGAATGTCGATAACTGTCTAGCTCCAGCGCCTACCCCCTCGAGGTCACAAGCCAAACCTCCCAAAAAGGTAAAGGACACCTTTCCGGGAGGTTCGTCTTGTGCTTGTCGGGGGTGGGCAAGGCGCTTCCGCTTTTCTATTTTATTTCACTTGTCTTCGTCTCCGCATTAGCAATCATTTCAGAAACGGAAACGAAATTGAGCCCCTTGGATTTTACATCATTTAAAATGAGCGGAAGAGCTTTGGCTGTTTGTTTTGCAGAATCGGATGCATGCAGAAGTACAATATCTCCTTTTTTAGCTTTTGATACATTCTCTGCAATCCTCTCTGCACCCGGATTGGTCCAATCCTTTGAATCAACGCTCCAATGGACAACGGTATAGCCCATCCTTTCAGCAACCTTTAACGTTTTCTGGTCAAAGTGTCCTGTTGGGGCGCGCACAAGCTTAATGTCTTTAATATTCAGCTTTCTAAATGCTTCCTGCGCCTTTGCAAGGTCTCTCCTGATCTTATCTTCTTCAAGCTCTGTATAATCTTCATAGCCATAGCCCAAAATTCCAACTTCATAACCTTCTTTCACGATTCTTGAAACTAAATCCGGATGGCGTTCGGCCCAGGAGCCAGCAAGAAAAAAAGTCGCAGATTTAACATTCTCTTTTTTGAGAATATCCAGTATGGGCTCTGCTTTTAAATCCCCCCAGCCTATATTAAAGGTGAGGGCTAAATCCTTTTCCCCTTTGTATATCGCTTTAGGCCCGTCTTTGGTCGAAAAAGCAGGCAAGTGCACAATGCTCTGCATATAGAGGAACCAAGCCGTGAAAAATGCTGCAATGACAACCAGCGAAATTTGTTTTAATGACTTACCATTCAATACATAAAAAAAGTTCATAACAATTCACCTCGTCCGATACCTTCCTAATCCATACCTATGCTGAACTTGTCTCTTCCATGAATAAAAAATTTACTCATAATAAATCCTATATGGAAAAATACTACAGAAAACAAATTGAATAATTCATTGGAGGCCACCAAAATGATTGGAATGCTATTAAATCAGAAAGAGCTAAAAGAAATGGAGTATCTCATTAAGCGGGAAATGGACGAAATATTATTCGATTTAAAAGATGACAGGATCGACTACATTGTCAAAAGAGCCATGGAAGAACGATATAAAATTCTATTTTCCTTATTTCAGCGTATGGCATCTCCAGCAGATTGCCTTAAATACATGCGTTCCCGCCAGCATCATGAAAAGAAGGGTTAATGTATTTTTGTGCTGAAGAAAAAATACAAAAAAGCTGTTGACTTGTTAATGGTATCTTGGTATATTAATAAACGTCGCTGATGACGGAAAGCAAAAACAACTTAAAAAAAGTTGTTGACATCAAAGTTGACACATGATATATTAATAAAGTCGCTTCTGAGCGACGGATTGATCTTTGAAAACTGAACGAACAAAAACGTCAACGTTAATTCTTTAGTCTTTTTTAAAAAGACAACTTATGAGCTTAATCAACTCTTATATGGAGAGTTTGATCCTGGCTCAGGACGAACGCTGGCGGCGTGCCTAATACATGCAAGTCAAGCGGACAGATGGGAGCTTGCTCCCTGAAGTCAGCGGCGGACGGGTGAGTAACACGTGGGCAACCTGCCTGTAAGACTGGGATAACTCCGGGAAACCGGGGCTAATACCGGATAATTCTTTCCCTTACATGAGGGAAAGCTGAAAGATGGTTTCGGCTATCACTTACAGATGGGCCCGCGGCGCATTAGCTAGTTGGTGAGGTAACGGCTCACCAAGGCGACGATGCGTAGCCGACCTGAGAGGGTGATCGGCCACACTGGGACTGAGACACGGCCCAGACTCCTACGGGAGGCAGCAGTAGGGAATCTTCCGCAATGGACGAAAGTCTGACGGAGCAACGCCGCGTGAGTGATGAAGGTTTTCGGATCGTAAAACTCTGTTGTTAGGGAAGAACAAGTACCGGAGTAACTGCCGGTACCTTGACGGTACCTAACCAGAAAGCCACGGCTAACTACGTGCCAGCAGCCGCGGTAATACGTAGGTGGCAAGCGTTGTCCGGAATTATTGGGCGTAAAGCGCGCGCAGGCGGTTCCTTAAGTCTGATGTGAAAGCCCCCGGCTCAACCGGGGAGGGTCATTGGAAACTGGGGAACTTGAGTGCAGAAGAGAAGAGTGGAATTCCACGTGTAGCGGTGAAATGCGTAGAGATGTGGAGGAACACCAGTGGCGAAGGCGACTCTTTGGTCTGTAACTGACGCTGAGGCGCGAAAGCGTGGGGAGCAAACAGGATTAGATACCCTGGTAGTCCACGCCGTAAACGATGAGTGCTAAGTGTTAGAGGGTTTCCGCCCTTTAGTGCTGCAGCAAACGCATTAAGCACTCCGCCTGGGGAGTACGGCCGCAAGGCTGAAACTCAAAGGAATTGACGGGGGCCCGCACAAGCGGTGGAGCATGTGGTTTAATTCGAAGCAACGCGAAGAACCTTACCAGGTCTTGACATCTCCTGACAACCCTAGAGATAGGGCGTTCCCCTTCGGGGGACAGGATGACAGGTGGTGCATGGTTGTCGTC
This sequence comes from Cytobacillus sp. NJ13, assembly GCA_030348385.1. Lineage (NCBI taxonomy): Bacteria > Bacillati > Bacillota > Bacilli > Caryophanales > Bacillaceae > Cytobacillus > Cytobacillus sp. NJ13. The sequence goes on along the minus strand of JAUCFP010000006.1, from coordinate 3,368,956 downwards.
AGCTCGTGTCGTGAGATGTTGGGTTAAGTCCCGCAACGAGCGCAACCCTTGATCTTAGTTGCCAGCATTCAGTTGGGCACTCTAAGGTGACTGCCGGTGACAAACCGGAGGAAGGTGGGGATGACGTCAAATCATCATGCCCCTTATGACCTGGGCTACACACGTGCTACAATGGATGGTACAAAGGGCTGCGAGACCGCGAGGTTAAGCGAATCCCATAAAACCATTCTCAGTTCGGATTGCAGGCTGCAACTCGCCTGCATGAAGCCGGAATCGCTAGTAATCGCGGATCAGCATGCCGCGGTGAATACGTTCCCGGGCCTTGTACACACCGCCCGTCACACCACGAGAGTTTGTAACACCCGAAGTCGGTGGGGTAACCATTTGGAGCCAGCCGCCTAAGGTGGGACAGATGATTGGGGTGAAGTCGTAACAAGGTAGCCGTATCGGAAGGTGCGGCTGGATCACCTCCTTTCTAAGGATATTTACATGAAACGTGACGCGTTTTGTTCGTTCAGTTTTGAGAGTTCAATCTCTCATTGAAAGATTCGTTCTTTGAAAACTAGATAATGTTAATGAAGAAGCAATAACCGAGTAATCGCCATCTTAGTTTTTTTTCTCTTATTATTGTTTTAAAACAACGTAAGAGCACAAACCATGAGGACGATGAGCGGCAAGGAGATCAAGGAAGCGACCGAGTGAGCACCGGAGCGTACTTCAGTACGTGAGGAGCGGAGCGAGAGAGCTGACGCAGAGATCCGCAGTCGATCAGCGGCCGAAGTAGGTTAAGTTAGAAAGGGCGCACGGTGAATGCCTTGGCACTAGGAGCCGATGAAGGACGGTACTAACACCGATATGCTTCGGGGAGCTGTAAGTAAGCTTTGATCCGGAGATTTCCGAATGGGGGAACCCCCTATCCGTAATGGGATAGGATCTTTACCTGAATACATAGGGTATTGAAGGCAGACCCGGGGAACTGAAACATCTAAGTACCCGGAGGAAGAGAAAGCAAACGCGATTCCCTGAGTAGCGGCGAGCGAAACGGGATTAGCCCAAACCAGGAGGCTTGCCTCCTGGGGTTGTAGGACACTCTACACGGAGTTACAAAGGAACGAGGTAAATGAACAGGTCTGGAAAGGCCGGCCAGAGAAGGTAAAAGCCCTGTAGTTGAAACTTCGTTCCCTCCAGAGTGGATCCTGAGTACGGCGGGACACGAGAAATCCCGTCGGAAGCAGGGAGGACCATCTCCCAAGGCTAAATACTCCCTAGTGACCGATAGTGAACCAGTACCGTGAGGGAAAGGTGAAAAGCACCCCGGAAGGGGAGTGAAAGAGATCCTGAAACCGTGTGCCTACAAGTAGTTAGAGCCCGTTAATGGGTGATAGCGTGCCTTTTGTAGAATGAACCGGCGAGTTACGATTACATGCGAGGTTAAGTTGAAGAGACGGAGCCGCAGCGAAAGCGAGTCTGAATAGGGCGAATGAGTATGTGGTCGTAGACCCGAAACCAGGTGATCTACCCATGTCCAGGGTGAAGTCCAGGTAACACTGGATGGAGGCCCGAACCCACGCACGTTGAAAAGTGCGGGGATGAGGTGTGGGTAGCGGAGAAATTCCAATCGAACTTGGAGATAGCTGGTTCTCTCCGAAATAGCTTTAGGGCTAGCCTCATGTAGTAAGAGTCTTGGAGGTAGAGCACTGTTTGGACTAGGGGCCCCCATCGGGTTACCGAATTCAGACAAACTCCGAATGCCAAAGACTTATCCATGGGAGTCAGACTGCGAGTGATAAGATCCGTAGTCAAGAGGGAAACAGCCCAGACCACCAGCTAAGGTCCCAAAGTATACGTTAAGTGGAAAAGGATGTGGAGTTGCTTAGACAACCAGGATGTTGGCTTAGAAGCAGCCACCATTTAAAGAGTGCGTAATAGCTCACTGGTCGAGTGACTCCGCGCCGAAAATGTACCGGGGCTAAACGTATCACCGAAGCTGTGGATTGACATCTTCCGATGTCAGTGGTAGGAGAGCGTTCTAAGGGCGTTGAAGCCAGACCGCAAGGACTGGTGGAGCGCTTAGAAGTGAGAATGCCGGTATGAGTAGCGAAAGATGGGTGAGAATCCCATCCACCGAATGCCTAAGGTTTCCTGAGGAAGGCTCGTCCGCTCAGGGTTAGTCGGGACCTAAGCCGAGGCTGAAAAGCGTAGGCGATGGACAACAGGTTGATATTCCTGTACCACCTCTTTACCGTTTGAGCAATGGGGGGACGCAGGAGGATAGGGTAAGCGCGCTGCTGGATTAGCGCGTCCAAGCAGTTAGGCCGGTAACGAGGCAAATCCCGTTACCACACAGGCTGAGCTGTGACGGCGAGGGAAATTTAGTACCGAAGTTCCTGATTCCACACTGCCAAGAAAAGCCTCTAGCGAGGGAAAAGGTGCCCGTACCGCAAACCGACACAGGTAGGCGAGGAGAGAATCCTAAGGTGAGCGAGAGAACTCTCGTTAAGGAACTCGGCAAAATGACCCCGTAACTTCGGGAGAAGGGGTGCTCATTAGGGTGCATAGCCCTGATGAGCCGCAGTGAATAGGCCCAGGCGACTGTTTAGCAAAAACACAGGTCTCTGCGAAGCCGCAAGGCGAAGTATAGGGGCTGACGCCTGCCCGGTGCTGGAAGGTTAAGAGGAGAGGTTAGCGCAAGCGAAGCTTTGAATCGAAGCCCCAGTAAACGGCGGCCGTAACTATAACGGTCCTAAGGTAGCGAAATTCCTTGTCGGGTAAGTTCCGACCCGCACGAAAGGCGTAACGATCTGGGCACTGTCTCAACGAGAGACTCGGTGAAATTATAGTACCTGTGAAGATGCAGGTTACCCGCGACAGGACGGAAAGACCCCGTGGAGCTTTACTGTAGCCTGATATTGAATTTTGGTACAGCTTGTACAGGATAGGTAGGAGCCTGAGAAGCCGGAGCGCCAGCTTCGGTGGAGGCGTCGGTGGGATACTACCCTGGCTGTATTGAAATTCTAACCCGCGCCCCTGATCGGGGCGGGAGACAGTGTCAGGTGGGCAGTTTGACTGGGGCGGTCGCCTCCTAAAAAGTAACGGAGGCGCCCAAAGGTTCCCTCAGAATGGTTGGAAATCATTCGCAGAGTGTAAAGGCACAAGGGAGCTTGACTGCGAGACCTACAAGTCGAGCAGGGACGAAAGTCGGGCTTAGTGATCCGGTGGTTCCGCATGGAAGGGCCATCGCTCAACGGATAAAAGCTACCCCGGGGATAACAGGCTTATCTCCCCCAAGAGTCCACATCGACGGGGAGGTTTGGCACCTCGATGTCGGCTCATCGCATCCTGGGGCTGTAGTCGGTCCCAAGGGTTGGGCTGTTCGCCCATTAAAGCGGTACGCGAGCTGGGTTCAGAACGTCGTGAGACAGTTCGGTCCCTATCCGTCGTGGGCGCAGGAAATTTGAGAGGAGCTGTCCTTAGTACGAGAGGACCGGGATGGACGCACCGCTGGTGTACCAGTTGTCTTGCCAAAGGCATCGCTGGGTAGCTATGTGCGGAAGGGATAAGTGCTGAAAGCATCTAAGCATGAAGCCCCCCTCGAGATGAGATTTCCCATAGCGTCAAGCTAGTAAGATCCCTGAAAGATGATCAGGTTGATAGGTCAGAGGTGGAAGCGTGGCGACATGTGGAGCTGACTGATACTAATCGATCGAGGACTTAACCAAGTCATTGGTGAATACTCGGCAAATGCTTCTTCATGCATTATCTAGTTTTGAGGGAACGAAAAAATGAAATTTCCTCTTGAAAAAAACATCAAAAGAAAGTATAATCATACTTGTCTTTTGAAAATAGTCTGGTGGCGATAGCGAGAAGGTCACACCCGTTCCCATACCGAACACGGAAGTTAAGCTTCTCAGCGCCGATGGTAGTTAGGGGCTGTCCCCTTGTGAGAGTAGGACGCTGCCGGGCTGTTTACTAAAATACCACTTTTCCGCAGTAGCTCAGTGGTAGAGCATTCGGCTGTTAACCGAACGGTCGCAGGTTCGAATCCTGCCTGCGGAGCCATTTTCATAAAGCCCCTTTTGGGAATTATGAGCTGTTGCTTCCATAGCTCAGCAGGTAGAGCACTTCCATGGTAAGGAAGAGGTCACCGGTTCGAGCCCGGTTGGAAGCTCTCTTAATGTAGACAACTAGAGTACTAGGCCCCTTGGTCAAGCGGTTAAGACACCGCCCTTTCACGGCGGTAACACGGGTTCGAATCCCGTAGGGGTCACCATTTTGGAGGATTAGCTCAGCTGGGAGAGCATCTGCCTTACAAGCAGAGGGTCGGCGGTTCGATCCCGTCATCCTCCACCATATTTGCCGGTGTAGCTCAATTGGTAGAGCAACTGACTTGTAATCAGTAGGTTGGGGGTTCAAGTCCTCTCGCCGGCACCATCTTTTTTAGATGGAGGGGTAGCGAAGTGGCTAAACGCGGCGGACTGTAAATCCGCTCCTTCGGGTTCGGCAGTTCGAATCTGCCCCCCTCCACCATTTATTCTTAATAAAAACACAAAAAACTGGACAAGCTATGAATGTCCTTTTTATTTTGTAATTATTGGGCTATAGCCAAGCGGTAAGGCACCGGACTTTGACTCCGTCACTCGCAGGTTCGAATCCTGCTAGCCCAGCCATTCTTATGAGCCATTTGCTCAGTCGGTAGAGCAGATTGCATCATCTAAGCCATTCCTCACCGAATGGAAATCTGTGACAAAGCGCGCAGCGCTTTGGAACATCTGACTTAGCAGAATCAGGTTTTAGGAAATAATACTATTATGAGCCATTAGCTCAGTCGGTAGAGCATCTGACTTTTAATCAGAGGGTCGAAGGTTCGAGTCCTTCATGGCTCACTTTATAGAAAAACGCAGACCTTGGGAATCGAGTCCTGAAGGTCTTATTTGTAAATATAAATATTTATTGCGGAAGTAGTTCAGTGGTAGAACATCACCTTGCCAAGGTGGGGGTCGCGGGTTCGAACCCCGTCTTCCGCTCCAAATGGGGCCTTAGCTCAGCTGGGAGAGCGCCTGCTTTGCACGCAGGAGGTCAGCGGTTCGATCCCGCTAGTCTCCACCTTTATACATAATACAACAATCCTTAGACCAGCATGGTTTAGGGATTTTTTTATTTCATAAACAATAATTGGGAATAATCCGGAGGTTAACATAGTATATTTAGAAGCCTCTTTCCTTGGGAGCCGCATATATATACACGATTTTGTCGAGTTGAGTCATGTGTTTGAAAGCGGTTAAAATATGAGTATGAAGGGAAAGGGAGGATTTGTACTATGAAAAGACAGAAATTATCGATAATTGGAATGCCGATGGATCTTGGCCAGATGAGACGCGGTGTGGACATGGGGCCAAGTGCGATCCGATATGCAGGTGTGAATGAGCGATTAAAGTGTTTATTCCAAGAAATCCATGATCAGGGCGATATTGCCATCGGCCGTCCGGAAGTTCAAATCGATCCAAATTCAAATCTTAGAAACTTGAACCTTATTGCTGAAAAGACAGAAAAACTAGGAGAAGAAGTTGATAAAGCAATAGAAAGTGGCTCTTTTCCATTAGTACTTGGCGGCGATCACAGCATTGCTATTGGAACATTGGCCGGTGTTTCAAAGCACTACAAAAATCTTGGGGTAATCTGGTATGATGCCCACGGGGATCTAAATACAGCTGAAACTTCACCTTCTGGGAACATTCATGGCATGCCTCTTGCAGTAAGCCTGGGAATTGGGCACCCGCTTTTAACCAATGTAGGAGGATATGCTCCAAAGGTTAAGCCGGAGAATATTGTCATTATTGGGGCAAGATCTTTGGATGAAGGAGAGCGGGAGCTTATTAAGGAAAAAGGCATTAAAGTATACACCATGCACGAAATTGACCGTCTTGGGATGACAAAGGTTATGGAGGAGTCTATTACATATTTAAAAGAAAGAAATACAGATGGTGTTCATCTGTCATTGGATCTGGATGGGCTGGATCCGCATGATGCACCGGGTGTTGGAACTCCAGTTATTGGCGGCATCAGCTACCGTGAAAGCCACTTGGCCATGGAGATGCTTGCAGAAGCTCAGATCATTACATCGGCTGAATTTGTAGAGGTTAACCCAATCCTGGATGACAAAAACAAAACAGCTACCGTTGCAGTCGCGCTTATGGGTTCATTATTTGGCGAGAAGCTTCTATAATAATAAAAAATAAAAATGAGCAGAACGTAAACAAGTTCTGCTCATTTTTTTGCTGTGAGGGTATAATATTTATTTAGAAGCTGATCGAGTTTCGTGCTCGTATCAACTACCGAGTGGTCTGTAAAAGAAGCGGAAGCTGTTAACTGGATCATTCTTGACCGGCAATCCTCAATATCTCTCAATAATTCCTTAATACACACCGTAACCAACCCTTTTCAATTAATTTAGTACTTTTATACCCTAAAAGGAAAAAAATAAACCAGAATAAGTAAAAATTTGCTAATATAGAAATTGAATGTTTTTTAATTAAAATGAAACCTTTTCCGCTATCGATTCGTATTATCGATTAGCCGCACTGGAGCGGAGGTAAAAAAATGGAGACAATCGTAAAGAAGAGGATAAAGCAAGTATTAAAAGGCGACCAGGATGCTTATGCTGAAGTTGTTGAAATATACAAAGATAAAGTTTTTCAGATTTGCTACAGAATGCTGGGAAACAGGCATGAGGCAGAGGATATCGCTCAGGAGGCTTTCTTAAGAGCCTATATAAACATTGCCAGCTTTAATATTGACTTGAAATTTTCCACGTGGCTCTATCGGATTGCCACTAACCTTTGTATAGACAGAATCAGAAAAAAGAAGCCTGATTATTATCTGGATGCAGAGGTCGCAGGAACGGATGGGCTGAACATGTATTCTCAAATTGCTTCCGATGCGAGGCTGCCGGAGGAAGAAGTAGAAAGTCTGGAACTGCAGGAAACAATCCAAAGGGAGATATCGAAGCTTCCGGAGAAATATCGTTCGGTTATTGTTTTAAAATATATTGAAGAATTATCGCTGAACGAGATCAGTGAAACGCTCGACCTTCCTCTGGGAACGGTTAAAACCAGGATTCACCGGGGCCGGGAAGCACTAAGGAATCAATTAAGATACGTTTAAAAAAGAGGGTGAGAACTTTGAAATGTCCAGCAGAAATGGTTGTTTATATGCATGAGTACCTAGATGAAGAGATCTCAGCCGAACATGAGAAGGAATTAAGGGCACATTTGCAGACCTGTGAAGAATGCCAAATTCATTTCCATGAATTAAAGAAGACGATCGCTTTAGTCCAAAGCACTTCACATATACAGGCACCTGAAAATTTTACGGCAAACGTTATGGCGAAATTGCCCAAAGAAAAGCGGAAAGTCGGGGTCCAGCGCTGGTTCAGGCATCATCCGCTTTTAACTGCGGCGTCCCTCTTTCTTGTTCTGATGATGGGAAGCGTCGTTTCTTCCTGGGATCAGGATCACCAATTATCGGTTTCTAAGCAGCCAAACCTTGTGGTGCAAAACGATAAGGTGATCGTACCGGAAGGTGAAGTGGTAAAAGGCGATGTTGTGGTTAAGAACGGCGACTTGGAAATTCAGGGCGAAATAGAAGGAAATGTTACGGTCATCAATGGCACGGTCATCAAGGGCGAGCAGTACATGGCTTCAGCAGGTAAGGTCTCCGGAGAAATCGAAGAGGTTGATGCCATTTTCGAATGGCTGTGGTATCACATCAAAAAGGCAGCCAAGGATGCCGTATATGTATTTGAAAGCGGAGAAACAGACAAAGAGAAATAGACATAACCATAGTAAGAATCCCTGCTTTAAGGCAGGGATTCTTAGTGTACTTATTTTTCCAGGTGATGTCTGTTGTCTCAAAATTGGAATTAGCGTTTAATATGATATAATATGAAAGTTACATAAAGGAACTTTAAGCATTTTTGCTTTTGAAATATATATTTGGAGGAAGGATAATGTCATTTGCAGATTTCTCTATTTTGAAATTGTTGGCTAATACAATAGACATTCTCCTTGTCTGGTACGTCATCTATAAGCTCATAATGATTGTTAAAGGAACAAAGGCTGTCCAATTGCTGAAGGGGATTTTTGTCATTATCCTGGTTAAAGTAGCAAGCGACAAGTTTCACCTGCAAACATTAGGATGGATGATGGAACAAGTGCTGCTTTGGGGATTTCTGGCCATCATAATCATTTTCCAGCCGGAGCTGCGAAGAGCACTGGAGCAATTGGGAAGAGGAAGATTCTTCTCAAGGACGGCAAATCAGGAGGAGGAAAATCAGGAGAAACTGGTCGAATCCATTGCTAAGGCTGTGGATTATATGGCTAAACGCCGCATTGGGGCGCTTATTTCAGTGGAGCGGGAAACAGGGATGAATGACTATATTGAAACCGGTATTCAGCTTGATTCCAAAATTTCATCTGAGCTTCTGATTAATATATTTATTCCGAATACACCGCTGCATGACGGAGCCGTCATCATTCAAAGGAATTGTGTGGCAGCAGCAGCCTGTTATCTGCCGCTGTCAGAAAGTCCATTCATCTCAAAAGAGCTGGGCACCAGACATAGGGCTGCTTTAGGTATAAGTGAAGTAACTGACAGTATTACTATTATAGTTTCTGAGGAAACAGGAAGTGTTTCCTTAACCAAAAACGGTGAACTGCACCGTGATTTAAAAGCTGAAGCTTTTAAAGATATGCTTTCAAGTGAATTGCTTGTTCAGCAGAAGATAAAACAGACTTCTTCAGGTCTTTGGAACTGGAGGGGGAAAAAGAATGGATAAGTTAATTGACAAATTGGTAGATACCCGCTGGTTCATGAAAATTGTCGCCTTGATCCTGGCACTTTTTCTGTTTGATTCGGTATATGATGCAGATAAGGAATTAAAGAATATAAACGTTCCCGGCCAGCAGGATTCAGACATTATCGAAGATGTCCCTGTCAAAAGCTACTATGATACAGAAAATCTGGTCGTTACCGGTATTCCTGATACAGTTGATTTGAGTATAGAGGGTCCAAAAAGCCACCTGGAGCCAGCGAAAAAACAGCAGAACTTCGAAGTATATGTAGATTTAACAAATGCAGAAACTGGCTCTCAAAGAGTGGAAATTAAGATTCGCGATATCTCAGATAAACTTGATGTAACAATCAATCCGCAATATGCAGATGTGACAGTCCACGAAAAAGTAACTCAGGAATTTAAAGTGGATGCAGAATTTAATAATGGCCTGCTTGGTGAGGGGTATTCAGCCGAAGCGGCATCTGCAGAACCAAAGACAGTAAAGATCACGGGAGCAAAAGAAGTGATCGAGCGGATCAGCTTTGTAAAGGCAACCCTGGATGTAAAGGGGCCAATAACTGAGACAATCACTGATGAAGCAACTGTCAGGGTGTTGGACCGTGAGATGAATAAGCTTGATGTAATTGTGGAACCGCAAGTGATTCAAGTTACAGTGCCGGTTAAACAGTTAAGCAAGACGGTTCCCATAACAATCGTCCGGAATGGAGACCCTCAAGATGGGGTTACCATTAATTCGATTGAACTTGATGTGAACGAGGCTTCCATAACGGGCCGTGAAGAAGTACTAAATGAAACTGAAAGTGTCAGGGTAGAGGTGGATGTCAGCAAGATTGAGAAAGACTCCGTGCTCACTCTGCCGGTTATTATCCCAAATGGCATTACAGGAGTGGATCCTAAAACAGTGAAGGCGTCTGTTGACATCAGCACTGAGGAGAATGTGAATGAAGAGGAAACTGCAGAAGAGCCTGCTGAAGAAACAGAGGCACAGGAAAAAGAGGAAACCAAAACCTTTTCAAGTCTCCCCATCAACTTAGCTGGTTTAGCTGAAGAATATGAAGCGGTCCTTAAAAACCCAGCTTCCGGAAGGACAAGTATTACGGTTACCGGTAAAAGCAGCACGGTTCAGGATCTCCAAGCGGAAGATTTTAATTTATATTTGAGCCTGGCAGACCTTGGTGAAGGTGACCATGAGGTGCCAATAAATGTCGATGGCCCTTCAGGGTTGGATATAAAACCTGCAGCAGGTAAAGCGACTATATCAATTACACAAAAAGAAGAAGCTTAATATAGAGTTTTTCTTAAAGTAAGAAGGAGCGATTATAAAATGGGTAAATATTTCGGTACAGATGGAGTACGCGGAGTTGCAAATAGTGAATTGACACCGGAGCTGGCCTTTAAACTGGGCCGTTTTGGAGGTTATGTATTAACGAAAGATCATGATCGTCCGAAAGTATTAATCGGCCGTGATACCCGTATTTCGGGCCATATGCTGGAAGGCGCACTTGTAGCGGGACTATTATCGATTGGAGCAGAGGTTATGCGCCTCGGAGTCATTTCAACGCCTGGCGTCGCTTATTTAACAAAAGCACTGGGTGCAGAAGCTGGCGTCATGATTTCTGCTTCCCATAATCCGGTTGAGGATAACGGAATAAAGTTTTTTGGTCCTGATGGCTTTAAGCTTTCCGATGATCAGGAAGCTGAGATTGAGGAATTAATGGATATGGCAGAAGATCAGCTTCCAAGACCAGTTGGAGGCAGCCTGGGACAGGTGAATGATTACTTTGAAGGCGGACAGAAGTATCTTCAATACCTAAAGCAGACGGTTGATGAAGATTTCTCTGGCATTCACATTGCGCTCGATTGTGCACATGGTGCTACTTCACCGCTGGCAACACACCTATTTGCTGATCTTGATGCCGATCTTTCCATGATGGGAGCATCTCCTAACGGACTCAATATTAATGCAGGAGTCGGATCAACTCATCCTGAAGCGTTATCTGCATTTGTTAAGGAAAAAGAAGCAGATGTTGGACTGGCATTTGATGGAGACGGAGACCGCTTGATTGCAATTGACGAAAATGGAGATATTGTGGATGGCGACCAGATCATGTATATCTGCGGAAAATACATGAAAGAGCAGGGAAGGCTTAAGCAAAGCACAGTAGTTTCCACTGTAATGAGCAACCTGGGCTTCTATAAAGGGCTGGAAGCTAACGGGGTCGAAAGTGTTCAGACAGCTGTAGGCGACCGCTATGTTGTGGAGGAAATGAAGAAGAATGGCTACAACCTTGGCGGAGAACAGTCAGGTCATATCATTTTCCTGGACTACATCACAACTGGAGATGGGCTTTTGACAGGCCTTCAGCTTGTTAACATCATGAAAGTAACCAAGAAGCCGCTATCTGAGCTTGCGAACGAAATGCAGAAATTCCCGCAGAAGCTTGTAAACATTCGTGTAACGGATAAGCATCATGTGACAGACAATGAAAAAGTGAAAGAAGTCATTGCACAGGTTGAAGAAGAAATGAACGGAAACGGCCGGATTCTGGTACGTCCTTCCGGTACAGAGCCGCTTGTCCGCGTAATGGCAGAAGCCCCAACGGGTGAACTTTGCGCATCCTATGTAGAGCGCATCGCTGCTGTTGTTGAAAGTGAAATGGGACTAAAAGAATAAATAGCGCAAATCATATGCATAAGGGAACTCCTGAACTCCCTTATGCATATTTTTATATATGGAGTTTACAGCCGCACGAAAAGGGAATACCGAAATGGCTGGCTGGCAGCTGCCTTAATTTATCTGTTGACGGAAGTCTGACTTTGATGTATGATAATCCTGTTTTTGTATTTAAGAATACAGAACATCTTTATTCAAGAAGAGAAAGGTGGATCGTGAGAAATTATTTAAATCTAAAGCGCCTGAACTGATCCTGGACGTAAGGATTAGTTGACGAGGAGGAGGTTTATCGAATGTTCGGCGGATGCCTCCCGGTTGAAAGCACAACCGATGATTTCTTCTATAAAACATTCGGGCAACTGAATGCACAAAGAGAAGGGAATGCTAAAACTAAGAAACGCTCCCCCAAGAGGCTTTAATGCCCCTTAGAGCAGCGAATATCAAAAAAACAGAGATAAGGGGCAGGACTGCCCCGAAAAGGCTTCTTGCCCCTTCATTATTAGGAGGAAAAGAAGTATGTGTGGTATCGTTGGATATATTGGAAACTTAGATTCAAAGGAAATTTTATTAAAGGGCTTGGAAAAGCTTGAATATAGAGGCTATGATTCAGCTGGCATCGCGGTTATGAATGATAACGGCGTTCAGGTTTTCAAGGAAAAAGGCCGTATTGCGGACCTTCGCAATATTGTTGATGAAGATGTAATGGCAAACACAGGGATTGGCCACACCCGCTGGGCGACTCATGGTGTTCCAAGCACAGTAAATGCTCATCCTCATCAAAGTAATTCCGGCCGTTTTACACTTGTTCACAATGGCGTAATTGAGAACTATGACATCTTAAAACGCGAATATTTGCAGGGAGTTGCCCTTAAAAGTGATACAGATACAGAGATCATCGTTCAGCTGATTGAATTATTCGTGAACGAAGGTTCTAATACTGAAGAAGCGTTCCGCAAAACGCTGACACTTTTAAAAGGCTCTTATGCAATCGCCCTTTTGGATGCAGAAAACGATGAAACGATTTTTGTTGCGAAAAACAAGAGCCCTCTTCTGGTTGGATTAGGTGAAACATTCAATGTAGTCGCTTCTGACGCAATGGCGATGCTGCAAGTTACAGATCAATATGTTGAACTAATGGACAAAGAAATCGTTATTGTCACAAAAGATGCTGTTAAAATCCAGACGCTGAATGGCGAGGAAATCAGCCGTGATCCGTATACGGCCGAATTGGATGCAAGCGATATTGAAAAAGGAACATATCCTCACTACATGCTGAAAGAAATCGATGAGCAGCCTTTAGTGATGCGCAAAATCATCCAGAAGTATCAAGATGATAATGGCGAGCTGACAATCGACCAGGAAATCGTTGAAGCAATGAACGATGCAGACCGCATTTATATCATTGCAGCCGGGACGTCATATCATGCAGGTCTTGTTGGAAAGCAGTTCATTGAAAAAATCGCAAAAATTCCAGTTGAAGTTCATATTTCAAGTGAGTTTGGCTACAATATTCCGCTGCTTTCAGAGAAGCCGCTATTTATCTTTATCTCTCAAAGCGGTGAGACAGCAGATAGCCGTGCCGTACTCGTAAATGTGAAGGAAATGGGCCATAAGGCATTAACCATTACAAATGTTCCAGGTTCAACACTATCACGTGAAGCAGATTACACGTTATTGCTTCATGCCGGTCCTGAAATTGCGGTTGCTTCTACAAAGGCTTATACAGCCCAGATTGCTGTTTTATCCATTCTTGCAGAAGTTACAGCGAAGAGCCGCGGATTGGAACTGGACTTCAACCTTGTTCAGGAGCTGGGCATTGTTGCTAATGCCATGGAAGTCCTTTGCGATGCGAAGGAAGAGTTCGAAGATATAGCACGCAAATTCCTTTCCACTACACGCAATGCGTTCTTTATTGGCCGTGGGATCGACTATTATGTTGGCCTTGAAGGTGCACTTAAGCTGAAGGAAATTTCATATATTCAAGCTGAAGGCTTTGCAGGCGGAGAATTAAAGCATGGAACCATCGCTTTAATCGAGAACGGTACGCCAATCATTGCCCTGGCAACTCAAGAAAGTGTTAACTTAAGCATTCGCGGCAACGTCAAAGAGGTTGTTGCCCGTGGAGCAAACCCTTGCATCATTTCCATGAAAGGGCTGGAAACAGAAGAAGACAGCTTTATCATTCCGGAAGTGAACGAGCTATTAACACCTCTTATCTCTGTAATACCTTTACAATTAATCTCTTATTTTGCTGCGCTGCACCGCGAGTGTGACGTAGATAAGCCGCGTAACCTGGCTAAGTCGGTTACTGTGGAGTAAGGAAAGTCTGTACTGAAAAATTCATAAAAATTTGATCAAGTAAGACTCAATCCAATTGCAGGATTGATATTATCCCCTCTAAGTAGACAGTGTAAAAAGACCATCATAAAAAATGGTGATACACTTAACTTGGAGGGGATTTTTCATGGGAAAAACAGGAAGAACGTATCAAAAATATACAGAAGATTTTAAAATAAGAGCAGTAAACCTATACAAAGAAGGAAACAAAAGTTACCGAACAGTATCGGAAGAGCTAGGTCTTCGAAGTCCAACCCAATTAAAGAAATGGGTTATGAAATTTAATCAGGGAGAGTCCTTTGAAGATTTAAGGGGACGTGCAGGCGGTAACACAGACAGTAATCCACTTAAAGGGCGCCCCAGAACGAACTTTAAAAGTATCCAAGAGGAAAGGGATTATTATAAAGCTCAGGTTGAATACCTAAAAAAGCGGTATCCAAATCTACACGAGGAGGGATCATCCCAAAAGCAGAACGATTCGAAATCATAAACGAACTAAGTGGTATTTACCCTATCGCTTGGTTAGCTGAGATTGCGCAAGTCTCAAGATCAGGTTATTATAAGTGGCTTAAAACGACCTCCCTTAGGGAGGACAGGCAGACCAAAGAATATCTAATAAAATCACATATTATGGCTATTCATCATACATACCCTTTTTATGGTTACCCTCGTATGAAAATAGCTCTTAAAGACGAAGGATTTCATATTAATCATAAGAAGGTATATCGATTAATGACTGATATGAATATTCGAGCTGAAATTAGGAAGAAGCGAAACTTCTTCGGAAGGAAGCCTTCCGTTATTTACTCAAACTTATTAAACCGTAACTTTAAGGCTCTAAAACCAGATGAGAAATACGTAACAGACATTACGTATATTCAAGTTGGAGATTCATTTTATTACCTTTCCGTTATACTCGATCTTTATAACAATGAGGTTTTAGCCTGGAATATTTCAAAGAGAAATGACTTAGAATTGGTCCTTAATACAATCGATCTATTAACACAAAAAAGAAACGTGTATGGTGCGATCCTGCATTCAGATCAAGGCTTCCAATACACGTCTAATCAATACCACAAAAAGTTAAAGAAAATAGGCATTCAAGGCAGCCATTCTCGCAAAGGAAACTGCCTCGATAATGCCTGTATTGAGTCTTTCTTCTCTCATCTAAAGACAGAGAAGCTATATCGATCACAGTTTAAAACAGAAAAAGAATTAATTCAAATACTTGAAGAATACATGTATCTCTATAACTATAAAAGATTCCAGAAAAAACTAAACCAGTGTGCTCCGGTTGAATACCGACTCACACTGGCTGCTTAGTCTTTTTTAAGGTTGTCTACTTGACAGGGGTAAGACCAGATTGGGTCTTTTTTAGAATGAGAATTGCAGATAAGGCCGGCAGCATTTAGCAATCATTTAAGCTGTGAAAATTTAGCAGTCTAGCGTAATAGAAATGAAGGAAGTTACGGATTCAGGCAGGATTTACAACTGTTTTCTTAAAGGGTATGATTTTTATAGGCAGATAATAGATTATGGGAGCGGAATAATGAAAGAATTAACATTCAAATCTTACGACCAATTTCTCCAATTTAACGAACATAAGGCGATGGAAAAAGCGGTCATGAAGGGACTTCAAGGAGATGAACTAGTAAAATTCAAACTTGATTTCCTGCAAAGAGCCAAAACAATGTGGAAAGAGTATGATTGTGATCTTTGGATTCAAAAACACGGATATGTCATCATAAATGTATGGAAAGACGGCAGCGGCAAAAGGAAGGTTACCAGAGGAAGACCAAAAAAACTGGATTCTGAAAAATATGTACATACCGTTCATGTGAGGTTAGATGAGGAAACGTATCGAAAGCTCACGAATCACTGCCAGGAAAATCAAATCGATGTATCTGAAGCTATTCGGGTTCTTATTAAAACACTATAGAGGCAACATATGGGAGATTCAACTTTTCTGTTTGAATCTCCTTTTTATTTGAGCTTCCTTATTTTAAAGTGAGAATAAATTTAGACAATTGCCGGAATTTACAATCTGCCTCTTTTCTTTTATTATTTTTTGTGATACATTAATTGTGTTGGCAAGTTGATAATCATTTTCAATAAACAAAAAATCTATACATATCAAGGTTCTTTTTTTTGTCATCCGATGATAATGATTATCATTATTTTAAAAATAGTTTTATAGATTTACTGCTATTCCTTAACTTGGAATAAAGATTTTTTCAATTGCTGAATAGATAATAAACATGTTATGAGGGTTATTAATGAGATTATGGATGTTAGGAATTGCAGCCATCGTTCTGTCTTTTATCTCGCTATTTATCGGAGCAATAGATATAACGCCTAAGGATCTGCTTAATTGGGAATCAGATGAAACACATATTTTCCTTATTAGCCGCATCCCACGGTTATTGGCGATTATATTAGCGGGGGCAGGGATGAGTATTGCCGGTTTAATTATGCAGTCTTTAAGCCGAAATAAGTTTGTATCACCAACTACTGCTGGAACATTGGATGCAGCAAAGCTGGGTATTTTAATTTCTATGCTGTTTTTTACGAATGTAACCTATACACAGCAAGTTATTTTTAGTTTTGCCTTTGCTTTAGCAGGTACATTTCTCTTTATGCAGATTTTAGATCGTATAAAATTTAAAGATGTTATTTTTGTTCCATTAGTTGGAATTATGTATGGAAATATTTTATCTTCCATTACAACGTTCTTTGGATATGAAGCAGATCTCCTGCAAAATATATCTTCCTGGCTTATGGGGAGTTTCACTTTGATTATTGCTGGCCGTTATGAGCTTTTATATGTTAGTATTCCAGCTATTATTCTAGCGTATCTTTATGCGAATAAATTTACAGTTGCGGGAATGGGCGAAGATTTTGCGAGAAATCTCGGTTTAAGTTATAAGCTGGTACTAAATATTGGTCTGATACTTGTTGCGGTTATATCGACAACAGTTGTCCTAACTGTCGGGGTTATTCCATTTTTAGGGCTGATTGTGCCGAATATTGTCTCTCTTTATTTAGGTGATAACCTGCGCAAAACGATTCCGCATACAGCGGTGTTGGGAATTGTTTTTCTATTAATATGCGACATTTTAGGGCGCATCATCATTCATCCTTATGAAATTCCAGTTAATGTAACAGTGGCAGTGATAGGCAGTGCAATCTTCTTAACGATGCTGCTTAGGGGGAGAGCATATGCGAAATAGTACAAAACTGATGATTTTAGCAGCTATTGCCATTGTGTTTATTTTGTTATATGGCTTTTATGATATTAAAGGCGGCTTTGATTATGCCTTTCCTAAGCGCATGCTCCGAGTTACAGCGATGGTTATAACAGGAATCGCAATTGCTTATTCTACAGTTGTGTTTCAGACAATTACACATAATCGCATTTTAACACCTTCTGTTATGGGTCTTGATTCTATGTATCAAGTAGTACAAACATTAATCTACTTCTTTGCAGGGTCGATGTCAGTGTGGGTGTTAAATAAATACTTAAACTTTGGTGCAGCCATTTTTGCCATGGTCGTCTTTGCCTTGATTTTATATCGGTTTTTGTTCAGGGCGGATAAGCATCCCATTTATTTTCTTCTATTAATAGGGATGATTATAGGGACACTCCTGGGAAGCTTTGTCACATTCCTGCAAGTATTGATAGATCCAGTCGAATATTTAAGTCTTCAAAGCCGATTGTTTGCTACGTTTACAAACGTAAAGGCGGAGTTATTATTTATATCTATGGGCATCCTATTCCTCGCATTTCTATATGGTTACTTTATTATGGGTAAACTGGATGTTATGTCGCTTGGCCGCGAAAATGCAATAAATCTTGGTATTAACTATGACGGTATGGTTATGAGAATTTTAATTTTATCGTCTGTTTTAATTGCCACATCTACAGCACTTGTTGGCCCAATTACTTTTTTTGGACTAATCGTAGCCAATCTCTCTTATCAATATCTGGTGACATATAAACACTCTATACATATATTAGGGGCGAGTTTAATCAGTATCATTGCATTGGTTGGCGGTAATTTCCTTGTGGAACATATATTTGAATTACGTACGACATTAAGTGTCATTATTAACTTCATCGGCGGAATTTACTTTATTTATTTATTACTTAAGGAAAGTAGGGCAGCAGGATGATTGAAATCAAAGGATTAACAAAACAATTTGGTAAAAAGCCTGTTGTAGAGGATGTTACAGTCACAATCGAGCCGGGGACCATAACCTCTTTCATTGGACCGAATGGTGCTGGTAAATCAACACTTCTTTCTATGGTAAGCCGTTTATTAGAAGCAGATACAGGTGAAGTATTACTCGATCAGAATAATGTGAAAAAGTGGAAGTCTTCAGATTTTGCAAAGAGAGTATCCATTTTGAAACAAGCCAATTACCTTAATGTAAGATTAACGGTACGTGAGCTTGTCTCATTTGGGCGTTATCCCTATTCTAGGGGACGCTTAACGGCTGAAGACGAAAAGTTTGTTGATCAGGCAATTGAATACATGAATTTATCCGATATGGAAGACAAATATTTAGATGAATTATCAGGTGGTCAAAAGCAGCGGGCATTCATTGCAATGGTCATTGCACAGGATACGGATTATATCCTGCTGGATGAGCCTTTAAATAACCTGGATATGAAGCATTCAGTTCAAATTATGAAAATCTTGCGCAAACTGGTTGATGAACTTGGAAAGACAGTTGTCATTGTTTTGCATGACATAAATTTTGCATCTGTTTATTCTGATCGCATTGTAGCGCTGAAAAATGGCCGGCTGATGAAAAATGGGCCAACCCATGAAATCATAAATTCTGATGTGCTTCGTGAAATTTATGATATGGATATTCCAATTCAAGAACAGAATGGCTGCAGAATTTGTGTCTATTTTAATTCACATACGTAAACATTGAAGTACTAAATATACCTGGAGAAATCTATTGTATTTCTTCAGGATGAGCTTATTTTGTGTCAGATTCTTGAAATATTGGAAGATAATTTAAAAAAATATCAAAAAGTTATTGACTTATAAAGATTATTCAATAATAATTATCATCATGATTGATAATGATAATCAATATCAAATAACAAATAAAAAGGGAGAGTTAAGAAAGATGAAAAAACTTTTTTATGCATTGTTAGCAGCTATGGTATTATTGCTTGCCGCATGTGGTCCTAACGAAGAAGCTTCAAAAGAAGAATCAGCTGATAAAGCTGCAGATGAAGAAACAAGTGCAGCTGGAACAGAAGGAAGCTCTGCTTATCCAATGACCGTATCTCCGACAGTTGCCTCAACAGAAGGCAATGAGGGTGGTACAACTAATTTTGAAGATGTGAAATTTGAAAAGATGCCAGAAAAAATTGCCGTATTCGATTATGGTTTCTTAGATACATTAGATGCTCTAGGTGTTGAAGGAATTGTTGGGGTTGCAAAAGATTCTACTCTGCCTGCTCACCTTGAAAAATACGCTTCTGATGAGTATAAAAGCGTTGGTGGATTAAAGGAACCTTTACTTGAAGATATCGCTGAAATGGATCCGGATGTAATTTTTATCTCCGGGCGTCAGTCAGCATTCTATGAAGAATTAAAAGAAATCGCTCCTGTCGTGTTTGTTGGTACTTCTGAGGCTGACTACTGGAACACATTCCAATCTTCTGTAGATCTAGCGGCGAAAATGTTTGGTAAAGAAGCAGAAGCTGAAGAATACATGGCAAAATATGATTCAGCTTTAGAAGAAATCAAAGCTTTAGCTGGAAACTACGAAACCTCTCTAGTTACAATGTATAATGAAGGTAAATTATCAGGTTTTGCAACAAATTCCCGTTTCGGCTACATTTATGACATTTATGGATTCAAGCCGGTAACAGAAGATATCGAGTCTTCTTCTCACGGTTCTAACTTCGGTTTTGAAGCGATCTTGGAATTTAACCCACAAGTGCTATTTGTAATTGACCGTACAGCAGCTACTGGTGGCGATTCTAATATTGATGCTGATATGGAAAATGATATCATTAAGAAAACAGATGCCTTTAAAAATGATAGAATCGTTTACTTAGATGGACCACTATGGTACCTAAGTGGAGGCGGTTTACAATCCGAGCTTGCTAAAATTGAAGAAGTCTTAGCTGAGTTGAAAAAATAATTTGTGTAAGGGGCTGTACAGAATGTCGGTGAAAACTGACTCTCTGGCAGTCCCTTTTCATTGACTTGTCGTATGCATTTGTATACAAGTTAAAGTAATATATCGTATACAAATGTATACAAAGAAAGGCGGATTACTATGAATAACGAAAGACATAGAGTTCGTGGTGAAGACAGACATCAGAAAGATGGTCATAAACGAAGGGAACGCGGTGCAAAAACATTTCGCAGAGGAAGAGCCCTTACTTTTTTAGAGAGAATGAGCCTAAAACGTTCTGCACTAAAGAAACAATTAGAAACGCCAGAGCTGCAATCTATTAATCCGATACTAGTCGGGGAACTTAAAGCAATTGATATGGTAATCAGCGAATTCGTACAGCTATTTGAACTTTACGAATTTGAAGAAGGGGAAACAGCAAATAGCAAAACGGAAGATAAGGAAGATTTAATGTTAGATTCCAATGAAGAGAAAGAAAAATAAAAAGGGGCGGGAGTAATGAGACAAATTAACAGATATATCGATTCAGTTTTTTACAGCCAAGATGATATTTTAGAGGAAGTTCTTAATTCCATAAAAGAGAATGGTATGCGATCCATCTCAGTATCTCCTTCTACTGGTAAGCTTCTTACGCTGCTAGTGTCTATGTCAGGGGCAAAAAAAGTTCTAGAGATCGGAGCACTTGGGGGGTATAGCGGGATTTGCTTAGCCAGGGGATTCGATCGGTCAGGAACATTAACTTCCCTTGAACTTATGGAGAGCTACGCAGAATTAGCAAGTACTAATCTATCTAAAGCTGGTTTTGGCGGCCAAGTATCGTATTTAATCGGACCAGCTTTGCAAAGTCTCGAACAGCTTGTTAGCGATAATAGACAATTTGATTTTTTCTTTATCGATGCAGATAAAGAAAATTACGAAAACTATCTGAATTATTGCATCAGACTAGCGGAAAATGGAGCCTTAATTGTTTGTGATAATGTACTGGCCAGAGGCAGTGTAGCAGACGAGAATGCTGAACCTGAACGTCATACTGAATTCATGAAAAAATTTAATGAAACAGTTGCTAACCATCCTCAATTGGAATCTGTGCTTATTCCTATTGGTGATGGGCTGACTATTTCAAAAGTAAAAAATAAAAAACATTAGGTGCAAATCCAATAAGGTAAAAAAGTACAATCGGAAATTTTAAAGCTTATAAGTGAGAGATTGTAAATTAATCGGTAACCAGGGCTGATACTCTGGAAAGATCAATGATTAAGTAATCAATATGCATAGACAAAAGGCTGGATGCTTGGTATAGCATTCTGCCTTATATTTTTAAACCTCATAGTAATTAAAAGTAAATAAGCAAACCATCTGCAATGAGTAATTGGCTGTAGTGAAGCGTCTTAATACCGAAAAATAAACTAACCATTAAGAAGTCACCGATAAGTCTAGAAAAAAGGCTAAAGGCGGCTTTTTTTGGAGCATTAATTCACAGTTAAGCAGGAACAGAGGATATAAAGCGAGGAATTAATATGCCTGAAGAAAGCAAAAGAATTTTGATTAACGAGCGACATTGCCCTCTTCTGCTCACTGCTTCCATAGTTCTATTATTATTTTAGGAAAATATCCTGCGTTTAGCCTATTTCTCAATATAAAATTGACATCAATATTTTTGTTGATTATTATGAATGTTAAATAAAAATTAGCGGATGATTATTGTGGGAGAGACTAAACGAATTTAGCACCGAAGGAGCAAGTCCCAAATAATTGGGTATTAATCTCTCAGGTAAAAGGACCACAATAGGACGCACCTCTGGAGAGAGCCGCGAGCCACCCAAGGAGTTACACTTTCAGGTAAAAGGACAGAGGAAAGATAGGAAGACACCTTTCTTTCCCCTGTCCTTTTATGTTGGGAAGATAGCATAAAAAGACAGGAGGAATTTAATAAGAATCTATCAAGATATAATGCTCTCTTTTCCATTTAAAAAAACGAAATTTTCAATCGGAATATTAAATTTCATTTATCTAACATTATGGAGTGAGAAATCATATGCAGGAAGAAAAATTAGAAAGAGGTCTAAAAAATAGGCATGTACAGCTGATCGCAATTGGCGGGGCAATTGGAACGGGATTATTTCTTGGTGCAGGGAAATCCATTCATTTAGCAGGGCCATCGATTTTATTTGCATACTTAATTACAGGCATCATTTGCTTTTTAATCATGCGGTCACTTGGAGAACTACTGTTATCAAATTTAAATTATCATTCTTTTGTTGACTTTGTACAAGAATATTTAGGTAATATGGCTGCATTTATTACTGGCTGGACCTACTGGTTTTGCTGGATTTCAATCGCAATGGCCGATTTAACAGCAGTTGGCCTGTATACCCAGTACTGGTTTCCTGATGTCCCGCAGTGGATGCCAGGATTAATCGCACTTGTGATTTTGCTATTTATGAACCTTGCCACCGTAAAATTGTTTGGTGAAATGGAGTTCTGGTTTGCATTAATTAAGGTCATCGCTATTCTGGCATTAATTGTTATCGGTATGTTCATGATTATTAAAGGCTTTTCAACCAATTCGGGTCCTTCCAGTTTCTCGAATCTATGGAGCCACGGAGGAATGTTTCCAAATGGCATGAATGGATTTATTCTCTCATTCCAGATGGTAGTGTTTGCGTTTGTTGGAATTGAACTTGTAGGACTTACAGCAGGTGAAACAAAGAACCCGGAAAAAGTGATTCCAAAGGCGATTAATAATATCCCTATTCGAATCATTATTTTCTATATTGGCGCACTTCTTGTTATTATGAGCATTTATCCGTGGAGCGCAATCAAACCTGAGGAAAGTCCATTCGTCCAAGTCTTTGTGGCGGTTGGGATTGCCGCAGCAGCTGGTATTGTTAATTTTGTTGTCCTGACATCCGCAGCATCGGCTTGTAATAGTGCCATCTTTAGTACAAGCAGGATGATATACTCGCTTGCCAAGGATGAGAATGCACCTGCACCATTAGCAAAGCTTAATGGCCGTAAAGTCCCTTCAAATGCATTGTTCTTTTCAACTGTCGTAATTCTAATTGCCGTTGTTCTGAACTATGTGATGCCAGAAGGTGTATTTACCCTGATTACAAGTATCTCTACAGTTTGTTTTATCTATATTTGGGGTATTACGGTCATCTCCCATTTAAAATACCGCAAAACAAGGCCGGATTTAGCAAAGGTGAACAAATTTAAATTGCCGCTATATCCATTTTCGAATTACTTGATCCTTGCTTTTCTTGCATTTGTCCTTGTTGTCCTTGCACTTGCGGAAGATACGCGTGTTGCCTTGTTCGTCACACCTGTTTGGTTTATAATGCTGATTGCCATTTATAAGATACAAAAAATAAGGATAAACCAGTTGGTCAGTAACAAATAATGTGTGAATTCAAGACGGTGGTTTCTAAGATAGGAAGTTCGGGTTCTCGAATTCATTTAAAGTCAATAAAATTTTATGTTTAAGCATTTGTGCAGATAGACAAATGCTATAAAGGAAAAACATCCGTTCGTTGGAATTAATATAACAAACGGATGTTTTTATTTTATATGTTTATAGTTACGAATCCGTAAATGAAAAGCCGAATGCGATCAGAAGCATTCGGCCATTTTGCAATAGTTTACAGTTTATAACAATTCTCGAGTAAATATACAATCCACCTGCAGTGTGGAAGGCTCCGGAGATTAGCAATCAACCCTTTTCTTATTGCAGGACTCAAGCTGCGCTCCAGGACATCCTGCTTAAGCAGGACCAGGGATTCTCTTTCAATCGACTCTTCTAATTCCTCTATTTTTTGCTCCATGATTTCAATTATTTGCCTGTGAGTCATCTCTTCATGCCCCGTCTTCCTGAACTTTTCGTAGAGCTCATCGGTTATAAACGGGATGGTTGAGTGCTTAGCCAGCAGGTTCGTCTTTTCGGTGAGTGATCTGCACAGAACGTCCAGATCCAAAGGCACATTGAAAAATAAAAATAAATGAGAGTATACATGCATAAAGCCTTTGATGCAATAGATTAAATCGTATTTTGTATGCTGGACAGTTTCTCCATATAACTGATCAAGCATGGATAGGGTGATATCATCGATTAATTGGTCAAAGTGACGCCCTTTTGATATAAGCTCTTCGTTAAATGTATGTGCCTGTTCTTTAATAAAAATTTTGGCAAAGTCTGAATGCTTTTGAAAGGAGTGGAACGTGGTGTAAAAAAACTTCCTTAAAAGCTCTTCTCCAGTGTTATTCGGGTCTTTGACTATGTGGTCAATATCTGAAACGAATTGCTCCATAAACTGATCAATTAAAGCCATGATCAATTCATCCTTTGATTTAAATGATAAGTAGAAAGCTCCTTTGGAAATACCGGAGTGCTCTGTGATCTGCTGTACAGAGGTGGCTTCAAACCCTTGCTTCGCAAAGAGTTCTAAAGCGCTTTCCATAATTAATTGCCTTTTGCCCATGTAATGGTGTCACTCCTTTTTGATTGACAAATGACCGACCAGTCATTATTATATGTAATTGAGTCTAACAAGTCAATTAAGGGTAGGTGCACAAGTGAAAGGTTTAGTGAATTTTGTCCTGCAGAATAAACTTGCAGTCTGGCTGTTAACAATTATTATCACGGTATCTGGCATCTATTCAGGTACGCGGATGAATATGGAGACCATTCCGGATGTCTCAATTCCATACTTAATGGTAATGGACGTATATCCGGGGGCGACTCCTGAAAAAGTGATGGAAGACGTGTCCATCCCAATTGAAAAAGCCGTAGAAGGCCTTGAAGATGTTAAATCAGTTTACTCAAATTCATATTCTAACATGTCAAATATCCAAGTGGAATATGAATATGGTATTGATATGGACGAAGCCAAGCGGGCTCTCCAATCAGCTCTTGATACAGTGGAGCTGCCGGAAGGAGCACAGGAACCTTCCATCACTGCCATCAGCATGAATATGATGCCGGTTGCTGCACTGAGTATTAGCAGTAAATCAGAGGATATTGTTGAGTTAACCTCAACTGTAGAAGATATCATACTGCCAAAAATTGAAAAAATCGATGGTGTGGCGTCTGCAACCATCACTGGGCAGCATGTGGAAGAGGTGCAGCTCACATACAACGAAGAAAAACTGGCTGAGCTGGAGCTGACTGAAGATAAAGTAAAGGAAATGATCCAGGCAAGCAACATGGCTGTATCATTGGGGCTTTACGAGTTTGAGGAAGGAGAACAGGCTGTCGCAGTAGACGGCAAGTTCATGACCGAGGATGAATTAAAGAACATGCTCATCCCGGTAACGCCAACCGCACAAAACCAGTCACCTTTTGTGAAGCTGAGTGACATTGCCGAGATTGATACCGTCGGCAGAGTGCAGTCCGTTTCCCGTACCAATGGTGATGATGCCATTGCGATCCAAATTGTGAAAGAACAGCAGGCAAACACCGTTGAAGTGGTCAACAGTGTCAAGGATTTAATCAAGGAAGAAAAAGAAAAGGTCGAGGGTCTTGTTATAGATCTTTCACTTGACCAGGGTAAGCCAATTGAAGAATCTGTTTCAACCATGATTGAAAAAGCCGTGTTTGGCGGGCTGATCGCAGTCTTGATTATTTTGCTGTTCCTGCGTGATTTTAAATCCACGATTATCTCAATCGTATCTATTCCAGTTTCGATTTTCATGGCTTTGCTGCTGCTGAACTGGATGAATATTACCTTGAATATTATGACACTTGGAGCTATTACGGTTGCCATCGGCCGTGTAATTGATGACTCTATCGTTGTGGTTGAAAATATTTACCGCCGCCTGCATTTAAAAGAAGAAAAACTAACAGGGCGGGCACTTATTCGAGAAGCTACGATCGAGATGTTCAAGCCAATCCTTTCCTCGACATTAGTAACGGTTGCTGTATTCGCACCGCTCATTTTTGTAGGAGGCATGGTCGGTGAGCTGTTTATGCCATTCGCTTTGACGATGACATTTGCGCTTGGCGCTTCACTCCTTGTGGCCATTACAATCGTTCCAGCTCTGTCTCACTTCTTGTTTAAAAAGAAACTGTACAGTGAAAAAACGGAAGGAAGCCATAAAGAAGCTGGAAAGCTATCAAAATGGTATAAAGGCATTCTTGAGAAATCTCTTAATCATAAGATTATTACATCCATCATTGCGGTAGTATTGCTGGCGGGCAGCTTAGCTCTGACACCAATGATCGGATTCAGCTTTATGGGCAGTGAAGAAGAGAAAGTGATGTATCTAACATACACGCCTGAAGCTGGAGAACTTAAAGATGAAACACTAAAGAACGTTGAAGCAGTAGAAGAAGAGATGCTAAAGCGTGATGATATTGACATCGTTCAAATATCTGTAACCGAAGAAGCGGATCAAATGGCTGCCATGATGGGCGGAGGAGCAGGCGGAGCCTTAATGTACCTGATCTTTGACCCTGAAATGGATAACTTCCCTGAAGTCCGTGAAGAAATAGAAGATTATGTGTTTAATATCGGGCAATCAGGTGAATGGAAGAGCCAGAACTTCTCATCTATGTCCGGTTCAACCAATGAAGTCAGCTACACATTCTATAGTGAAGATTTAGATAAACTGAATGACTCTGTCAAAATGGTAGAAGACGTAATGAAGGAAAATGAAGAATTGGAGGATGTTTCTTCAAGTGCAGAAGACGCATTTGTTGAATATACCTTCAATGTTGAGCAGGATGAACTGCTGCAGTACGGTCTGACAGCCGGACAAATTGTCATGATGCTGAATCCGTCAAACACCAAGGATGTTCTGACAACGATTGAAAAAGACGGTGAGACGCTTGAAGTCATTGTCCAGCAGGAGCAAGCGGAACAGCCGAAATCCATTGATGATATCCTGGCAACACAGGTACCGACAGCGATGGGTACAACTATGCATCTTTCCGAGCTTGTCACAGTGAAAGAAGGTATAACGCATAATACGCTTGCCCGCAGTAAAGGCGAGTACTACGCAACCGTGTCAGGTACGGTGAAAGGCGATGACATCTCAAAGGCTACTTCTAAAACAGATGAAGCGATTGATGAATTGGATCTGCCTAAGGGTGTAACAGTCGGAGTTGCGGGCGTTCAGGCAGATATGACTGAGACGTTCACACAGCTTGGCGCTGCGATGCTTGCAGCCATCGCGATTGTGTACTTCATTCTGGTCGTTACATTCCGTGAAGGAGTGGCGCCGTTTGCGATTCTCTTCTCCCTTCCATTTGCCGTGATTGGTTCTTTCGTTGGCTTATTAATTGCTGGCGAAACCATTTCTGTATCGGTCATGATGGGACTATTAATGCTAATTGGTATTGTAGTAACCAATGCCATCGTTCTGGTGGACCGGATCATCCATATGGAACGTGACGGGCTGGTCATGAGGGAAGCGGTGCTGGAAGCAGGAGCAACCCGACTTCGCCCAATCCTGATGACAGCCATTGCGACAATTGGTGCCTTAATTCCATTGGCCATCGGCTCTGGCGGCGGAGGGCTTATCTCCAAAGGCCTTGCGATTACCGTTATCGGCGGTCTGACAAGTTCGACGCTATTGACCCTTATCATTGTGCCAATCGTGTATGAAGTATTATCTAAAATGTTTAAGAAAAACCGCAGAGAAATCGAAGAAAACTAAAAAGAAGCCCTGCAGGATTAAAAAGCCTGCAGGGCTTTTCCGTTTTTTAAGCAGCTATAATTATTAATTCTTCTGCGATTTTCGTTGGAATTAAATTTTTCATTAAATTTGCGGTGTCTTTCAGTGCCAATATCTAATATTTTTAGAGCCTGTGCGAGGATATCGGTCAAATTTCCTTTTTATCGGTCGCATCACCATGGGAATCGGTCAGATTTTTGTTTTATCGGTCACCTCACCATATTTATCGGTCAAATTCTTACTATATCGGTCACTTCGCGTCACATCAGCTTTCCAGCCGGATCATAGTGCAAACATTACTCAAGCTCTGCACAAAAATTTTAAATACCCCTAGTAAACTCCCTCTTTTCTTTTACAAGATCCACTCTTGAAAACAGAAGCGCATATATTATGGTAAAAACAAGATATGCCAGGCCAATGATCAGACTAAGAGTTCTTGGTGCAAATATCTCCAGCAGGAATCCCGCTGTACCCATGGAGATAGCCAGGGAAAGGTTTGAAACCATCTGCATTAAACCAAAAAAGGTTCCCTGTTTGGATCGGGGGATAAATTTCATCATGACCGTGTCCAGGCAGATGTTGCCAAGGCCGCCCGCTAAGGTGATCAGTACAACGGTGAAAAGTGCTGAATAAAAGCTTGGTGCGAGGCTTAATAAAATATGGCCAGTACCTTCTAAAGCAATAAAGATGATCGCGAGTAGCAGGAGGCCCTTCTTGATGATATGAGAAAAAAATGAACTTAGAATGAGTCCAATCCCCAATGCGCCATACATAAACCCAACGCCCAATTCTCCCATATTAAAAACTTCCAGCCCATAAATGCTTACAAGAATATTGTCAATTCCATTGGCGAGCGGCATGGTCAGCATCATAATAAAAAAGGCAATCAGTGCAGACGAGCCAAGAATAAGTCTCGCTGGTGAAACCGAACCGGATGTTTCTGTTTTTTTCCTATTTTCCTCAGAAACAGCTGGGAAAACCATCCTTGAGATTAGATATGCTGATAACAAGAAGGTAAGGCCGTTAATCATGAAAGCAGCATTGTTTCCCAGAAAGTAGGCAAGTATTCCTCCGGTGCTTGAACCAATAATGAGGACGGCTCCGATCATGATTTGTTCAATCGCGTTCACATATATGAGTCTATCTGATTTTACAAGAGCAGGTATCGCAGACATCCTGGCCGGAGAGTAGATCGCTTCTCCCATTGAGATGAGTAATGCACTTGCGTAAACAATCCATAAATCCCCTGCTTCCCTTACGAAAAGCAGCCCCAGGACCGCAGGCACTCTCAACAAGTCTACTGTCACCAGAATGGCCTTTTTGGAAAAGCGGTCTGCGAGCATTCCTCCTAATGGAGCAATGAAGAAAAAAGGTGCCATGCGGATGGCAAATAAGAGGCCAATCGCTACTCCGGAACCTGTTACGTGGTATAGCAGGGCAAGCAGCGCAACCTGTGTGAATCGATTACCGATTCCATTAATGACGCCAGCCCAAAAGAGCTTTTGATAATTTTTTTCCTGTTTCCATACAGTCCAATTCGTCATTTTTTCCGCACCTCAGCGAGTGTTAATTCGATATATATCTAATTTGCCGATAGAAATAATTAATTAGATAAATATCTAATTAGATTATATTCGAATTAGTTTGTTTTCACAATCATAAATTTTACATTTTTTTGTAGAGATGAAACTTTATCCTATGCCTAATCGTAATAATTAGTAAGGAGGCGGGTATGATGAAATTAATTTTTGAGGCACTATTTCTGTTAATTGTTATCTATTACAGCTATTATTACATCATTTTAATAACGAAAATGAAGAAAACTGCTCTCGTCCCTTTTGGCAAGAATGACCTGAAAACAGTAAGGAAATTCCCCCAGAAATCTGCGGATGCCCCTGTTATCTCAAAGAATAAGCTGGGACTAACGATGTATGCTGTCATGCTGGTTTTTCTAATCGCTATGTTTATATTCGGAAAATATAATATGAAATTCAGCTGGACGTATCTCTATCTTCTGTTTATCCCTTTAATCAATGCCAGGGATCTGCTGAATGTATTTGCTGTCTATGATGACGGCTTTATTAGCGGAAGCAAATTTGTCCCATGGAAAAAGCTGCAATCCTTTCATTTCAAAAAAATCGATCTGAATCATAAATACTATGGATATTCTCAAGAAGTAAATGACGGCTATGAACTTATCCTTAAAACAAAAATGGGCAGCCATAGCCTTGTTGTAACGGAAGAGGAAATGAAAGAAAGGCTGGCCAGTATTTTTGAAGAGCATGTGAAAACGGCATAGAAAAGTTTTAAATCGTCCTTTTGTTGGTATTTATATAGTAAAACATCAGGAAAGGATCAAGAGAGATGAAAGAAATTACAGTAACTGTTGACTATGAAGGTTTAAAATATCAAACGAATATCCTTACAAATAAAGAAGCCGGCGACGAGGAAATTTTAAAGCAGGCAGAAGACCAGATCAGAAAACAGCTGAATAATTGAGAATAAAAATTACCCCCTTAATCAGAAGATAAGGGGGTTAATTGTGGGTCAATGCAATTTTTGATTTAGTTTTTGCTGCAGCAATTCAATTTTATTCGGCAGGACAAATAAGTACTCTATTAGACTCTCTAAGAGCTCCATCAGCAAAGACGCCATCTCCTGATCAATATCTTTTTCAAGATCAAGCATCTGGTAAAAGGCACTGCCTGGCTGTGCCAGCTGGCTTAAAGATTGCAGAGGCCTTGCTAAATCAACATGCTCCGGCAGCTGTTCAAACTGCTTGGAAAGGTTTTGCCCCTTTACCTCTTCACCGAGAAAGTTTTTTAGTATGCTTTCAAGTACCCGTTTGGACATCACGGCAGTAGCTACTGTATCTTTTGAATAGCTGACATTTAAAGCCGATCGGTAGGCTCTTGTCAGGTCTCCAGGCACTTCCTTTATTTTCTCAAGCTGAGTCAGGAGCTCTTTTGCTGAATTGGGATCATAGATATAGAGAATAGTCTCGTCGCTGGATTGTTCAGCTTGATTAAGAATCATGATAAAAACCGATTCCTTTTTGCAGGCAGAACAACTCCCGTGGGAAAGTATGCTGGACTTGCTTGTATGATTATAATTTGCCTTTATCGTAAAAAGGCTCGGTTTACTGCATTTAGGGCACTCGCATTGGACACTTGATGGTATCTTTTTATAACCAAATTGACTATGAGAAATAATTTGTGCTGGCAACACTCTTCTCATTATCATTTCCCCCCGCTAGATTTCTGTTTTTCCATTCCATTACATTTAAGTATAACTTTGAAAAATTATATGGACAAACCTGAAAAATATGGAATTTTTTCAATGCGTATCCAGTATGGATATGTGAGAGCTGCTGCCATTATCTATATAGGCGCAAAAAAGGAGCTCATCCCATTCTTGGGAAAAGCTCCTTTTTCTTTATCCTTTATAAGGGTTATTGCGGTTCTCCCTTACGTTATTAAAATCATAAGCATCTCTGTAGCGGGTATCCACATCATCGTTGTAGGCCGAAACAGTACGGTCTGTATAGTCATCTGTTTTCGTGTCGTCAAGCTTTTCGCTTAGCGGACGGTTTGAGTCCAGATTCTCATCTGTCCAAACACTGCTGCTGTTTCTGGTGTTATCCTTAAAAGCATTCGTTCCGCGGTCAAGCTCCCCGGGATTTAAAGGGTCAGCGTTTGTATAGGTTGTCCGGTCTCCTTCCAGAACAGAACGGTTTGTATCTGTATAGCCGTCAGTAAAATCGCCGGAATTAGTCTCAGGATCGACTAACACAAGGATTTTCCCTGATTTGACATCAGCTTCATAACGGTGTGCTTCCTCTTCAGGAATGCCCATGCCGATAAGTGCTCCTGCAATACCGCCGGCACCTGCGCCAACAGCAGCTCCTGTTAATGTAGCAGCGATTGGTCCGGCTGCCACAATCGGCCCGATTCCGGGAATTGCCAATGCGCCTACACCGGCCAGAAGACCTGTTAATCCACCCAAAATTCCGCCTGTAGCCGCTCCGGCAGCTAATCCTTCTTCAGTTTTTGTGCCTGTTTCTTCTGTAACGGCATCCACATCATCTTTATTTTTGCTGATTACGGAAATGTCTTCAGGGCGGTATCCCTCCGCTCTTAACTTTTCAACCGCTTGTATAGCTTCCTGTTCTGTATCATATGCACCTACAATATGCTTGTTTGTTGCCATGTTCATCATCCTCCTTATAATTTATTGCTTATCTATAGGTGTACATACCTTTTTCATCACAGCCATAAACCGCGTGGATAAAATTACTAATAATTTCCCCTTGACTAATAAGTGGCTTGACCTGTAACTGCATAATCGGTAGTTTAAAAATAGAATAGGCACAAGGAAGGTTGGTTCGCTTTGAAAAAACTTTTTTATAAAGACCCATATATCCAAACATTTGAAACGGAACTTGTATACCAGGCAGCAGATGATATGGAAAAGGTATATGCCGTCCTGAAAGAAACGGCCTTTTATCCAACTGGCGGAGGACAGCCGCATGATGAGGGAACACTCAATGGCGTTAAAGTGGTGGATGTCGAAGAAGTGGAAGGGGAAATCCGTCATTATTTAGAAAGGGAATTGGACCCGTCCATTTCCAGGGTATCAGGAGAAATCGATTGGAACAGACGGTTTGACCATATGCAGCAGCATGCAGGACAGCATATTTTATCGGCTGCCTTTGAAGAGCTTTATGGCTATAAAACGGTCAGCTTTCATTTGGGCAAAGAAACATTAACTATTGACCTGGAAATCAGTGAATTGCCAGTCCGGCATGCAGAGGAAGCGGAGAGGCTGGCAAATAGCATCATTCTTGAGAACCGTCCAATTGAAGCCAGGTGGGTGAGTGCGGAAGAAGCTTCCCAATTCCCGCTTCGCAAGCAGCTGTCTGTCAGTGAAGATATTCGGCTTGTGATGATTCCGGAATTTGATTATAACGGTTGCGGCGGAACCCATCCATCTTCAACCGGCCAGGTTGCAGGCATTAAAGTATTAGACTGGGAACGCCAAAAAAAGAAAATCCGTGTGCAGTTTATCTGTGGGAGCCGGATCCTTGCGCAGCTTCAGACCAAACATGAGATTACAAAAAATCTTAGTCAGCTTCTTAATGCACCAGAACAGGACTTGCCTTCAGCAGCCAGCCGTTTGATTGAGAATGGAAAGGACCTGGAGAAACAACTGGAAGCAGCAAAGGAAGCACTGTTAGCTTATGAAGCTAAAGAAATGTTCACAGCAGGGAACGGAGAGTGGATCAGCAAAGTCTTTGAGGGACGCTCCATTCAGGAGATGCAGAAACTGGCCCGTCTAATCGCCTCCCAATCTGAAAATGCTGTTGTTATCCTAATCAATGAAACCACCGATAAACTCCAATTTGTTTGCGCCAGGGGATCAGATTCTGAGTCTGATATGAAGGGCCTTGCTGCAGAACTTCTGCAGAAGATTAACGGCAAAGGCGGGGGGAACCCTCAATTTGCACAGGGTGGGGGAGACAAGCTCATGAGCGGGGAGGACCTGCTGCAGTATGCACTAAGACTTGCCGGGAAAAGCAGCACTGAAAACTAATTATGTAATATTTAAAAGGAACAGCTGTAATTGATAAAATATTTAGAAAAGTATTGAAAAGTGATTGTAATAGAGCCTCTGTTGTATTACAATTTTGGTACGGGCCATGCATTATAATGAATGTTTATGATAACCTCATAAACGCCTCATATAATATCCGGTTCTGCAGGAGGCAAGTTCATGTACAGACAAAATACCGTCTATATTATCGGAGACAGCAAAACATCATTGAACAATCCGATTATGCAAAAATACAATGGCTTCTTTATAGGTCTTGTAATTGACAGGGAAACAGATGAAATTGTAGATGCAGAATGCTCATCTACCATTAACTTAACCTCATTATTTATTAAATCTATATTTGTCGGCAAATCCATACTGGAAGCAGACAAGGTAATGGAAGAAATCGAAAGCCGCTACTTCGGCTCCTCGCAAAAGGCACTAATGGTTGCCTTTAAAAATGCCCATATAAAATATACACAAATTATGAATAAGTAGTGCTGCTTTTTCTGTTTTCCGCAGATGAAATCCAGCTATCAGAGAAAAGCATTATTTTCTCCGATAGCTGGATTTTTTGCATTCTGCCTGTATAAAAAGGTAGATTACAGGTGAATTTTACAGAAAATATCAAATAATCTATAATATAAAACTATAATAATATAATATTTGGGGGATTCTTAATGAAGCTTTATCTATCGGTTGATATGGAAGGAATAACAGGTCTGGCTGATCACACTCATGTAGACTCAACGAAGCACAATTATGAACGCAGCAGGGTGATTATGACTGATGAAGCAAATCATGTGGTAACAGCTGCCTTTGAAGAGGGCTGCAGCGAGGTTATTGTAAATGACAGCCACTCGAAAATGAATAACCTGCTGATTGAAAGGATGCACCCTGAAACACAGCTGATTACTGGCGATGTAAAGCCATACTCAATGGTTCAGGGTCTTGATTCAACCTTTAGCGGTGCCATGTTTGTTGGTTATCATGCACGTGCTTCCATGAAAGGAGTTATGTCCCACTCCATGATATTCGGTGTAAGGCATATGTACATCAATGACCATGCCATTGGGGAAATGGGCTTTAATGCCTATGTGGCAGGTTATCATGGCGTACCGGTTCTCATGGTGGCCGGAGATGACCAGGCGGCTCTGGAAGCGGAAAAATTAATCCCGAATGTCACTACTGCGGTTGTAAAGGAAACGATTTCCCGCTCAAGCGTGAAATCGCTGACACCTGCAAAAGCCGGACAGCTTTTAAGAGAAAAAGCAGCAGAGGCTCTTAGCAGGAAGGATCTTGTAGAGCCGCTTGTTCCGCCTGAAAACCCTTTATTGAAAATTGAGTTTGCCAACTATGGCCAGGCTGAGTGGGCTGCTTTAATGCCTGGTGCAGAGATAGAAGAGAATACAACCATTGTCCGCTATCAGGCTAAAGATATTCTAGAAGCATACCAGGCAATGCTGGTGATGACTGAGCTGGCCATGAGAACTACATTCTGTTAGGAAGTGTTAATGAATGACTGGATACATAATGAAACGCCTTATCGCAATGGTCGTCACACTTTGGTTCATTATCACTCTGACTTTTTTCTTAATGCATTCCATACCTGGGTCGCCTTTTAATGAAGAAAGAAATACAAGTGAAGCGGTCCAGCGGAATCTGGAGAAATTCTATCATTTGGATGAACCGCTCTATGTCCAATATGGGATGTACTTGAAGTCCGTTGTGACATTCGACTTTGGGCCATCTATTAAAAAATCTTCCCAGACGGTAAATGAAATGCTCGGACGGGGTTTTCCAGTGTCTTTCGAACTGGGAATCGTCACATTGATCGTGGCGGTTTTTTCGGGAATTGCTCTCGGAATCATAGCTGCCCTCCGGCACAATGGCTTTATTGATTATTTAGCGATGACCATTGCTGTTCTGGGAATATCTGTGCCAAACTTTGTGCTTGCCACACTGTTAATTCAGCAGCTTGCTGTCAACCTGGCAATCCTGCCGGTGGCTACCTGGTCAAGTCCGAAGCATATGATTATGCCGACTCTGGCGCTTGCGACCGGGCCCATGGCGATTATCGCCCGTCTGACACGTTCAAGCATGCTGGAAGTGCTGACGCAGGATTACATAAAAACAGCCAAAGCAAAAGGCTTATCACCAGTGAAAATAGTGTTTAAGCATGCACTGAGGAATGCCCTTCTGCCTGTCGTAACTGTATTGGGGTCCCTGGCAGCGAGCATTTTGACAGGTACGTTTGTCATTGAAAAAATCTTTGCCATTCCTGGAATGGGAAAGTATTTTGTAGAAAGCATCAATACACGTGATTATCCCGTCATAATGGGGACCACCGTTTTTTACAGTTCTATATTGATTATTATGCTGTTCCTTGTGGACATTGCATACGGAATTTTAGACCCGAGAATTAAGCTTCACAAAAAGGAGGCGAGCTAATGGAACTGCGCAAACAGCATGATAACCGCAACCTTGCACCCGATATTCCGGATGACTGGTTTGTGCCTAAGGCCAAGGACCAGGATGCAGCGGAAGCAGTTGTAAGGCCGAGCCTATCCTATTGGCAGGATGCATGGCGCCGGCTTTTGAAAAATAAGCTGGCAATGGCAGGGCTATTCTTTCTTATTGCTTTAGCCTTTATGTCTATTTTTGGACCGATGATTTCCCCGCATAGTGTATCTGAGCAGTCTCTGACTAATCAGAACCTGCCGCCATCATCGAAATATTGGTTCGGCACTGACGAGCTGGGCAGAGATGTATTCGCCAGAACATGGTATGGGGCAAGAATTTCCTTATTCGTGGGGATCGTTGCTGCTATGATTGATTTTGCAATCGGAGTCATCTATGGCGGTATTGCCGGCTATAAAGGCGGCAGAACAGATAATGCCATGATGAGAGTTGTGGAAATTCTTTATGGACTTCCTTATTTGCTTGTTGTTATTTTAATCAGCGTCGTAATGGGACCTGGTTTGTTCACGATTATTTTTGCCCTTTCTGTGACGGGATGGGTCGGGATGGCCCGAATTGTCCGCGGTCAGGTTCTGCAGATTAAGAACTATGAATTTGTACTGGCATCAAAGACTTTTGGGACAAAAACTTCAAGGATTATTAAGAAAAACCTGCTTCCGAACACGATGGGCCCTATTATTGTACAGATGACACTTACCGTTCCTTCAGCCATCTTTGCAGAGGCGTTCCTGAGCTTTCTGGGATTAGGCATTCAGCCTCCTTTTGCCAGCTGGGGATCCATGGCCAATGATGGGCTGTCTACAATTCTATCAGGTCACTGGTGGCGCCTGTTCTTCCCTGCCTTTTTCATCTCCCTGACCATGTTTTCGTTTAATGTTCTGGGAGACGGATTGCAGGATGCCCTCGATCCGAAGTTAAGGAGGTAGCAGCATGGAGAAAGTACTGGAAGTAAAAGACCTGCATGTCACATTTACCACTTATGGCGGAGAAGTCCAGGCTGTAAGGGGTGTAACATTTGATCTGTATAAGGGGGAAACCCTTGCGATTGTCGGTGAATCCGGCTGCGGAAAAAGCGTGACTTCCCAGAGCATCATGCGGCTGATTCCCTCCCCGCCCGGAAGAATAGCTGATGGCGCTATCCTTTTTAAAGGGAAGGATCTGACCAAATTAAAAGAGTCCGAAATGCGGGATATTCGCGGTGCAGACATTTCGATGATCTTTCAGGATCCAATGACGGCTTTGAACCCTACGATTACCATTGGAGAGCAAATTATAGAAGGAATTATGCAGCATGAAACCATTTCCCGGCAGGATGCCCGTAAAAAGGCCCTGGAAATGCTTAATTTAGTTGGGATTCCGAATCCGTCCGAAAGATTGAAGCATTATCCGCACCAGTTCAGCGGAGGGATGAGGCAGCGGATTGTGATTGCCATGGCGCTTGTCTGTGAGCCCGAAGTGCTGATTGCCGATGAACCTACAACCGCACTTGATGTGACCATACAAGCACAAATATTGGATTTGTTTAAAGATATCCAGAAGAAGACTGGAGTATCCATTATCATCATTACCCATGACCTTGGCGTTGTCGCTCAAGTAGCGGACCGCATTGCCGTCATGTACGCAGGGAAAATAGTGGAAGCCGGAGAACGAAGGGAAATCTTCTACAATCCACAGCATCCCTATACGAAAGGCCTGCTGAATTCAGTTCCGCGTCTTGATCTTGACGGAGCCGATCTTGTTCCCATTGGCGGATCGCCGCCGGATTTATTCGCTCCGCCGGCTGGCTGCCCATTTGCTGCCCGATGCGGCTTCGCAATGGAAGTATGTGACCGGGTCTATCCATATAAAACTCATTTAAGCCGGGATCATCATGTAGATTGCTGGCTCCAGGATGAGCGGGCACAGAAAATGCTTGCATCCGTAAAATAGGTTTTTCCTTTCACAGTGCCAGACCGGTACAGTGAAAGTTATGATTCTATCAGCTGTCAAACAGGCAGCTGATAGGTAAAGAAATATATTTTAAGAGGGGGAAAAAGAATGAAAAAGTTTTTATCACTGCTGCTGGCAGGCGTATTGCTATTTGTTATGGCAGCCTGTACGGCAAATGAAGATGCCGGCAAAGAAACAGACAGCAAGGATGATGGCAAGAAAGAAGAAGAAAGTGCTGAAAAAGTGCTTTATTTGAACAATGGCCAGGAGCCGACTTCGTTTGACCCTCCTATCGGGTTTGACTCTGTTTCCTGGAGCGCACTGAACAACTTGATGGAAGGTTTGACCCGTCTTGGGCAAGATCATGAACCAGAAGCAGCAATTGCTGAAAAATGGGATATTTCAGAAGATGGAAAGACTTACACCTTTCATATCCGTGAGGATGCAAAATGGTCAAATGGCGATGCTGTAACTGCTGGTGACTTTGAATTTGCATGGAAGCGCCTTTTAAATCCTGATACAGGTTCTTCAGCAGCTTTCCTTGGCTACTTCATTGAAGGCGGAGAAGCTTATAACAATGGGGAAGGA
This sequence comes from Cytobacillus sp. NJ13, assembly GCA_030348385.1. Classification (NCBI taxonomy): domain Bacteria; kingdom Bacillati; phylum Bacillota; class Bacilli; order Caryophanales; family Bacillaceae; genus Cytobacillus; species Cytobacillus sp. NJ13. The sequence continues at coordinate 3,330,659 of JAUCFP010000006.1, read as the reverse complement.
TCAGCTGATGATGTAAAAGTAAAAGCAGTTGATGATAAAACGTTTGAAGTCACTTTAGTTAGTCCGCAAGCTTACTTCTTAAGTGTGATCACAAACCCGGCGTTTTTCCCAATTAACGAAAAAGTTGCAACAGAAAACCCGAAGTGGTTTGCTGAGGCTGAATCTTTTGTCGGAAATGGTCCTTTCAACTTAACGGAATGGGAGCATGACAGCCATTTTGTGATGGAGAAAAACGATCAGTATTGGGATGCTGAGACTGTAAAGCTTGATAAAATTCACTGGGCAATCATTGATGATACAAATACAGAATATCAAATGTATCAATCGGGAGAACTGGATGTATCTGATGTACCTTCTGAGCTAAGTGAGCAGCTGCTGGGAGAAGCAAAAGTTGAAGACCAGGCTGGAGATTATTTCTATCGATTTAATGTAAACATGGAGCCATTCCAGAATCTAAACATCCGTAAAGCATTTGCGATGGCAGTTGACCAGCAGCAAATGGTTGATTTCGTCACAAAGAATGGTGAAAAGCCAGCATATGGATTTGTTTCTTATGGTTTTGCTGATCCTTCAGGAAAAGATTTCCGTGAAGTTTCGGGAGATCTTGTAAAAACAAATGCAGAAGAAGCAAAGGCATTACTTGAAAAAGGCATGGAAGAAGAAGGCTATGATAAGCTTCCGGAAGTTACCTTAACATACAGCACGGATGATACACACAAGAAAATAGCTGAAGCACTTCAGCAAATGTTCAAAGAAAACCTTGGCGTGGAAGTAAAGCTTGCCAACATGGAATGGAATGTATTCGCTGAAGAACAAAAAGCGCTTAAATTCCAATTATCACGCAGCTCATTCCTTGCTGACTATGCAGACCCGATCAACTTCCTTGAAAACTTCCAGACAGGACATTCCATGAACCGCACTGGCTGGAGCAGCGAGAAATACGATCAGCTGATTAAAGATGCAAAGAATGAAGCAGACGAAGCCAAACGCTTTGAACTGATGTATGAAGCTGAAAAGATCTTATTCGAAGAAATGCCGATTATCCCTATCCATTTCTACAACCAGGTTTATCTCTATAATGATGCTGTTTCAGGAATTGTCCGCCATCCGGTTGGATACATGGAGCTTAAATGGGCAGATAAGAAGTAATACATTCGGCTTGATGTGAAAGTGACAGGAAAAGGGGTGTTCGTGTGAACATCCCTTTTTTTCAGAAGATCATTTTTTTGAAGAACAGGGATCTTTGAAACTTGATAACTGTCTAGCTCCGAGCACCATCGGCTCGAGGTCTTAAGCTTGTCGCCGATAAGCGGGCGCTCTGCGCTTTTCGAATTATTTCCCGAAAAATAATACATTTTCCCGAATTTTAGCTTATATCCTCGACAATCATTTCATTTCCCAAACAATGCTTTTGCTGAAGGAGCATATAATGCTAATAAACAATTAAAAGGATGTGGCAGCATGGCAATGAAACCTCAGCGCCTGGAAAAAGGCGATGCGATTGGAATTATAGCACCGGCAAGTCCGCCCAATCAGGATAACCTGAAGCGATCCCTGGCCTTTTTGAATGAACTTGGCGTAAAGGTTAAGATGGGCGAGCATGTGACTGATCAATATGGTTACCTGGCCGGGAAGGATGAAGACCGGCTGGCGGATTTACATAACATGTTTAAGGATGAGGAAGTCAAAGCCATTATTTGCGCAGGCGGCGGCTATGGCACAGGAAGAATTGCATCCCAAATTGACTACAGCCTTATTAAAGAAAACCCGAAAATTTTCTGGGGCTACAGTGATATTACTTTCCTGCACACCGCAATTCGCCAGCAGACGGGATTGGTCACCTTCCATGGCCCGATGCTGGCATCCGATATTGGCAAGGAGGATGCGGATCCGCTATCAAAGCAATATTTTAACCAGTTATTCAACCCTGTAAGCCTTGACTATCCTGACGGTATTTCCAATCTGGAGACAATGGTAAGCGGGAGTGCCTCAGGAACCTTAACTGGCGGAAATTTGTCTCTCCTGGCCAGTACAATAGGAACACCATATGAAATAGATACAAAAGATAAGCTTGTGCTTATTGAAGACATCAATGAAGAGCCCCGTGCGGTCGACCGCATGCTAAACCAGCTGCATATGGCCGGGAAGCTTGAGGATGCGGCCGGCTTTATCATCGGGGACTTTAATAATTGCGTCCCGGAAAGAGAACTTTCCTTAGAACTGGATGAAGTGCTGGATACGTATATAAAAAGGGTGAATAAGCCGGCTGTAAAAGGCTTTAATATCGGCCATTGCTCTCCTCATATTTCTGTGCCTTTAGGTGTCATGGCGGAATTGGATGCGGCCGGTAAAAAGCTGATAATCGAAAGCGGCGTTAAGTAAAAGGGTGGTATAGATGAAAATAAACACGATCGAAACATTTAGAGCTGCGGTACCACTGAAAAAACCATTTAAAACAGCTTTGAGAACGGTTGAGACAGCTGAAACGATTGTTGTAAAGGTAACTTGCGATAACGGTATTGCCGGATGGGGGGAGGCCCCTCCAACTGTGGTGATCACAGGAGACAGCCTATCAAGCATAGAATCCGCCATTCATCATGTATTAAAGCCAATGCTGGTCAATAAGAGCCTGCTAAACTATGAGGATATCTTCCAGGGAATTCAGTCAGCTTTAATAGGAAATTCAAGTGCAAAGGCAGCAGTGGATATGGCATTGTATGATTGTCTTGCACAGCAATGCAAACTGCCCCTTTACCAATTTTTGGGCGGTCATAAAAATGAGGTGGAAACGGATTATACGGTAAGCGTGAATGGGCCGGAGGAAATGGGAGAAGATGCTGTTTCTTATGTTCAGCAAGGCTTTAATGTCCTTAAGGTGAAGGTCGGCAAGGATGATATTTTAACAGATATTGAGAGAATTAGAGAAATCCGCACACGGGTCGGATCTAAGATTAAAATCCGGCTGGATGCCAATCAGGGCTGGAAATCAAAGGATGCTATCTATGCCATCCGAAAAATGGAAGCATTGGACTTGAATATTGAGCTAGTCGAACAGCCTGTGAAGGCCTGGGATATAGAGGGCCTTAAGCAGGTTACCGATGCGGTAGATACACCGATTATGGCAGACGAAAGTGTCTTTTCCCCGAAGCAGGCATTTGAAGTCATTAAAACGCGAAGTGCTGATTTAATCAATATTAAGCTGATGAAATCAGGCGGCATTTATCAGGCGCAGATCATCAATCAGCTCGCTGAAGTATGCGGGATGGAGTGCATGGTGGGCAGCATGATTGAAACCAAGATTGGCATTACGGCCGCAGCACATTTTGCCGCAAGCAAAAAGAATATAACCCGTTTTGATTTTGACGCCCCATTGATGATGGCAAAAGAAATTGTGGAAGGCGGAATCCATTATTCCGGCCGCAAAATCACCCTTCCGTCCGAACATGGTCTTGGCATCAGGAATGTATCGTTAATAATGAACAAGCAGGAACTGACTTCCTGATGAATTAAGAATATTAAAAAGGAGGAATTCGTTTTGGCAATTCAGCAAAAATGGCTGGTTTCGGTTCCTGCTGCGACCTTGTGGACAGCAAGCGATTCATCGAGAGAAATAGACCTTGAAGCCATCACTAATCCAGTTAATCTGGATTCCTGGCTTGAAAAGCTCACATATGAGCCCCGGCTGGAACTTTGCAACCGGAATCTTGTGCAATCACAAGTTCTGTACGGAGAAGAAGTGATTGTATTGGAGGAGAAGGATGGGTGGGTACATGTTGTTGTCCCGAGCCAGCCTTCTTCAAAAGACGAGAGGGGATACCCCGGCTGGGTGCCAAAAGCCCAGCTGACGAAAAATGAAGATTGGAAGCTTGATAGCAGAAAGACTGCGGTCATTCAGAAGAAAAAGGCAACTCTCTATTCTAATGATAGAGAGCCCGAACTTGTTCTAAGCTATCAAACCATACTCCCAGTGTTGAAAGAAGAGGCAGATTGGATTCAGGTGCAGATACCAGAGGGAGCAGGATATCTAAAACCTGAAGATGTGCAGGTGTATGAATCAATAGAGGCTATAGGGAAAGGCAGCGGAAAAGACATCATCGATGCGGGGGAACAATTTATAGGCCTGCCATATCTATGGGGCGGCATGAGCAGCTTTGGATATGACTGCTCAGGCTTCAGCTATTCTATGTGCAAAGCAAATGGATTTATCATCCCCCGTGATGCCCATGATCAGGCGGAAGCAGGAAATCCGGTTGAACTTGACGCTATTGAATCCGGGGACTTATTATTTTTTGCTTATGAAGAAGGAAAAGGTAAACTCCATCATGTAGGAATCTATTATGGTGATGGAAAGCTGCTTCATTCTCCTAATACCGGTAAAACCATCGAAATTATTGACTTGAAAGACACCATCTATGAAAAGGAATTGTGTGCAGCTAGACGTTACTGGCAAGAGACGGGGGAATAAACATGTCAAAAGAAGCACTGTTAAAGGTCAATCATTTGAAAAAGCACTTTTCAATGGGGAAAGGACAGACTCTGAAGGCTGTTGATGATGTCTCCTTTCAAATCAAACGAGGAGAAACCTTCGGGATTGTCGGCGAATCCGGCTGCGGAAAGTCAACCGCGGGGCGTACGATTATTGGTTTATATAACCGTACAGAAGGCGAAGTCATTTATGACGGAAAAAATGTCCATGCCATGACTGAAAAAGAAAGATTTGCTTTTCATAGAAAGATGCAGATGATCTTTCAGGATCCATATGCTTCGTTGAATCCGCGTTCAACCGTCCAGGAGATTATTTCGGAGCCCATGGAAGTGCATGGGTTATATCGGAACAAGAAGGAACGGCTTGAGCGGGTCTATCAGCTTCTGGAGGATGTGGGTCTTAACCGCGATCATGCCAACCGCTATCCGCATGAATTCAGCGGCGGACAGAGGCAAAGAATTGGAATTGCCCGCGCTTTGGCGCTTGATCCGGAATTTATTATTGCTGATGAGCCGATCTCCGCACTGGATGTATCGGTACAAGCCCAGGTAGTAAATCTGCTTAAGGGGCTTCAAAAGAAAAAAGGCCTGACCTACTTATTTATCGCCCATGATCTCTCGATGGTTAAACATATCAGCGACAGAATTGGCGTTATGTATTTGGGGAATTTAGTGGAATTAACAACAAGCGAAAACTTATATAAAAATCCGCTTCACCCTTATACACAGGCCTTGCTGTCTGCGATTCCCATCCCTGACCCTGATGTCGAGGATCACCGGGAAAGAATCATTTTGGAAGGGGAACTCCCGAGTCCAATGAATCCGCCAAGCGGCTGCGTATTCCGAACGCGCTGTCCTTATGCGATGGAGGCTTGTGCTTCCATGAAGCCTGAATGGCAGGAGATTGAGAAGGGTCACTTTGTGGCCTGCCATTTATATAATGAAAAGGTAACGGGCGACCATAACCGGCCGCAAGTAGCCGCTGCGAAATAAAATGAACTTTCATACTCTTAAAAAAGAAATTCTTGATTTGGCCAGCTGCTGTGAAGGACGTGTGGCCGTATACATCCATACAGAGGATGGTGTAATCGAAACAAATGCCGATGACGTTTTTTCATCCGCAAGCTTAATTAAGGTTCCGATTTTACTTGCAGGGCTTTCACAGGCGGAGAAAGGGCTGCTTCAGCTTGATGAAGCAGCAGAAGTGAAGGATGCTGCCCGGGTTGGCGGAGCCGGGGTATTGCAGGCCATGTCCAAGGGTCTGAAGATGAAGTTCATAGACTTAATGACGCTCATGATCATTGTATCTGATAATACAGCGACTAATCTCATCATTGAAAGACTGGGAATAGAGAAAATCAATCAGCTAATCAAAGGTTTGGGATATAATTGCACAGAATTAAACAGGAAGATGATGGATTTTGAGGCATTGAAAAACGGCATGGACAACACCACGACTGCCAGGGATATAGTTTATGGCATAAAGGCATTGGCAGAGCAGTCCCTTTTATCCGGGAAATATACACAAAAAGCACTGGAGATATTGGAAAAACAGCAGTATAAGAACAAACTTGCAAACACAATGGATACGGAAAAAGTCAAGGTTGCCAGCAAAACAGGCGAACTTCCCGGAATAGAGCATGATTGCGCCATATTTACCCATAAAGGAAACACAGTTTACGCCGCTGTACTTGTTGACCAGCTTCAAAGTCAGGCAGCCGGCGGAGAAGTACTGTCCTCAATCGGCAGTCGCATTAATCAATATATAACTCATAAATAAGGAACCGTTTACAAAGAACGGCTCCTTATTTATTTATGCAGTTTTTGCACGCCAGGCAGATCACCGATTTACCCGCTTAGTTCATTGGAGCGGAAGGCGGAAGATCCTCCAAAATAATTCGTGCGCAAGGCGCTGTGCTTTCAAAATTATTTATGATGAAAAGGGCATTTCCCTTCGATTGGTTTAATGTCATCACCGATAAAGTATTGTTTCCACTCACGGTGTTCGGGATCGCCATAGTGGCTGATGTTTGGATGGGTAGGGAGGCCGTCCCATTTTTCAACCCGTTCCCTTACTTTTTCTCTGGACATGATGCCGCCTTTAGAGGTGCCTTCAAGGCCTTCAAAAATGCGGCGCGGCTGGAAACCGAGCACAAGGCTGCTGCCTAGATCCCTCGTCTTTCTCTGCTTGTAGGCAGGCGCATTTCCAAACACAAAGAATGGCTCCTCCGCAAAAGAAAATGCCCATAAATGATGGTCAGGATCTGTCGGATAATCCTTCGGCCAAGGCTTTGTATCAACCTTATGCAAATACTGCAGGATATTCCAGAAATATTCTCTGTAATGTTCAAGCGGTTTTTCGTCTTTTTCCGGCTCCACAAATACAAACAGTCCATGGCGAATCAGTTTTGGTGCGTCAAAAAGCTCGATAAATGATTCGAGGGCTTCCGGCAGGTTAGACCAGTCCTCCTGTGTAATATAGGCATATCTCAATTCGCCGCGCATTTCAGCAGTCATTCCAAAATAGCACGGGAAGGTTTTATCTGTAACCGTATCATGAAATGTTTTATATTCTTGAATAACCCACTCTGGCACAATTTCGGGGTTAGTCATATCTTCTTTTGTTAAAAGAAACTTACTGGCAGTTTTCATTTTTTCACCTCAGAATGATTTACTTATGAAATATGTACCCCTTAAAAAGTCCTTTGAAACTAGCTGGGTGGAAAAGGAAAAGAAAAAGACAGCCATGGTGGCTGCCTTAAGCTTTATCTAACGATTTTCGGTATTTATATTGATTGAGCTGAAAGCGGATAAAACAGCCTATGCAAAATCCCAGAATGGCAATAAATGCTGATAGAGCTACCATAGCTGTAAAAACATACCCTGCAGCTGTCCAGCCCAGGAGAAAGCTGATTAGGCCAAGCGCCAGGCAGGCAACGGCAATCACTTGATTAAATTGCTGCTGCTCCCAGTCTTCGGGAATGTAATCAGCAGGATTTTTTCTTAGAAAATGTTTTGCTGTACGCATAATGGGATTGTAGCCGAACAATAGGCCCATTATACCTGAAAGGAGGGGAATGGCGAGAATCCATGCTTCTCCGGTAAGCCACGAAGCTAAAACACTTAATACGATCGACCATTGATTGGTTCTTACGAGCGGACGGGGAATAGAAACCGGTGTATTTGCCAATTATTTTCCGACCTTTCTCATTGGTTTTATAGGTATTATTAGTTTACTTAAATTGCAGGTTTTTGTGAAGAGAAAAAGCCTGGAAAATAAAAAAGCACGCCCAAAGGGACGTGCTTCCAATATTATTTCAATGGCCCATTGTTTTCATCCATCCGGTTATTGCGCGGATTTAACGGGTCATTTGCCGGATTCATAGATGGATCCGGACTTGTTGGGTTAATCGGTTTATCAGCACTGCCAGGGGCATAGCCTGGTTTCATCTCCGGCATAGCCTTTTTAATCACTGCTTTCGTATCAGCATCTTTATTAATGGTTGTTTCTTCAATTTTCCGATCAAGCTTTTGAAGATACTTGGCAGCAAAGTCTTTCCCTCCCAGACCAAATGATAAGCCGAATGCCAGTGCAAGTGCACCAAGCGTCAGAATGAACGCAGCATTGACAATGGAAGCGGCAAGACCAAGCTGATCAAGTGCCATAAAGACTGAAATCGCGATAATGGCTGCCTGAGCGACATTGGCAAGGAAATTATAATGCGGTCCTTGAAGAACCGTGCTCAGCAATTTCTTAACCAGACTGCCCAGCCACAAACCTACACCAAGAATGACAAGAGCTGCAATCACATGAGGAAGATAGGCAATTACACCTGTCGCCAATGTTACCAGGAAGTCAAGTCCAAGGATATTAAGAGCCTGCACCACAAACAACAGGACAATAATCACTTCTGCAATATAGCCAATTACCTGGGAGAAGCTTAAACCATTGCCTGCTGCAGCAGACTTGTTTAATCCCATACCGGAGAAGTAAGAATTCAATCCGATTCGCTCGAGTAAACTGGAGACGAATTTGCGGACCCATTTTCCGAGCCAAACACCAATCAGCACGAAGAATATAGCTACAGCAATATTCGGCAGCATCGTCAGGACATCATTCAGCATGGCAATAGCAGGTCCTGAAATGCCTTCAATATCCAATCTCTCGAGAGCGGCAATGACTGTTGGAATTAGAATAAGAACAAACACAACTGTGCCAATCACAGATGCCAGGCTTGTCCCTTCAAACAATCGGTTTAAGCCTAATCTTGCCGTCAGTTTTTCACTCCCAATAGCCTGCAGGAAATTCGTTACGATATCGCGGACGATTTTCGCAACAAACCAGCCGACAAATAAAATCAGGGCTGCTGCGAGAAGCTTAGGCAAAAAGGCCAGGATGCTTTCAAGCATGCCGGTGAACGGTCCGGCGATTCCATTCAGGTTTAGAGCTCCCAATACAGCCGGCAGGAATACCAGCAATGTCAGGTAGAAAACAATTTTAGCTAGGTTATCAATAACATTGGCAGGCTGCTCTTTATTGTCTGTTAAATTCCATTTGTTCAGCTTTTCATGAACTTTGAGCGTTTTGCCGCTTTTTCTGATCAGCAGGCTGAGTCCAGTGGCGATAAGCCATGCGAATAATAGAATTAGAGCTGCCTTTAAAATGCTCGGAACTGCTGCCATTATGGAAGAGAACATGCCCACAAGCGGTGCAGCAATAATATCGAGATCTAAAATATTGAAGAACAGAATAAATACGAACACTAACAGCAGATAAAAAATAATCTTGCTGATTATTTTTTCAGAAGAATATTTTCTATTTGCTTTATCGGGGAATACTCTGTCATCAAGGCTGGTTTTGCGCAGACCCTTTAAAACGGCCTTTTCGATTGCTTTTGCAATAATCCATCCAACTAATAATACTAATAATGCTAATAATAAATCAGGCAGTTTGGCCAAAAGGTAATCAAATCCGCCCCAGTACCGATTATTGTCCAATATTGTCACTCCTTAAAAGAATTTGTAGAATTGCATACTTTCATATACCCACTGCTTTTAGGAGTAAACAGTCTTCTTTAAATAGACTTTTATGAAAGAGAATATCGTAAAGAACCCTGCGCTAATTTCGGACAGTAGGAGGTGAATTCTGGTCAAGAGAGTCCGAACCTGGTGCAACTTCGGACAGTAGGAGGTGAATTCTGGTCAAGAGAGTCCGAACCTGGTGCAACTTCGGACAGTAGGAGGTGAATTCTGGTCAAGAGAGTCTGAACCTGGTGCAACTTCGGACAGGGGAAGATGAATTCTGGTCAAGAGAGTCCGAACCTGGTGCAACTTCGGACAGTAGGAGGTGAAATCTGATCAAATGAGTCCGAACCCGGTGCAACTTCGGACAGTATGAGGTGAAATCTGGTCAAGAGAGTCCGAAGCTGGTGCAACTTCGGACAGTAAGAGGTGAATTCTGGTCAAATGAGTCCGAACCTGGTGCAACTTCGGACAGGAGAAGAAGAAATCCGCAGGAGAGAGTCCGAACCCATGCAACAGCCTTTAAAGAAAAAAGACTTTGGAGTGGATCTCCAAAGTCTTCTGAAAATAATTTTTGCCGTAAAACTCCTTACGTGCTAAAACGATTCTTTGCTGCTTTTTTAAATGAGAACTGCGGAATGCTGATTCCAATCAGGATCAGCACAATTCCAAAAGTCTGTGCTTCAGATATTCTTTCGCCAAGAATCAGCATGGCAGCAGCGACAGCAGCCGGGAGTTCGGCAGAACCTACAATTGTGGCAAGCCCTGAATCTAAATGGGGTGAACCGATTGCAAAGAATACAATTGGGAAAATGGCGCCAAACAATGCCATCAGCAGCCCGAATTTCCATAGGCCTTCAAGCTGAATGCCGCCGCTTATTAAGACCGGGCCGGAAACAGCTGCAACCAAAAGAAGTCCGCCAAATGTGATGAAGATGCTCCTCTGGATGGTTGGAATTCCTTTTCCAGCCTTGCCGCTCGCAAAAATGAATACGGCAAATGTAACCGCTGATAATAAGCCATAGATCAGTCCATCAGCTTGAATAGGATGTGACCCGGAATTCATCAGGTTGCTTGCAAATACAGTTCCTATAATAAGCAAGATCGAAGAAATGATTTTTGTTTTGCTGGGCATCTTTCTTTCATATAGGGCTTCTAAAAGAATCCCTATCCAGGTGAACTGAAATAAGAGAACAACAGCGATGGAGGCCGGATTCCGATCAAGGCTCATTCCATACAGAATGCCTGTTAAACTTAAGGAAGCACCGGTCAATAACAAAGCTGCTGTTTGTTTAAGGGTGATTCTCGTTCTTTTGATAAATGGGAAAGAAAGCAATAGCAAAAGGAGCCCAAATAAATATTGGCTTCCGGTCAATTCAGGGACAGAGTGGCCGGCCTGTAGTCCGAGCTTTACAATGGATGCCAGAATGCCATAACTGCATGCGCCAAGAAAAATAAATAAAGAATATTTTAAGTTTGCCATTATGGATACTCCTTTCTGAAGATGATATCAGGCAATCAGGTCAATCATAACATCTCAGTGAGCCTTCAGGGGAAAGACTTTTTCTGCACAAAAATAAGAGCCAGTGATTTTTCTCACTGACTCTTTCTTTATTATCGATTATTCTCCTAAGTAGGCATTTAACATCCAAATATGCGTATCCAATTTTTCCATAAGACCGATGGCAAAGTCGCCTGTCACTTGATCTTCCTGCTCCTCAGCAAGCTGGGCTAAAGAAATTAATTGTTCTTTAATATGTCTATAATCGGAAGCAAGAGCGGCAACCATGTCTTCTGCTTTCTTTTCCCCATTGGACTCTTCAAGAGTTGTGATGTTTAAGAATTCCTTAAATGTCGCTGCTGGTGAGCCGCCGATTGCAAGCAGGCGTTCAGCTGCCTCATCCACAACTTCCGCTGCTTCATTATATAATTCTTCGAACTTTTCATGAAGGGTAAAGAAAAGCGGGCCTTTTACAAACCAGTGGTAGCGGTGCAATTTAGTATAAAGAACACTCCAGTTTGAGATTTGTACATTTAATGCTGCATGTAATTTTTCCATTTTTATATTCCCCCTATGTCATTTATATAATTATTATAACAAATATTAAATTAAAATCAATACTTATTTATAATAATTATAAATAAAGTAAATTCATAATCCACAGTATAACCTTGGCTGATTATGGTAAAGTGGTATAGTGCCGCTCAATTGGCAAGACATACAGGTTAGTGAGGATTTTTTTCATGGAATATTTCTTATTTATTACGCTCGGAGCGCTTATTAGTGTGCTCTCTGGATTTTTTGGGGTAGGGGGGGGATTCATTCTTACTCCGACACTCATGCTGTTTGGCTTTTCTCCGGTAGAAGCAATCACCACGAGTTTGCTTTTTTCAATTGGAACCTCTCTTTCAGGCATCTTCGCTCATATCAGGATGAAGAATATACGGCTTAAGCAAGGGCTGATTCTTGGACTAAGCGGCATGGCAGCTACTCAGGCCGCCCATCCCTTTGTGCTGTTTCTTGAGGAAAAGGGATGGGATATGTGGGCAGTTCCTTTGTTTTATATCATTCTGCTGTCTTATTTTGCTTTAGGTATGTTAAAAAGAGGGAAAAAGTCCGGCTCAGGTGCCAGTCAGCCTTCTGAACATTCTCCGGCCATTGTAAAAATGTTGCTGATTGGATTTTTTGCAGGGTTTGTTTCTACAACATTAGGTGTGGGCGGGGGCTTTATTATGGTGCCTTTATCGGTTGCCTATTTAGGGATGATGCCGAAAAAAGCAGTAGGAACCAGCTTGTTTGCTATTCTGCTGATCGTCACTGCAGGCTTTGTTTCTTATGCTTCCACCATATCCATTGACTATTGGATTGGCATTTCCCTGGTAGGAGGAGGCCTGGCTGGGTCACAATTTGGAGCGAAGCTTACCTCCTATTTTGAAAACGAAGAGATCACCTATATGCTCGGAGCCTTATATATGGCTACTGTGGCAAGTGTGATTCTGAAATTAATACACTTGAATTATACCGGCTTACTGGTGATGGCCATCTTTGTCGGCGGATTTTTAGTAAGAAGCCTTGTGAAAATGCAGAAAGCAAATACCCGCACAAAGGCAAAAAAGGAGAGACCATAATGGCCTCTCCTTTTACATTTGACGGGGCACCTTCATGCCGAGCGTTTGCATGCCGTCGGAAAGAACAATTGTGACTGCTTTGACAAGGGCAAGCCTTGATTTGATGCCGTTATCTTTCTCCAATATTCTTACCTGTCCGTAATATTTATTGAAGGCTTGAGCCACATCAATCAAATATTTAGCCAGGACAGAAGGGGAAAGCTGCATATACGACTGTCTGATTTTTTCAGGATACTGATAGAGCAGCTTGATAATTTCCCAGCTGTAAAAATCAGATAGCCCATTTTCGGCAGATGGGAGGTCGTCTGCCTTGCGGAGCAGGGAATAGGCCCGGGCATTAGTGTATTGCAGATAAGGCCCTGTTTCTCCTTCAAATGTCAGCATTTCTTCAAGTGAAAAATCAATATTATTCATGCGGTCATTTTTCAGATCATGGAACAGAATAGCCCCGATGCCGACTGCTTCAGCGACTTCATCTTTATTTTCCAAGCCGGGATTTTTAGCCTCAATATTATTCTTTGCGAGAAGGATTGCTTCATTCAGGACCTCCTCAAGAAGGATGACTCTGCCTTTCCGGGTAGACATCTTTTTTCCATCTTTTAAATAGAGGCCAAACGGGACATGTGTCATATTATCCGCCCACTCATAGCCCATCTTTTTGATAACGTTTTTAACCTGCCTGAAATGGATGCTCTGTTCCTGACCGACAATGTATAGGGAGTGATCAAACTGATAGGTTTCTTTTCTGTAAAAAGCGGCAGCCAGATCCCGTGTTGCATACAGAGTCGCTCCGTCGGATTTTTTTATCAGGCATGGAGGAAGGTCTTCATCAGGCAGCTGAACCACCTCTGCACCATCAGACACAGCCAGCAGGTCTTTTGCCATCAGCTCAACTATGACGGGTTCCATTTTATCATTATAAAAAGCTTCGCCATTGTATGAGTCAAAATGTATGCCAAGCATATCATAAACCCGCTGGAATTCTTTCAATGATTCATCTCTAAACCAGCTCCAGAGTGCTTGAGCTTGCTCATTTCCGTTTTCAAGCTCTTTGAACCAGGAACGCGCTTCATCTTCAAGGGCTGGGTTAGCTTCTGCTTCTACATGGAAGCGTACATAAAGGCTCAGGAGTTCCTTTATTGGATTTTCCTTCACTTTTTCCGGGCTGCCCCACTTTTTATAAGCAGTGATCAGCTTGCCGAATTGTGTGCCCCAATCGCCTAAGTGGTTAATTCTGACCGCTGTATAACCGCATTTTTCGGCTAGGCTGCCGAGGGCGTTTCCAATGACCGTAGACCGCAAATGGCCCATGGAAAAGGGCTTTGCGATGTTTGGCGAAGAGAAATCAAGTACGGCTGTTTTGCCTGCGCCATCATTCAGCTGCCCATATTCTTTTCCTTCGTTCAAGATTTTTTTCATTATGACGGCACTGGCTGACTCTTTGGAAAAGAAGATATTAATGTAAGGACCAGCAGCCTCTGTCTTTTCTATATGCGATCCCTGAATCAGGCACGCTGTCTCTTCAGCAATGAAGGCAGGTGATTTCCTGAATGCTTTTGCAAGTGTAAAACAGGGAAAAGCAAGATCGCCATGTGCCGGATTCCTTGGCGTTTCGATTAAGTCTGCAATTGCTTCTTCAGAAAGCTGACCTTTCAGCACTGAAGCCAGCTGAGCTGTGAAAATAGCTTTGAAATTGATCATATTAACACCTCCTGGAAAATAAAAAAGCCCGTCTCTATATAAATATAGAGACGAGCTGAAATCCACCCGCGGTACCACTCTGATTGTCCAAAGGACCTCTTCTGAAAGGACGTTTCAAAATATGTTTGAACGCATTTCCTAAAGGGGTTTGGTAACGGGACTCCTTACCCGGCATAGCCTATTTTTCTTTCAGCTATGCATCTCCGAAGTGCGCTTCACGAAAGGGCTTTCCGACAGGCTTGCACCCTCCCTGTCTCGCTTTTAGGAAAGAGCCCTTTGCTACTCTCTTCATCATAGACACTAAATATATTAATGTTATTATACGCTGTTGGAATTATTTTGCAACATAATTTGAATCGGTTGAAAACATATAAGTTCTGTGATGGTAGCGAATGCTGAAAATCAAACCCATCGCCATCATGTTCCCCATAAGCGAGCTTCCGCCGTAGCTGATAAACGGCAGCGGAATGCCGGTGATTGGCAGCACCTGAATAGTCATACCGATGTTTTGAAATACATGGAAGGTGATCATACTGATGACCCCGACGCAAATATAGGTATTAAAAGGGTCGGTCGTCTCCAAGCCGGTTTTAGTTAAGTGATAGATGAGCAGAAAGAAAAGACTGATTACTACACTGGCACCAAAGAAGCCGTACTCCTCGCCAATGACGCTAAAAATAAAATCAGTATGGGCATCAGGCACATACACCTGTCTGTCAGTAAACCCTTTTCCGGATATTAATCCTGAGCCTATTGCGAGCATGGAGTTGTACAGCTGCATTCCGGCTCCCTGCTTGTGGTTAACCGGGTCAAGCCAGGAATAAATCCGGCTGAACTGATAGGGGTCTATCCCAAGATACTTCTCCAAAATTTCCGGTGCTATGATGACCAGATAGAGCACCGTTCCCGCGAAAGCGCCAAGGATTCCATAAATCGGAACAAGGATTTTCCAGGTGATCCCGGAAACCAGGATGATTCCAGTTAATATGGCGATGATGACAAGGGCGGTACCAAGGTCTTCAATAATAATCAATCCTAATGGAGGCAATGTGGCTGCCCCTAATTTGATTAGAAGGAAAAAGTCCGTGCCTGCGGTCTTTGCCTGATATTTCAGATGGTGGTCAGCGATGATTTTGCTAAGGGCAATGATAAGGAATACCTTAACAAACTCTGAGGGCTGCACAGAACCAAGTCCAGGAATGATATACCACAATGTAGCCCCTTTGCGCTCTGGTGCAATGCTTTCCGGTGCAATGAATAACCCGACAAGCAATAGGATGCCTAAACCGTACAGCGGCCAAGTAAGCCTTCTGATTTGCTCGCTGTCAAAATACATGACAATTGCCACAATGATAGCTCCGACAACATAATTTTTTATTTGTGAGATGACAAAATTCCCTTCATATTGATTGGAGGATTGTCCGCTGTAAATAGCGATGCAGCTGATGAGGAAAAATAGCAGCAGTAGAAAGCATAACGTCCAATCGAATCGGTCTGAGAATCTATTATTCTTGTTCATTTGTATACACCTGGTTTCTTTACCTTTTTACATTTTTATCCTAACAAAGAAAAATAGCCCTTACAATGGAGAGCAGATTACATTTTTTCTTTGCATGTAGTTAGACGAATGAATCAGCATGATGGTTTCTTGTATTTTCAAAAAAACCGGGCATTCTGTTATTTAAAATTTTTTCTCATCAGCAAAGATATTTTCAGCCATTTTTGCTACAATAGGAGAATAAAATACTGGATGTTTGACAGGCAGTTTCAAAAAGAAGCTGTCTTTTTACTAATTTGTGGAGGCGCTTGCGCTATTTTTATCTGCCTAGCCCAGCGCTTTTTTTGAAAACACCAATTTGGGTAACGGTTCGGAGGTTTCGTCATTGAAAAGAAGGAATCATGCTATTCGTGATCTCATCTACATCCATCTAAATGAACAGAATCAGTATGTGATGACTTATGGAATTGAGTTTGCAGAGTTTGCCCAAACTCTTTCAGATTCTATTAATAATCTGCTGTTGTTAAAGCATCGTTTTGAACATGGGGACTTTAATACCCACACGATGTTCGATTATGTGTCAAGGGACAAGCTGGGCAGGCTGGTTGAGGATGATGTATACGGCTATGGCGATTTTTGCTGGATCGACTTTGAGGAAGAGGAAGCGGTGAATGAGCTTCCCGGCCAGACAATTGCAGAGCTTCTTTATCTCGGCCATGTCAAAGAACATCTTAAGCCGCCTTTTTACAATTACCTGAGCAATCGTTATGTGTACCTTGCTCATGATGATGGCTGGTTTAATCGCACATATTATCGTGATCTGAACGATTTTTACCGCATGCTTGGGGAAGTAATCCCCGGTAAAATGGGACAGATGAAAGTTGAAAAAACGCTCCTTGGCATAAAAAAGAAAAAGACGTATCCTCCAATCACCAGAGATGTCCTGCTTTCCTTAAAGTCTCTTATGAAAGAAGGAGCGGTCCTTTCCATTAAGGATATCGAACAGAATCGGGTCCGGATAGAAATTCCTATTTGGATTATTGGGGACTTTGCGAATATGGATGATATGTATGATGAGTATGAAGCTATTGTGAAAGAGCCATGTGAGGCGAAGGTTGTGTTTGATAAGAAAACAAGGGAATGGAAAATATACTCGCGTTAGAATTCTGAACTTTTTTACAACATTCAGCAAATTTCTCTTACTTTTTCTGCGTGATGGTGTATAATCGGAGATAGAAAATTTTATATTCGCATAGAACAGGTGTCTTCTCAAAAGGGTTTTAAAACAGGCTCTTTTGAAGACTTAATAGGGAAGCTGGTGAAATTCCAGCGCGGTCCCGCCACTGTAAATGGAAGCTGTCTGCAAATCCACTGTACAGGAATGTATGGGAAGGAGCAGAACGCACTGACCATGAGCCAGGAGACCTGCCTGAGTCTTAAGCACCCATAAACCTACGAGGATAGGGAGGTGTTTGGTCCGGCCATCCTTTCTCCACTAACTGATAAATGACCATACCAACATCTCCTTACCGTTCGAGGAGATGTTTTTTATTTGGTTGTTTCTAAAAGTCTATGGGTGGCTAACTTAGCTTCTGCCACTGAGTTGATTGCAGCGAAGGGCACTTGACTCCTGCGGGAAGTGAGGGAAGTGAGAGACCCCACAGGCGAAGCCGAGGAGGCTCTCATCTCTCCCCGCGGAAAGCAAGTGCCTGCAGCGGAAATCAACGCGCTTGGTTTGTAAGCTAAAAAATATTATGAGAACCAGCCTTTAATTATTTTAAGATGGTGTTAGACACCACCCGAATTTTGTCGAAAGTTCTAGGAGGATTGCTGAGTATGAAAAAGTTTTATGCATTTTTATTAACGATGCTACTGGCTGCAGGAGTGCTTGCAGGCTGCGGCGAGAGTGCTGAACAGCCTAAAGAAGAGAAAAAGGTTGAGGAAGGGCAGAATGACGGCGGGGAAGAGGCTGCTTTTCCTGTAACGATAAAGGATGCTCTTGATAATGAAATCGTCATTGAATCCAAGCCTGAAAGAATCGTGTCCATGATTCCGAGCAACACCGAAATTGCTTTTGAATTGGGGCTTGGAGAAGAAGTTGTCGGTGTCTCCGATTTTGATAACTACCCGCCCGAAGCTACAGAAAAAGAAAAGATTGGCGGCATGGAATTTAATGTCGAGAAAATTATTTCTTTAAACCCGGATCTTGTCCTTGCTCACGCTTCAAGCGCACATAATTCGGAAGCAGGTCTTCAGCAATTAAGAGATGCAGGTGTGACCGTCCTTGTTGTCAATGATGCGAAGAGCTTTGATCAGGTTTTTGAATCCATTGTAATGGTTGGAACCGCAGCGGGAGAGAAAGATAAAGCAGAGCAGCTCGTTTCAGGCATGAAGAGCAAGCTCGAGGAAATCAAAACAAAAGCTCAGGGCATAAAAGAAGAAGACCGCAAATCGGTATTCGTGGAAGTCTCACCTGCTCCTGAAATCTATACAGCAGGTACAAAAACATTTATGGACGAAATGTTAAGTGCCATCAATGCAGAAAATATCATTACCGAAGAAGGATGGCCAAAAATGGATCCGGAAGCGATTATCGAACGGAATCCGGATGTAATCATCACAACTCATGGCTATTACACTGAAGATGCTGTCGGCAATGTAATGGGCAGGGATGGCTGGCAGGATATAACCGCAGTGAAGAATAAGCAGGTTGCCGATGTTGATTCCGATATGGTAACCCGCTCTGGCCCTCGTATTATTGAAGGAGTCGAGGAACTTGCAAAAGCAGTATATCCGGACGTATTTAAATAATAAGTTTTTAGCTTATATAACAGCAGCGGCTTTCCTGCTTTTTGCCATGCTGATGGGGATTTCAATTGGAACAGTGTCTGTTCACCCCATGACGATTATCAGAGTAATAAGCTCTGAGTTATTTCCTTTTATTTCATTGGAAAACACGGATGCTATGCATTCAAATATCATTATGAATATTCGCCTGCCGCGCGTATTGCTGGCTGGCTTAGTGGGGGCGTCTCTTGCAATTGCGGGAGCCGCCTTTCAAGGTTTACTAAGAAATCCGCTGGCAGATCCATATACAATTGGGGTTTCGTCCGGGGCTTCACTCGGTGCTGTTTTAACATTGTTCTTGGGATTATCCATTCCGTTTGCAGGAATGTTTACGCTGCCGTTATTCAGCATTTTATTTTCCTTTTTAACCATTTTTGCCGTTTTGCTATTTGCCAGAAAAATTGAAAGATCCATGAAAGTGGAAACGATTATTTTAACAGGCATTATCTTCAGTTCTTTTCTTGGCGCTCTAATTTCTCTGATGATTGCCCTGACAGGAGAGGAGCTTAGACAGATTATTGGCTGGCTTCTTGGCAGTGTATCCATGAGAGGCTGGGCGTATATTAAAATTATCATTCCGTTTTTTGTTCTAGGTGCCATCCTTCTCTTAGTGAACAGCAAAGAGCTTAATGCCATGAGCTTCGGAGAAGAAAAGGCTCAGCATATAGGTGTGGACGTTCAGAAAAGAAAGATGATGGTCCTGATAGCTGGCTCCATCTTGACTGGTGCGGCTGTAGCTGTGTCTGGAACGATAGGGTTTGTCGGGCTTGTGATCCCTCATCTGACCAGGCTGTTATGGGGACCGGATCATAGGCATCTATTGCCGCTATCCATTCTGATGGGTGCAGGTTTTCTTATTATTGCCGATCTGGTTTCACGGACGATCATTGCACCTACCGAGCTTCCAATCGGTGTGATTACAGCAATAATCGGAGCACCTGCGTTTGCCATTATTTTAATTAAAAGAAAGAATAAACTTTGAACTTCGATAACTGTCCAGCGCAAGCGTCCACCCATTCAAGGGGGAGTGCCAAGGGGAAGGCTTCCTTGGATTTTCTTCGCAGGAACAAGCGGTTTTTGCTTGTTTCGAAGGCGTATCTTAGTTCAGAAAGAAGTGGTTAATCATGCTAAGCGTTCAGCAAGTTACTGGGGGATATACCGGTGCACCGGTTGTGAAAAATATCAGCTTTGAAGTGGAAAAAGGGGAGCTTTTCGGAATATTGGGGCCGAATGGAAGCGGAAAGACCACGATTCTGAAGATGCTGAGCGGCATTCTGCCTCATAAGTCAGGAGATATACTGATCAAAGGAAAGAACCTTTCACAGTATACACCGAAAGAGCTTGCAAAAATTATTGCTGTTCTGCCACAGCACTCCTCTCAGGCCTTTTCTTATACCGTAAAGGAAACGGTTTCCCTCGGCAGATATGCCCATCAAAAGGGGTGGTTCCAGAGCTGGTCCAGCAAAGATGAAGAAGCGGTCAATCGGGTCATGGAGCAGACAGGCATCTCCCGTTTTCAGGATTATGATATTCAGCAATTATCCGGCGGCGAAAGACAGAGGGTGTTTTTAGCCCAGGCCCTTGCCCAGGAACCGGAAATATTATTGCTGGATGAGCCGACTAACCATCTTGACTTATCCTATCAAAAAGAATTGCTTGATCTCCTTTCTGTATGGTCAAAAGACTGCGGGCTGACGGTCATTTCCATTTTTCATGATTTGAATTTGGCCGGCCTGTACTGTGACCGCCTATTGCTGCTGGAGAATGGCGAAGTCAATATTAACCACGTTCCCAATGAGGTTTTAAAAGAAGGCAGAATACGTGAGGTCTATAGGACGAAGATTGAAAAGCTTCCGCATCCAAGAGTCCCGGCCCCCCAGATGGTTTTGGTGCCCGAACGCTCTCAGGCGGAAAGCCAATCAGTGAATCGAATTGATCGATCCAGTCTTGAGGTAAAGGAAGACTTACTTGTCCTTCGCTCCCCATTTCCGCTGAAAACCATGTCATCAGGTGTAACCGGATCAGGCACCGGCTGGAATCGCATATTTCTAAACCGGCATGTGAGCAAGAATTATGATTGCAGTGATCATAGAGCGGAGATGGCTGATTTTGTCCGGGAGATCGGCTTTGAACCCGGTGAAACCGTGGGGATGATGACCGCTGTATATGTTGAGGATCATAGCAGTAAATTTTATGAAGATGAAACCTTCTCTGTGTATGTGGTTGTGACAGCAGGTGTCGGCAATGCTGTTGATGCCTCGAAAAGTGAAGCACATTCTTATCATCTGACTCCGGGTACAATCAATACATGGGTTTTCGTTAATGGCAATCTGACAGAGGAAGCTTTTATTCAATGCATTATGACTGCAACCGAGGCAAAGACAAGAGCCTTATATGATCAGAAAGTAAAGGATGAAGTCACAGGGACGATAGCGACCGGAACATCGACAGACAGTATTATGATTGCGGCCACACAGCAGGGAGAAAACCTGGAGTATGCGGGTACCATTACACCGCTTGGCAAAGTGATCGGAAAAGGTGTCTACGAATGTACTGTTGAGGCGATAAAAAAATCGCAAAGAAGGATAAAGAGATGATTTTATATCACCTGATCGCTCTAACCTTTGCCTGCATCATAGATAAGCTGATAGGAGACCCGCCAAACTGGCCGCATCCGGTCAGATGGATGGGTGCCCTGATACATAAACTTGAACAAGTTCTTAATAAAGGCCGCCTAAGAAAATTAAAAGGAATTATCATGCTTTTTGTAGTTCTGCTGGCGGCGGGAGGTATAACTTTTTTAATCATCCGTCTCTTCTATGGAATTCATCCGATTGCCGGCATTCTGGCAGAGGGCATTCTTATCTTCACAGCCATTGCACAAAAGAGTTTAAAAGATGCAGCATTGGAGGTCTATGAGCCTCTTGCAGAAGGAGATATGGAAGAAGCAAGATTAAAGCTTTCATACATTGTCGGCAGGGATACAGATCGATTGGATGAGCCAGGCATTGTCAGGGCTGCCGTGGAGACAGTGGCTGAAAACACCAGTGACGGCATTACAGCTCCATTATTTTGGGCCATGATTGGCGGTGCGCCTATGGCCCTTATCTACAGGGCCATTAATACATGCGATTCGATGGTTGGCCATAGAAATGAAAGGTATATAGATTTTGGGTGGGCATCTGCCAAAGTGGATGATATCGCGAACTGGATCCCGAGCCGGCTGACATCGGTTTGCATCATGCTCACACAAAAGCCGGAGCATTCTCCATATGAGGAAGCATGGGGAATCCTTTTAAGAGATGCACCAAAGCACCCGAGTCCAAATAGCGGCTGGGGCGAAGCAGCTGTTGCAGCTCTTCTGGGGGTACAGCTTGGAGGTATTAATTTTTATAAGGGTGAAATCTCTAACCGTGCAACGATGGGAAAGTCAATGGTGCTGCTTGAAAAAGAACATATCATAAAAAGCATTTCGATCATGAACAAGACGGTTTTCTTATTCTTGCTTTTATTATGGACAGGAGGGATGTTCCTTGACTTGGCCTTCACACGGATCTAATCCGCAATATTTATATGAAGCGATGGATAAACCAATGCCGGCAGATCGGATTGATTTTAGCGCCAATATCAATCCCCTTGGACCTCCCCGCGAAGTAAAAGACAAGTGGGGAAACCTTTTCCAATATATAACTGATTATCCGGATCCCCATGCTGCTTATTTAAAAAGCAAATTGGCGGCTGAAGAGGGAATAAAAGAAACACAGATTCTGGTCGGGAATGGAGGCGCCGAGCTAATCACCCTGATTGGCCGGATGATAGCCGGAAAAAGGGTGCTGATTATTCAGCCGGCTTTTTCGGAATATGAAGAGGCCTGCCGGGTTAATAACTGTACGGTTTCCTATCATCAGCTGGAGCCTGAAGACTGGGGTCTGAATATGGAAGCGTTATCCGAAAAGCTCAAATTTACTGATGTTCTTTTCTTCTGCAACCCAAACAACCCGACCGGTGTATTTTACCCCTTATCCATAGTTGAGGAACTGATAAAGAAGTGCAGCATCCATAATTGCCTGCTCATTATGGATGAAGCTTTTTATGACTTTGTTGAAGGATATCAATCTATCGTTCCTTTCATTGGAAGGGATTCGAAAGTTGTGGTTTTGCGCTCCATGACAAAGATGTTTTCGATTCCCGGCCTGCGCCTAGGATACATGATGGCAAGTGAGAGGTTAATTGAAAGAGCGGCTTCTCTGAAACCCCACTGGAGCGTGAATGCCCTTGCTTTAAAAGCAGGAGAATGGTGTCTGGACAGCAAAGAGCATGTCAGGCTGACAAAGAATTTGATCCGGCAGGAGAGAGATAGGCTGGTTCCATTTTATCAGCTATTGGACTATGAGGTTTCTCCTTCTTCAGTTAATTTCTATTTGTTAAGAGATCCGGGCGTTGATGTGCAGCTGCCTCTTTTTCGATTTTTGCTTGAGAAAGGAATTATCCCGAGGCACACAATGAATTTTCCTGGCCTGGAAGGAAGATGGCTGCGCTTTGCGATTAAAGGGCCGAAAGACAACAATGTGCTGATGGAGGCGATGCAGCAATGGCGGAAGGATCGCTGATTTTTATCTCCGGTGGAGTACGGAGCGGAAAAAGCTCCTTTGCAGAGAGGACTGCTGCCGGGCTGGCAATAAAGACGGAAGGTAAGCTTCATTATATTGCTGCAGGAAAAGCATGCGATTCCGAGATGGAGACACGGATTCAGAGGCACCAGGATGACCGGGAAAAGAGCGGTTTAAGCTGGACAACCTGGGAGAAGCCTTCCGCACTTGAAGAGATCTCGGGAAACTTTAATAATCAGGATATTATTCTTTTCGATTGCTTGACCACTCTCTTGAATAATGAACTTTTTAGAGAGGAAGACGTTTGGCGGAACAGAGAATTCCAGGGAAATCTGTCATCTGAAATTCTCAAGGCCATCACTGAAATCCGCAAAAAATGCAGGGCCTTGATCGTTGTCAGCAACGAAGTCTTGAATGAGCCAATTGGCAGAAATGAACTGGTGATTACATATTCAAAAATACTTGGGACGCTTCACAGGAATATAGTTGATATGGCTGGTGAAGCCTATCTTGTTGAAGCTGGTATCCCCATACAAATGAAAGGAGAACCGGAATGAAAGGGATAAT
The DNA here is from genome assembly GCA_030348385.1 of Cytobacillus sp. NJ13. NCBI lineage: Bacteria > Bacillati > Bacillota > Bacilli > Caryophanales > Bacillaceae > Cytobacillus > Cytobacillus sp. NJ13. The sequence continues at coordinate 3,306,800 of JAUCFP010000006.1, read as the reverse complement.
GATTCAGGGGACTTCATCTGATGCCGGTAAAAGCCTGATTGCTACGGCTCTTTGCCGGGCATTCTCCAATGAAGGTTTCCGCACGGCTCCTTTTAAATCCCAGAATATGTCCAATAATTCATACGTGACAAAGGATGGAAATGAAATCGGCAGGGCACAGGGCATTCAGGCTGAAGCGGCAAGAACTGAAGCTGCTGTCTGGATGAATCCCATTCTCCTTAAGCCTCAATCCGCTCAGAATGCGGAGGTTATTCTCCTTGGAAAAGCAGTCAATTCCCTATCAGGAAGAAGCTATCGGGAATCCTTTTATGAAAAGGGGCTGGAGACCATCAGAGAGGCACTGAGTCTGCTTGATGCTCAATATGAGCTGCTTGTGATAGAGGGAGCTGGCAGCCCTGTTGAAATTAATTTAAAAGATAAAGAGCTTGTTAATATGAAAGTCGCTGAAATGGCGGATGTGCCAGTCATCCTTGTTGCCGATATTGACAGGGGCGGTGTTTTTGCCAGTATTGTTGGAACCCTGGAGCTTTTCACCAAACAGGAAAGACAGCGGGTTACGGGCATTATCATTAATAAATTCCGCGGAGATATCACACTGTTTGAGGATGGCATCCGCTGGATCGAGGAAAAGACGGGCATCCCTGTCCTTGGCGTTCTGCCTTACTTGGATGACCATATGATCGATGCAGAGGATTCCCTATCCATTCAAGCTGCTGTTCCAAGGGCTGGAGGAGGTATTCTGGATATTGCTGTGCTGCGGCCGCCATTTATTTCAAACTTCAGTGACATCGATCCGTTTTACTATGAAGATGACGTGAACATTAGATGGGTAAGGCATTTATCGGAGGCTGGCTCGCCTGATGCGGTGATCATTCCCGGCACAAAGAGCACGATTCGCGATTTGCGCTATTTCAAGGAAAAAGGTCTGGCTGACTGGATTGTGCGCTATGCTGCCGATGGAGGTTCAATTGCGGGCATTTGCGGAGGATACCAGATGCTTGGCAGGAGATTAATCGATATGGCAGGTTCTGATACCGGGAATCCTTATGAAAAGGAAAAAGGCTTGAATTTGATACCGGCAGATACCATTTTTCATGAACGCAAGAAGACCGTGCAGGTGAAGGGCAGTCTGCATTCAAGCACGAACCTTCCCGTAAAAGAAATCTTGGATGGATATGAAATCCATTTGGGTGAAACAGTTCTTGAAAAAGACTTTGATGGCAATCGCCTTCTTCTGCTTCAAAATGGCGAAGAAGATGGATTCTATGGAAATGAAGGCCGTCTGGTAGGGACGTATATGCACCACATCTTCCATAATGATGAATGGAGGGGTGCGTGGCTTAACTCCCTGCGCAAACAAAAAGGCATTCCAAGTAAAGAGCCTGTCCGAATAAAAGCCCTGAAGGATAGGAAATACAACGAACTGGCGGAAAATATGATTCAGCATCTTGATTGGGAAAAATTAAAGGAAATCGTCTTTAGCTGGAGAAAACAGAATGAAATGGCTTAAAGGATTATTGATCAACCTTCAATTTTTTACAAGCATTCCCATTCCAATATCCCTGCCCATGGATAAGCCTCATTTGGAGAAGGCCATCAGAACCTTCCCTATAGCCGGCCTCATTCAGGGAAGCATATACGCATTTATTCTCTATGCTTTTCTTGAATGGACTCCTTTTTCACTCCTGGCTGCGGCCTTTGCCGTCTGGCTGGCCGGCATTTTGCTGACCGGCGGGATTCATCTTGATGGGTGGATGGATGCGAGCGATGCGTTCTTCTCCTATCGCGATCAGGAGAGGCGGCTGGAAATCATGAGTGATCCCCGGGTGGGGGCGTTCGGGGTGCTGTCCATCATCGTATTGCTGGGTGCCCGTTTTCTATTTATCTATGAAATTGTACTTTTATCAAATCCATATTCCTATTTTTTAATCACAGTAATTCCTTTTTTAAGCAAGATGGTAATGGGGGTATTGCTGATAAAAGTTAAGGCAGCCAAAAAAGAAGGGCTAGGCTCATTATTTCAGCAGGCTGCTTCTAAAACCACCTTATCTATTTACCCTATCTTCCTTCTGGCCGCCGCGGCAGCTGCTGGGCTGGCTGGTTATCCTGCCATTGTTGGATTTCTTTTCATGGTTCTTTTTTCAATATTGTTATTCGCATTCTTATCAAGGAAAGTCATTGCCTGGTTTGGGGGAATGACAGGGGATGTGCTTGGGGCCAGTGTGGAAGGGACGGAGGTGCTTTTATGGATGATACTGTGGCTGTTGCATTATTTCGTCATGGGCTGACAGAAGCCAATAAGTCCCATGCTTATCTGGGATGGACAGATTCCCCTTTGTGTCCGGAACATAGGGATAAGCTTGCCGCGGCGCCTCGGGACTATAGAAGAATTTTTGCAAGTGATTTAGGCAGATGCATGAAGACGGCAGCTATTCTTTTCCCGGATCATTCTATTGAATCCTGTCCCGAATGGAGAGAAATGCATTTTGGTGAGTGGGAAGGCAGGACTTATCAAGAGCTGAAAGATAACCCGGCTTATCAAAAATGGCTGGAAGCTCCTTTCTCAGAAGTGATGCCTGGAGGGGAATCCTTTTCAGCATTTTCAGCAAGAGTTGATAAAGGGTGGCAGAATTTAACCGATCAATTGCTTCGGAAGGATATTCGTGATGCTGCCGTTATTACACACAGCGGAGTCATAAGATACCTTCTTGGAAAGTATGCACCGGAGAAAAAAGAATTCTGGGAATGGCAAGTTCCTTTTGGAAGAGGCTATGAGCTTAGATGGACACGGGAAGAGTTTAGGAGGGGAGAGAGATGCACTTCATTACAGGAGGCGCCTTTAACGGGAAATCCCGATGGGTGAAGGAATTTTATCAATTGGATGATACTCCTCATAAATGGATTTCAGCTTATCATGGTGAGTTGGCTGGCGATTTGGGTCAAAAACTAATCGTCTATGAGGGAATCGAGCTGATGATTCGGGAATGGTCACAAGCGCTGGAGTTTGAAGAGATTCGGGACAAATGGCAGGAGATGCTGGCAGAATGGCAGGAGTGGGAAAAAACAGCTGTCAATCGAAAGATCGTTTTAATCGGATCTGATATTTCAAAAGGCATTGTACCAATGGAAGCAGCTGACCGAAAGTGGCGGGATGCGTCAGGCTGGGCCTTTCAGGATGCCGCTGCTGCTGCAGATAGAGTTGATTTGATTTGGTATGGCATCAGTCAAAAAATAAAATGAAATGGGGAATTGCTGATGAAACTTTATACACGAACTGGTGATGAGGGAAAAACAAGCATTATCGGAGGCAGGGTGGAAAAGGATGATGTAAGGGTTGAAGCATACGGAACAGTGGATGAAGTCAACTGTTTTGTCGGGCAGGCTATGACACAGCTGGATCCGTCCATTTTTCAGGATGTCCTGGAGGATTTGGAGAAGATCCAGCATGAGCTTTTTGACTGTGGCGGCGACCTTGCAAATGTTTCGAAAAAGCGGGAGCTGAAATTGTCGAAGGAATCTGTAGACTATTTGGAGACTAAGATTGATCAATTGATTGAGGAAGCGCCAAAGCTTGAAAGGTTTATTCTGCCTGGGGGAGCACCTGCATCTGCATCCATTCATATTGCCAGGACAGTAACCCGGAGAGCGGAGCGGCTCGTGGTCTCACTGAAAAAAGCGGATCCGGAAACCTCTGCAGTGGCACTGAAATTCCTGAATCGTTTATCTGATTATTTCTTTGCCCTGGCAAGAGTGGTTAATTTCCGTCTTAACCAGAAAGATGTGGAGTATGTGCGCAGTGCTAATGTATTCCGTGAAGGAAAGCGCAAGGAGGATAAGGAATGAAAAGCATGCGATTGGGCATGGCAGCCATGCTTGTTGCACTGACAGCAATCGGTGCAGCGATTAAAGTTCCGGCCATTATCGGAAGCGTGGCACTGGATGCATTTCCTGCTTTGCTTGCAGCCGCGCTGCTTGGAGGCTATGGCGGTGCGGCCGTTGCGGCCATCGGGCATTTGCTGTCGGCGTTATTGGGCGGCATGCCTTTAGGGCCTCTTCATCTCCTGATTGCTGTTGAAATGGCACTGTTAGCCTTTATTTTCAGTTCATTGTATCAGAGAGGCCGGCACTGGCTGGCGGGAATTCTTTTTGTGTTAGGCAATGCCTTTGCAGCTCCGCTTCCATTTATCTTTTTAATGGGCCAGGCCTTTTACCTGGCAATTGTGCCTTCTCTTTTTATAGGCTCTGTGATAAATGCTGTTATTGCTTATATAGCGATACCGAGACTTGTCAAGCTTGTGGGCCCGGCTCTTTCCAAAGCGGGTGCTGAGCAGTGAGGGATGTCTTAAGCTTTCCTATTAATTCTGAAGAAATGATTGTGGTAGCAAGTGATAACAGCGGAGCAATCGGCGAGAAAGAACAGGACGCTGTGCAGGTTCCTTACGAGACCGTTTCGTATTATTCCTTCCGAGTCGCTGTCATGGAATGTATGTCAGCGGGTGCTCAGCCATTTGCTGCAGTACTTCAGAATTTCTGCGGAGATGATGCCTGGGACCAGCTTATACGGGGCATTAAGAAGGGGGCCGATGAATTAGGCCTTACGGAACTGCAAATCACCGGCAGTACGGAAAGCAATTTTAACCTGCTTCAATCTGCGGTAGGGTTATCTGTACTTGGCAAAAGGCAGGGAGCACTTCCTGCTGAGACCCTAACGTATACAGATGATACAAGGATAGCGGTTATTGGTTCCCCTTTAGTTGGCCAGGAGCTGATTGAAAGGGAGGCGGAGGCAGCACCCCTGAAGCTTTTTAAAATAATCAACTCCATTGAAGAAATTGAGACGCTTCCTGTAGGTTCAAAAGGCATTCTGAACGAGCTGAACGGGCTGTTCTCCAATAGGAAGTTTGAGGTTATGGACCTTGAATCAGCAGTGGACTTGGGAAAATCATCAGGCCCATCAACTTGTTTTATAGCCGTTTTTCCCGAAGCGAAATCGGAAGAAATCAGGAAGCTGGCAGGAAGCTATTTTCATATATTGATAAGAAGGGCATGAAAAAAGGAATGCTGACTATATATATCATCCGGCACGGTGAGACGGAATGGAATAAAGAGAAAAGAATGCAGGGGCGCCTGGACTCTGATTTAACGGAGAAAGGCAGACGTGATGCGAAACTGCTGGGAGAGAGAGTAAAGGATATAGAATTTAAGCGTATTATATCTTCACCGAGCAAGCGGACTTTACATACAGCCCAGCTTGTAAGAGGAACAAGGGAGATTCCGGTCGAGACAGATGAAAGGCTTATGGAAATAGATCTTGGTGATTGGCAGGGAAGAGTGGAAAGTGAAATAAGGGAGCTATATCCGGCTGCCTTCGATGCCTATTGGAACCGGCCGGAGTCCTATGAAAGTGCAGGAGGAGAAAGCTTTTACGATGTGGCAAACCGCGTTGCTTCCTTTCTGGAAGACCTGCAAAAGACCTTATCAGAAGGCAGTGTGCTGATTGTTACCCATGCTGTTGCTGTCAAAGCTCTATATATGCTTTGCCGCAATGCTGCTGTTGAACGCATTTGGGACCCGCCCTTCATTCATGGAACCAGCCTGACCATCCTGCAGATCGACCGGGATAAAAAGGAGTTCCTCTTAGAAGGATGCATGGCTCACTGCGAATAAGGCTCGCTAAAAACGAGCCTTATTATTTTTTATAAGGTTCCTCAGAACACTTTGGTTCCTTCATTATATCTTAGCAAAAACCCTTGTCTTGCTCGCTCCTTCTGTATTTTGCTCTTCATCCCAAACTGAATGGATCTCAAAAGTCCCTTCTTCGAAAAAAAGCGGCAGCTTTCTCTTGAACCAATCCTGCATAGGAAGGTCCAGTGCATCTTGTCTTGAAACCCACTGCAATTCTCCTTCAGGAGGATCTGCAAGAAGGCTTCCTTCAAAGGAGTCTGCCAGATAATTAAATACCATGTAGCGGACATTCATCTGGGGGTTTACGTACTCATCCCAGCCTTTAAAAATAATATTTTTGACATGCAGCCCTGTCTCCTCAAGCACTTCGCGTTTTGCTGCGTCCGTAATGCTCTCGGGAAACTCTACTTTTCCGCCTGGTGCGAGATAGCCAGGGAAGCCTTTATAATCTGGGCGTTTTATGAGAAGGATCTGATCTCCGTCTGCAATCATGCACATGGTGTACATCTGATGTTCAATTTCTTTCCAGTTCATTGCTGCACCTCTATTAAATGATTACAAAGATTATACATTCTTTTAAAAGGAGAAAATACCTCCTATATTGAAATCATATCATGAATAGAAAATTTGAAGAGGTGAACATAAGTGGAATTGAAGATGGGATATGTCATTTTATATGCGGAAAGCCTGGAAAGAACGAAGCATTTTTATGGTGAATTGCTGGGCCTGAAGCTTAGGAATGAATTTGGAACTTACATCGAGTATGATACAGGCAGCACCATTCTTTCTTTTAATACGAGAGAAGGAGGACGGGAAGTCACCGGGCTTCCAATACCGGATGGATTAAGAAAGGAGCAGACATTTGAGCTGGGATTTATCACAGAAGAGGTAGAAGCGGCTGTGGAAAAGCTAAAGGCCGCAGGAGTGCCTGTCCTGCTTGAGCCTGTTGAAAAGCCTTGGGGCCAGAAAGTGGCATATGTGCAAGACCCGGATGGACATTATATTGAGATTTGTTCGCCTATCGGATAATAAATGACTCTGCTCCAGGGTCATTTTTTTGTTGGAAATTATTTTTTATATGCATAGTAATCTGTTGATTTCGAAAGAAAAACATAGATTTTAAGTATTTTTAGCGCTTACCTAAGAGTTTGTAAATATAAGTAAATATGTTATGATTCTATATGTTTTTGTCGGCCCGACTTTGATGAGAGTTCAAAGTCATTACTACAAATCTATTAATAAAGAGGTGTTTATTTGAAAGTTTTATCAAAAAAAGAACAATGGTTCGGCAATGTTAAGGGAGACATTCTTGCTGGAATCGTAGTGGCATTGGCACTAATCCCAGAGGCGATTGCATTCTCGATTATTGCTGGTGTCGATCCAATGGTTGGATTGTATGCTTCTTTCTGTATTGCTGTAACCATTTCAATAGTTGGCGGAAGGCCTGGAATGATTTCTGCTGCAACTGGTGCGATGGCGTTATTAATGGTTACATTAGTAGCTGATCACGGACTGCAGTATTTATTTGCTGCGACCATTTTGACGGGAATTCTGCAGATCTTATTTGGTGTGCTTAAGCTGGCCCGCTTTATGAAATTCATTCCGCGTGCGGTTATGATTGGGTTTGTTAACGCACTGGCAATATTGATTTTCATGGCACAGCTTGAACAGTTTGCAGATGCTTCATGGGTAATGTATGCGATGGTTGCCGGTGCATTGGCGATTATTTATATTTTCCCGAGATTTACTAAAGCAATGCCATCTCCTCTGGTGGCTATTATTGTTATTACTGTCATTGCCATCATGACAAAGAGTGATGTGCGCACAGTTGGCGACATGGGAACTATCACATCGGCCCTTCCGGCATTCTTTATACCGGATGTTCCATTTAACCTTGAGACTCTGAAGATTATTTTCCCATACTCTATTGCCCTTGCGATCGTGGGCTTGCTTGAATCTTTGCTGACTGCATCCATAGTTGATGACATGACCGATACGGCCAGTGATAAGAATATGGAAAGCCGCGGACAGGGAATTGCGAATATCGTGGCAGGTCTATTCGGCGGAATGGCAGGCTGTGCCATGATTGGACAGTCCGTTATAAATGTGAAATCTGGCGGGAGAGGCAGACTTTCGGCTTTGACAGCCGGCACATTCCTTATGTTTCTGATTTTAGTATTAGGAAATATTGTCGTTCAGATCCCGATGGCTGCATTAGTTGGCGTTATGATCATGGTATCGATCGGTACATTTGACTGGTCATCCATTAAAGGCCTTGCTAAGACGCCTGTCACAGATTCGATTGTTATGGTGACAACGACTGTTACAACTGTTTTCACTCATGACTTATCCAAAGGAGTGTTCGCGGGGATCATCCTAAGTGCGATCTTCTTTGTCGCTAAAATTTCGAAAGTGCATGCTGCATCACGAATTGAAGGAGATAAGAAAATATACGCTGTAACAGGCCAGGTTTTCTTTGCTTCTGTAGATGAACTTGTAGCAGCATTCGAATTTAATGAAGTATTAAACGAAGTTGAAATTGATTTTACACAGGCGCATGTCTGGGATGACTCAGGTGTCGCTGCCATAGATAAGATTGTATTAAAGCTTCGTGACAACGGTGTGCTAGTCCGCCTATCAGGATTAAACGCGCCAAGCTCGAACTTGATTGAGCGTTTGGCCGTTCACCGCAAACCTGGTGCGAAATTATCCGGCCATTAATAAATGCTGTAATTAATACCACAGTCAGTTTTGACTGTGGTATTTTCTTTATAAGAATAAGTTAGGGGTGAGGCTGTGTTTAAAAAGATACTGATTGCTGCAGATGGATCCGATCATTCCATTCGTGCAGCCGCTAAAGCCATTCAACTGGCTGAACAGAATCCTGATTCTGAAATAACCGTAGTGTATGCTGTTGATGGCCAGACCTCAAAAGAAGATATCCTTCACCATTTTGATAAGAGTATAGTGGACCAGGTGAGGAAAAAACGTTTAGAGCCAATAGAAAACTTATTAAAAGAAAAGGGCATTTCATATGAAATAAAAATCCTGCAGGGAGAGCCTGGACCAGCCATTGTTGAGTTCGCCAACAAGATGGATTTTGATGTTGCTGTAGTAGGAAGCCGGGGTCTGAATACACTTCAGGAAATGGTGCTCGGAAGTGTTAGCCATAAAATAGCCAAACGTGTGAAAGCGCCTGTTTTGATTGTTAAGTAAAGTCCAGATATACACTTTTCACTTTCCTGGTAATGTAAAGCTGATGTCGCGCCAAGTGACCGATAAAATTTAAAACTGACCGATAAATTAAACTAAGTAACCGATATGCCGGCTAGTGCAGCAAAATTTATAAAAACCGCACAAAAAAAAGATGCCCCCACAGGGACATCTTTTTTCAATTAGCCAGCTTTCACAGCAGATTGAGGCTGAAGTTTCTTATCTTTGCCGCTTGCCTTATCTGATAATAGTGTCAGCGCACCGTCGCCGGTTACATTGCACGCAGTTCCAAAGCTGTCCTGGGCAAGGTATAGGGCAATCATAAGCGCAAGCATGGTTTCGTTGAATCCTAGCATGCTTTCAAGCAGACCCAATGCGGCCATGACAGCTCCTCCAGGGACGCCGGGAGCTGCAATCATCGTGATGCCAAGCATTAAAATAAAAGGCAGGATTTCTGCAAATGATGCTGTTTGACCCTGCAGCATCATCACGGCGATCGCACAGCTCACAATGGTGATCGTACTTCCGGAGAGATGAATCGTTGCCAGTAATGGAACAGAGAAATCCGCGACTTTTTCACGTGCACCAAGCTTTTTAACCTGTTTAAGCGTAACAGGAATGGTGGATGCGGATGATTGGGTTCCAAGTGCCGTAAAGTAGGCAGGCATCATATTTTTCATGAGTCTAAGCGGATTGGCTTTCATAAGGGTACCGGCCGCTGAATATTGAAGCAGTAAAAATAAAAGGTGAAGAGCAATAATCATGACAAATACTTTGGCAAATACAGAAATAATGGCGCCAACCTGTCCGCCCTGCGTCATATTGGCAAAAATCCCAAAAATATGGACAGGAAGCAATGGAATGATGACCTTTTCAATCAGTTTTTCAATAATATCACGGAAATCATTCATAGCATTTTGCAGAGTATTTCCCTTGATCGCAGCCAATCCAAGGCCTAGCGTGAATGAAATCAGCAGTGCCGTCATGACCCCCATTACAGGAGGCATGTCCACCTGGAAAAAGGGTGAAAGCAAAGCATCCTCAGGATTCTCAAACTCTTTGAAGCTTTGGTTTTTTAAAAGAACAGGGTATAACACCGTCGCAGAAAAATAGGCAACTAAACCAGCAGTGATCGTAGAAGCATAGGCAAAGCCAGTTGTAATCCCCAGCAGTTTCCCTGCGCCTTTTCCCATGCTCCCGATACCTGGCGCGATAAATCCGATAATAATTAATGGAATCGCAAAACCAAGAAAGTTTCCGAACAGTCCATTAAAAGTAGCAAATAGCTGAATAAGCCATTCAGGGGAAAAAGAACCTAATAAAATACCCAATGCTATGGCTGCAATAATTCTGGGAAGCAAACCGAACTTCATTTTTGTGTCCTCCTAAAAAATACAGTTGTTTTTGTTAGGAGGATTATATCCTGTTTTACGTTAAAAGTTAATAGATAAAACTTTTGTTATAATAATAAAATAAGTCCGATTATTTACCAGGGATTAAGGGTTTTTCTCTTTAATTGCTCTATCGCAGGCGGTTAGACGTTTTTTCAAGATAACAAATTGTAGAAAGTGAGTTTAAATTAATGCCAGAAAAGGAAATTATTTTACTGGATTAGATAAGAAAAGTTTCCTTTTTCAGGGCCATTTCATACATATAGGAATATGGGCGTATGCGGAGAAAAAAATTCCTGTGGAATTGAACATGTAATCACTCCCTTTCTTAAATGTGAAAGTGTTACAATAAAGAGTAGCTTGAAAGAGCATAAAAATCAGTTAAGTAAAATAACGGAATAAAGCGGCATGAGAAGCCGGTAAGTCCATGATTGAATATTGGAGGTTCTTTTATGAAAACGAAGGTTGGCCTTTTATACGGCGGAAAATCTGCAGAGCATAAAGTATCGATGCAGACTGCAATGGCTGTGATTAAAGCATTGGATTTAGAGAAATTTGAAATTCATCCTATTTATATATCTGAAGAAGGTCAATGGGTAAAGGGCCCTCAATTGCAAGGACCTGTTTCCAGTGTGAAGGAGCTGGAATTTTCCCAGGGGGAAGCACTTCCTCCAACTGCTTTGGCACCGACTCTTTTCCAGGATGCACAGAATAAAGGTCCATTTGATGTAATCTTCCCGCTGCTTCATGGTCCAAACGGGGAAGACGGCACTGTTCAAGGTTTGCTTGAGCTGCTTAACCTGCCATATGTGGGGAATGGAGTATTGGCTTCATCTGCAGGGATGGATAAGGTCATCATGAAGAATATCTTTGCACAGGCAGGCCTGCCACAGGTGAAGTATGTCTGGTTTATCCGCAGCGAGTGGGAAAATGAGACGGAAGCAGCCTACGATCAAGTGGAAAAGGAACTCGGATATCCGTGTTTTGTAAAACCGGCCAACCTGGGTTCAAGTGTAGGAATCAGCAAGTGCATGAACCGTTCAGAGCTTGAGGGAGCATTCAAAGAAGCTTTCCAATTTGACCGTAAAATTATCATTGAAGAAGGCGTTACAGCCAGAGAAATTGAAGCTGGCGTATTGGGCAATGATTATCCGGAATGTTCTGTTGCCGGTGAGATTGTCCCGAAAGTTGAATTCTATGACTATAAAGCCAAATATGAAGATGGGGACACAGCATTAATCATTCCTGCTGAAATCTCAGAAAATGAGTACAGTGAACTGAGGGACATGGCCATTAAAGCATTTAAAGCCCTTGACTGCTCAGGTCTGGTCAGAGCTGATTTCTTTTTAACAAGAGAGGGTAAGCTATACATTAATGAGGTTAATACAATGCCAGGCTTTACACCTTTCAGCATGTTCCCGCTTCTATGGAAGCATACGGGAGTGGAATATCCTCAGCTGATCGAAAAGCTTGTCGATCTCGCCATCGAACGCCATGCTGAGAAACAAAGCATCAAACACACAATGTAAAATGGCATAATTGTTGAAGGAAACACGGCATCTTTGTCGTGTTCCTTTTGTTCATACATAACTGGCAATATTAGATATACTATGAAATTATGATATTGCCGAATAGGAGGCGCCATATGATTAAGAAAACACTTCAGGAAATTACACAGATGATTAAAGTAGATAATGATGTATCATCTTTTAATGATACATCCATACAAGGCGTTAGCATTGACTCCAGAAAAATCAATCACGGCAATTTGTTCGTTCCATTCAAAGGGGAAAATTCGGATGGCTATCGATTTGTAGAAGATGCTATCGAAAAAGGGGCAGCCGCGGCTTTTTGGCAAAAGGACGTTCCTAATCCCCCGCTTCATCTTCCAATCCTGATCGTCGAAGATACACTAACGGCTCTTCAGGAATTGGCAAGAAGCTATCGTGATGAATTAAAGGTAAAAGTGGCAGGGATTACAGGAAGCAATGGTAAAACAACAACCAAGGATATGACCGCAAACCTCCTTTCCCTGCAATATAAGGTTCAAAAAACGGAAGGTAACTACAACAATCACATCGGTTTGCCTTTAACCATTCTGGCTCTTGAGGAAGATACGGAAATCGCTGTGCTGGAAATGGGAATGAGCGGCAGGGGGGAAATCGATTTTCTTACGAAGCTTGCCCGTCCGGACGCTGTGATTATTACGAATATAGGCGAATCACACCTGCAGGATTTAGGTTCCAGAGAAGGGATTGCAGAAGCAAAGCTGGAGATTGTAAATGGGCTCCAGGAAAATGGTCTGGTTATTTATTACGGAGACGAGCCTCTCCTGGATGAAAAACTGAAATCCTACAGCGGTTCTGCAGCTTTAAGAACTTTTGGAAGAACCGGGAAAAATGATGTATACCCGATGGATATTGAGCAGAATGACAGCGGCAGCACGTTTGGTATCAATGTGTCCAGCGGGAAGTTTTATCTGCCTGTGTTAGGTACCCATAATGTTCTCAATGCCCTGGCAGCCATGATAGCAGCATCCCATTTCGGCGTTCCGTACGAAAAGATGAACGAAGGCTTCGCAAGCTTAAAGCTGACGAACATGAGGATGGAACTTCTCGAGGGTCAAAGTGGAGAAAAAATCATCAACGATGCTTATAATGCGAGTCCAACATCTATGAATGCGGCGATTGAACTGATCGCCAACCTGCCAGGATATAAAAAGAAAATTCTTGTTCTCGGCGATATGCTGGAGCTTGGTCCGCAGGAGGAGGATTTCCATTATTCCACAGGTAAATCTGTGGATCCTGAAAAGGTTGATTATGTATTTACTTACGGCAAGCTTGGCGAATATATCGCCAAGGGAGCGAAGGAGGTACTGCCTCACGAACGGGTGGCCGCCTTTACTGACAAACAGCCGCTGATCGAAGAGCTGAAGAAACATGTGGATCCGGAAACGATTATACTGGTTAAGGCATCCCGGGGCATGAAACTTGAAGAAGTTGTCTCAGCCCTTCAATAATTGCTAAGAAAAGAATAATAACAACACTTTAACAGATAGAATGATAAGACTGAAACAGCTGGAAATAACATATCATTCTCATACTTTGTTAATTCTGTTTTTGTATATATCTGTTATTATAGGAAATAAACCCCTGTTCCACGTGAAACAGGGGTTTAAATTATTTTTATATAGTTCCTTCGTTATAATTTTTATCTTCCAACAGGTTTGATTAGTATGGCAAAAAGGAAAAAGTGTAAAATAGAAATTGACATATATTATAAAGAATGGCGGTGACTCGAGAATGATTGGCTGCATGTGCATACATGGTTTTACAGGAGCTCCATTTGAAGTAGAACCTTTAGCAGAATATTTGAAAGAACATACAGACTGGGAGATTTCCGTGCCGACATTGCCGGGTCATGGCGATGAACTGAAGCTAAAGGGAATTGCCTATAACAAATGGATTGAGCATGCTGAGGAAGAGCTGAAAAGGCTGATAAGCCGCTGTGAAAAAGTGTATGTAGTCGGCTTTTCGATGGGCGGCCTGATCGCCAGCTACTTAACAGTGCATTACCCTGTGGATAAGCTGGTCCTGCTTAGTGCTGCTGCTTATTATGTAAATCCAAAACAGCTTTTCTTCGATATTAAAGAGATGGCAAGGGATGCCTTCAAGGGAAACCTGGCCGACAATGAGCTGTTCGTCAGATATAAGCGGAAAATAAGTGCGACACCGATTACGGCAACTCTTCAATTCCGCAGGCTTGTGGCCTCTATCAAACCTATCTTAAATCAGATCACTGTGCCGACATTGATTGCGCAAGGTGAAAGTGATGGAGTTGTGCCACCAAGAAGTGCCAAATATTTATACAATAATATTAGTTCATCAGCCAAAAAATTAATTTTTATAAAGGACTCGAAACATCTTATCTGCCATTGCGGGGAAGGGGAACGCCTCTTTCAGGAAATCCTTGGTTTCCTTCAAAAAAAGCCGGAATGATAAGGTTTTCAGCCAGCCTTCAAGTTTGCAATGCTTACTTGGAAATGGTAATATAAACACCAAAGTGCCAACAGGAACTTCTTTTGAGAACCCGGACATACTCCAGCAGGAGAATGTCTTTTTTCATTAAATACAGAGGTATTGCTGAGAACGTCATACTTCAGTATGGCCATAAATATATGAGTGCTTTCTCTTTGAAAAACTCATCTTTAGAGACCTGATTGTCCGTGAACAATTTGGATAGAATTTACCCTCATCCTTTCCTCAAGCGGGTTTCATAGTGAGTGGGACTCTTCTTAACGAAACATAACCGCACTTTTTATAAAAATAAGAAGTTACAGCATCTAGAGACCGGATACTGCCGGTTAAAAGGCTCCTTACGGGGTGCCCTAACTTTTCTTATAATCGTCCGGAAGAGTGACTCATAGGCCAATTTTCAGGAGAATTTCCTGCCTGCAGGTTTGCAGGGACAAAATTTTTCTATGATTAGAAGGAGAATGAATACATTGACAAAGTTTCAAGACTTGGGCATCAGCCCGGCGACAATGAAATCACTGAAGCGAATGGGATTTGAAGAAGCGACTCCTATTCAGGCCCAGACCATTCCGTTAAGTTTAGAGAATAAAGACCTGATCGGGCAGGCGCAGACAGGAACAGGAAAAACTGCTGCATTCGGAATCCCGATGATTGATAAAATCGACAACACGAAGGATTTCATTCAGGGAATTGTGATTGCTCCGACTCGCGAGCTGGCAATTCAGGTATCGGAAGAACTGTATAAAATCGGCTATGGCAAAAGAACGAAAGTCCTATCCATTTATGGAGGTCAGGATATTAATCGCCAAATCCGTGCCTTGAAGAACAAACCGCATATCATCGTTGGAACGCCAGGACGTATTTTGGACCACATAAACCGCAAAACAATGCGTCTTGACCATGTCCATACAGCTATCCTTGACGAAGCGGATGAAATGCTTAACATGGGATTCATTGATGATATTGAAGCAATCCTTGCACAAATTCCGGATGAGCGCCAAACGCTGCTTTTCTCTGCTACAATGCCTGCGCCAATCCGCAGAATGGCAGAACGTTTCATGAAGGACCCTCAAATTGTCCGTGTAAAAGCGAAGGAAATGACTGTATCATCTATTGAACAATACTATATTGAAGTGCATGAAAAGAATAAATTTGATGTGCTGACAAGACTTCTGGATATTCAATCACCGGAATTGGCAATCGTATTCGGACGTACAAAGCGCCGTGTCGATGAACTGGCTGAAGCCTTGAATCTTCGCGGATATATGGCTGAAGGAATCCATGGTGACTTAAGCCAGGCTAAGAGGATTTCTGTTCTTCGCAAGTTCAAGGAGGGAAGCATTGACGTCCTTGTTGCAACAGATGTTGCTGCGCGAGGCTTGGATATTTCCGGCGTCACACATGTATACAATTTTGATATTCCTCAGGATCCTGAAAGCTATGTTCACCGCATCGGCCGTACAGGACGTGCTGGAAAAACAGGTGTTGCGATGACATTCATCAATCCGCGCGAAAAATCGTATCTCCATGTCGTAGAACGTACAACCAAGAGAAAAATGGAACGCATGGATGCTCCAACACTGGATGAGGCCCTTGAAGGCCAGCAAAAAGCAGTCATGGAAAAAATCATGCAAACCATTGAGGAAAACAATCTTGAGAGCTATAAAGAAGCAGCAGATGAGCTTCTGGCACAAAAGGATGCTTCAACAGTGGTTCAGGCCGTACTGAAGATGCTGACAAAAGAACCGGATACAACTCCTGTTAAATTAACAGAGGAAAAGCCGCTTCCTTCTAAGCGAGACAGAAAGCCGAATGACCGCAGCCGCGGAGGCTATAACGGAAAAGGCAGACAAGGAGGCCAGAAAGGATCATATAAATCCCGTCAAGGCCACACTGGAAAACGTCAAAGCCACAATAACCGTTCAAATAGCAGCAGCTATCGTTAATAAATTTGGAGAGCAGAGATTCTGCTCTCTTTTTTATTTAGCTCTGCATGAAGGGCCATCCATGTGCAATTTCTCAGCGGCAGCCGTACATACTAAGGGAAATGCTGTACGGGAGGAATCGACATGACGATTGTACGCCTTGGGTATGTCGCGATGAGCATGAATCTGAAAAACGCGTCACCATCGCAAATGATGACGTTCAAGCAATTCTCGGCCATTAAAGACCGCGAGGCGGCTATAGCAAGACTGGAGCGGATTGCTGTATCAAATCTTGAGAACTGCCTGAGGCTGCTAAAGCACAATGCAGCCCATGATATCCATTTTTTCCGCTTTAGTTCCCGGCTGATTCCTCTTGCCAATCATGAGGAACTCTCTGATTGGAAGTATATGCACCCTCTTAAAGAAGCTCTATCCAAAATAGGTGACTTTCTGGATGAACACCCCATGCGGGTGGATTTTCATCCGGACCATTTTGTGCTCCTTAATACGCCGAAAGTTGATACATTGAATATGTCCATTAAAACACTGGCAATGCATGAAGCCCTGCTGAAAGGCATGAGGCTGAATTCAGCTCACCGCTGTGTTCTGCATGTGGGCGGAGGCTATGATGATAAAGAGAAGGCTCTTGAACAATTTATCCATAATTGGGGCTATACACCTTCAGGAATCCAGCAAATGATTATCCTTGAGAATGACGATACCACCTTTACTCTTGATGATACGCTTTACCTTTGTGAAAAACTTGGGATTCCGCTTGTATTTGATTACCACCATCACCTTGCCAATTTTGAGAATGATAACTGGATGGGGCAATGGGGAAGGGTAGCAGCGACATGGGACCATTCAGAACTGCCTGTGAAAATGCATATTTCCAGTCCGAAATCAGACAAAGATTTCAGAGCTCACGCCGATTATATTAATGCT
Organism: Cytobacillus sp. NJ13; assembly: GCA_030348385.1. Lineage (NCBI taxonomy): Bacteria > Bacillati > Bacillota > Bacilli > Caryophanales > Bacillaceae > Cytobacillus > Cytobacillus sp. NJ13. The sequence goes on along the minus strand of JAUCFP010000006.1, from coordinate 3,289,607 downwards.
GATATGTTCATGGAGTTTCTTCAAAATATTAAGGGTTCAGTGCCTGAAATCCATTGTATGATCGAAGCGAAAATGAAGGACAGTGCCCTATTTAAGCTTGCTGAAGATTTGAGAATGAACCCTAATCTTACTTTTATTGACTCATCCAGCTTTGAAATATAAGATGCACCCCACTTTTTTCATAAAAGGGAGACACTTCTTTTTTCTGTCATGTATACTTAAAGAAGTGAAAGTGCTGATTCAAAACGCCATGTAATGAAGAGGTTTTGAGCGAGAACTGACTCTGGGCGTTTTTGAAAGACTATTAATTTTATGGAATTGCGGGGGGTACTGCATGATTACAGAGCCGCATAAAAGGATACCGGCAAGGGGGCTGCTTGCATGGAGAATCTCCGGCACAATCCACTCGGTTTTTCCTTTTGTGTTATCAGGGGGCGCTATTGCTGCTGCTTTCCTGTTTAATTGGCCTATTTGGGTTATTGGAGCTTCCTTAATGTTTTATTCCGCTTATGCCTACCTGGTCATTATGACTTTCCCCTCTTTAAGGTGGAAAAGATGGAGGTATGAGGTCCGGGAAAATGAAATAGAGCTTAAACATGGGATATTTGTGATTAAAAGGACCCTTGTTCCCATGATTCGGGTGCAGCATGTGGATACCAAGCAAGGGCCGATATTGCGTAAATTTCGTCTTGCTACTGTCACCATCTCTACAGCTGCAACTGTTCACGAGATACCGGCATTGGATGTGGACGAAGCGGAGGAATTGCGCTTTTTCATTTCCTTGCTGGCAAGGGCTGCAGATGATGATGTCTAATCCGAAACGGCTGCACCCAATATCAGCGGTAGCCAATTTCCTTAAACATCTAAAGGAAATGCTGGTGCCCTTTCTTGTTTTTGTCGTCTTTGGAAGCAGAGGAGGAAATGGGGAGATTGTTCAGCTTGTCCTGTCTTTAGGGGTCATAATCGCGGTTTTTATGATAGGGATCCTTACCTGGTGGAGATATACCTATAGACTGGAGGAAGGCGAGCTTCGAATCGAGTATGGTGTTCTGATAAGGAAGAAGAGATATATTCCACTTGAAAGAATTCAAAGTCTCGACTTATCGGAAGGTTTGCTGCAAAGGCCATTTGGCCTTGTGAAGATGAAAGTGGAGACAGCCGGTTCAAGCGGGGCTGGTGAGGCAGAAGCGGTATTAACGGCTATTTCTAAAAAAGATGCAGCGTTCATTCAGCAGGCATTTTCAGCCGCTAAAAATAATCCTTCCGAAATGGAAACAGCATTGCAGAACCGGGAAGTGATTTATAAAATTTCTCCTGGCGAGCTGCTCCTTCTGGCATCAACTTCAGGCGGGGCAGGTGTCGTTATTTCAGCTGTCTTTGCTTTTGTTTTTCAATTTGAAGAAATCATTCCGTATGAAAAGGTGTTTGCCGGGTTCGAAGGATTTATTGCCAACGGAATTATATTTGTGAGTATCCTGGTCTTCATCGTCTTTTTTATTGCATGGCTGATCGCTCTTATTGGCAGTATGCTGAAATATGCCGATTTTACATTAATAAAGACTGAGAAGGAATTGATTGTCACAAGAGGCCTGCTTGAAAAGAGGCAGATGACGATTCCGCTGAATCGCATTCAGGCTATTCAATTCAGGGAAAATCTGCTTAGGCAGCCACTTGGCCTGGCGACTGTCTATATTGAAAGTGCAGGAGGTTCCATTGAGGACAATGAAAGCGCCCGCCTTATGATCCTGCCGATTGTGAAAAAAACACGGATTGCCGGGCTGCTAAAGCCCTGCTTGTCCCACTACGAACTGCAGCCCGGATTCTTTAAAGCTCCGAAAAGGGCGCTTAACCGCTATTTATGGAGAGGGTTTCTGTGGGTACTGCCTTTTGTGGCTGTGCCGCTCCTCTTTTTCAGGCCATGGGGATACTTTTCTTTGGTGCTGATGATCCTTTCATTGGGATGGTCGTATCTCAAATACAGGGATGCAGGCTGGGATATCAGCTCTCAGCAGCTTGTTCTCAGATATCGAGGGATTGTCAGGACGACTGTCTTTATGAAAAGAAATCGAATACAGTCCCTCACCATGAGCGAAAGTTATTTTCAGAAAAAGCGCAGTCTGGCTACCATAGAAGCTGTGGCCATGTCAGGGATTGGGGGGACAGGCGGAACGGTCTCTGATCTTGACCGGAAAGAAGTGTATGCTATTTATAAGTGGTATTCTTATACTGGATTAAACAGAAGTTATTTGAAAAAGGAAAAGCGCCCATGAGCGCTTTTCCTTTTTTGAATTATCTAGCTAAAAACCCCAGGACAGCCAAAATAATAATGATTCCCCAGAGAACAAGCCTTGATGCGGGCACCCCTTTTAATGAAGGTTTGATGCCGGAAAGACCTCCGGGCCGTATTATGCCAGATGAAGAAGATGTACGTCCTTTTGCAAGTGATGCCGCACCAATCAGGAAACCTGCAAGCAGGCCAAATAAATGGGCTGTAACATTAATGTTTGGCTGCAGAAAGGTCATGATTACCCCGATTATCGTGATGGTCAGAATGATTTGTGAGTTTTCCCTGGATAAAAGTTCTTTTCGGAATACGATGATTGCCGCAAAGTATCCGAACAGGCCAAAGATCGCACCACTGGCGCCCACATGAATATATGTCAATGGTTCAAGAAGCAGTGTTGCAATATTTGCTGCTGCACCAGCTGTGATGTAAAGCAGGATGAATCTGGTTTTTCCGAGCAGCCGTTCCAGTACAGGGCCAAAGAGAACGAGAGAAAAGCTGTTGAATAAAACATGGGGGAAACCGCTGTGCAGTATGATCGGGCTCAGCAGCCGCCAGTATTCACCTTGAACAATATATAAATTGACTCCTGCAAGCTTTTCGAAAATAAGTGTATTTGGGAATAGGGGAACGACTGTTAATAAATAGATGATAATATGGATACAAATGATAGCAGAAACAACAGGGTAGTAGCGGATAAATTCCTTAAAGCTTTCCGTTCTTGTAAACATGGCTCTCCTCCGTGCTTGAATTGTTGGACCGTGTATCTACATCATAGCCTGAAAAGCGTTTTTTCAGCATGCCATAACACTTATTCATTGGATAATGTGTACATAATAGTGCTTCTACTGTATTCTTTATGCAGCGAATAATATAAATAGAAGGAAGATGAGAGATGATTTCCGGTATTGGGATTGATATTGCAGATCTCGAGCGCATACGAAAAATTATCGCCAGGCAGGAGCGGTTTCCTGAACGGATTTTGACACCAAAAGAGCAGGCTGTCTATCGATGCTTGCCGGAAAAGAGAAGGGCTGAATATCTTGCTGGGAGGTTCGCGGCAAAAGAAGCTTTTTCAAAGGCATGGGGCACTGGAATTGGGGTAGAACTTTCCTTTCAGGATATTGAAATTGAAAAGGATGAAAAGGGAAAACCTTATATTTCGAAGCCATTTAAAGATGGGATACACTTATCGATTTCCCATAGCAGAGAATATGCGGTAGCTCAGGTGGTTATAGAAAAAACTTGACATTTGGTATGCTCAAGAATTTCAAAAGCTTGTCATTCCTCCTAGCATATTCCCTAAGGTTGTCTCATATATTCATAATGCGATAGGAGAGACAGGCCGGAAGTTTGGCCGATCTCACTGAAATGAGACAAAGGGGCTGAAGGAATGAAGAAAAAGTGGTTCATGCTGCTTGCCGGGTTTTTGGTAGTTCTTGCATTGTCTGCCTGTGGAACTAAATCACAGGAAGATGTCGTAAAGGATCTTAACAATAAGCTCGAAGACATTAAAGGATACAAGGCAGAGGCCAAAATGACTCTGCAGATGGGGACTGACCCGCAAACTTACGAAATAGAAGTATGGCATAAGGAGCCTGACTTTTACCGGGTAAACCTGAAAAACGCCCAAAAGGAACAAAGCCAAATGATTCTGCGAAACGATGACGGTGTATTTGTCCTCACTCCTGCGCTGAACAAGAGCTTCCGCTTCCAGAGCGATTGGCCGCAGAACAGCAGCCAGGCTTATTTATATGAATCATTAGTCAAGGACATTATGGAGGATAAAGAAGCTAAGTTCTCCGCTACCAAAGATCATTATGTGTTTGAAACAAAAACACGCTATCAAAATAATCAGATGCTTCCTGTCCAGGAAATCAAGCTTAAGAAGTCCGATTTATCCCCAGTCAGTGTGAAGGTTATGGATCCTGATAAAAATGCACTTGTAACAGTAGAATTTTCAAATGTAAAGTTTAATGCAAGCTTCGATAAGAAGGATTTTGACATGCAGAAGAACATGACAGGCGCCCAGCTCGAAGTGCCGGTGATGGCAGAGGTGAAGGATCAGGAATTCGCAGTTAAATACCCACAGATGGAAATGGCTGATGTAAAACTGGTTGATGAACAGGAAGTGCAAACAGAAGATAGCAAGCGTGTTGTATTGACGTACGATGGAGAAAAATCCTTCACTCTTGTGCAGGAAAAGGCCGCTGTCATGCCGGCATCATCTGTCGTTACTTCAGTTAAAGGCGAGCCTGTTGACCTTGGTTTTACCATTGGTGCACTTTCTGACAACACCATTTCCTGGACCTACCAGGGTGTGGATTATATGATTGCATCCAATGATTTGTCACCTGAAGAAATGTCCGAAATTGCCCGCTCTGTACAGGGAGACATGGTGAAATAAATCACTGGCAAAAAGCAGGTCTCATAGGGGCCTGTTTTTTTATGCTGGATAAAATAATCTTGCCTGAAGTAGAATCTGCAGCTTGAATCACCTTTTGTTCGAATGAAAGCCAGATTAGGATTCACGATTCATAAATTTCAGCAGCATCAGTCCAAATAAGTCCCAGGTTCTGACACACTTTCGCAGTTTTCACATTCATCAGTCCGAATGAGCCCCAGATTCGAACAAACTATCTCGGTTTTCGCTATCAACAGTCCGAATAAGCCCCAGATTCGGACAGACTGTCTCGGTTTTCACCAACATCAGTCCGAATAAGCCCCAGGTTCGGACAGACTGTCTCGGTTTTCACCAACATCAGTCCGAATGAGCCCTAGGTTCGGACAGACTGTCTCGGTTTTCACCAACATCAGTCCGAATAAGCCCCAAATTCGGACAAACTATCTCGGCTTTCGCTATCAACAGTCCGAATAAGCCCCAAATTCGGACAGACTATCTCGGTTTTCGCTATCAACAGTCCGAATAAGCCCCAAATTCGGACAGACTATCTCGGTTTTCACCAACATCAGTCCGAATAAGCCCCAGGTTCGGGCAGACTATCTCGGTTTTCGCTATCAACAGTCCGAATAAGCGAGGCTTCGGACTGATTTAACTTAGTACCGAACAAAGAGCGAAGTACCATTATTGATGTCTAAGTTCCCTTTGTTCCAGTTAACTCATTAGGTTAAAGAAGAGGAAAAGCATCAAACATTGCGATAAAGAAATAACCATTTGACAAACCCTCTGCCCGAGTTTGATAATCGACATGTAGAGAAGCAATGGCTAAAGGACGTGAAGACATCGATGTATGAACAAACAAAAATGTACCGGGACACTTGGGCAGAGATAAATCTGGATCATATTTCATATAATGTAGAGTCAATGAAAAAACATGCAGAAGAAGGGACAAACGTCATTGCGGTTGTGAAGGCAAATGGGTACGGTCATGGAGATGCTGCAGTGGCGGAAGCGGCCCTGGAAGCGGGCGCATCCTCTCTGGCTGTTGCCACACTCGATGAGGCGATGGCATTGAGGAATAAAAAGATTTCAGCTCCGATTTTAGTAATGGGAGCGAGCCGCCCGGAGCATGCAGGCGAAGCAGCGGCAAAAAATATAGCCCTGACCGTTTTTCAAAAGGAATGGCTATCACAAGCATACGAATATGTGGAAGATGGAGAAGTCCTGAATATTCATTTAAAGTTTGATACAGGCATGGGCCGCCTGGGTATTCGAAGCCGTGATGAACTTGCGGGAATTGAGAGCGTTATCAAAAAGGACAAGCGTTTTCTGCTTGAGGGGGTGTTTACGCATTTCGCCACAGCGGATTCATTGGAGAATGCTTATTTTGAAAAGCAGCTGAGCAGATTTGAGGAAATGACCAGCTGGCTGGAGATTTTGCCGAAGTACATCCATACCAGCAACAGCGCGGCGGGCCTTAGATTTCCCAAAGCCCACTTCAATGCTGTCAGAATGGGGATAAGTATGTACGGCCTGGCTCCTTCCATGGAAATTAAGTCTGACCTTCCTTTCCAGCTGAAAGAAGCTTTTTCTCTCCATACCTCTATTGTTCATGTGAAAAAGCTTCATAAAGGCGAGAAAGTCAGCTATGGTGCGACTTATGAGGCACAGGAAGATGAATGGATTGCAACTTTGCCGATTGGCTATGCGGATGGCTGGATACGAAAACTTCAGGGGCAGGAGGTTCTTGCTGAAGGATTGAGGGTTCCAATTGTTGGAAGAGTTTGTATGGATCAATGCATGATTAAGCTTCCACATGAAATGCCTGTCGGTACAAAAGTAACCCTGATCGGCGAGCAGGGGAAAGAAAAGATTCCGGTTGACGAAATCGCCGAAAAACTTGAAACCATCAACTATGAAGTAACCTGCATGGTATCTTCCCGGGTTCCGCGCATATATAAAAGAGATGGTAAAATTATCGGGGGAATTAATTATCTGCTATAATCGAAAACTTTATTTGCTGAGCAGCTGAGCTATCGTCCGGAAAAAGGGATGGGATAAGCGCGGCGGCTTTCTGAAAAGATAAAAATGATAAATTCTGAAGTTAGTTAACTGTCTAGCTTCAGCGCCTACCCCCTCGAGGTCACAAGCTTGTCTTGTTTCGGCTCCTAGGTACTCGAGACATAAGCCAATCCCTTCCAGAAGGAAAGAACACCTTCTTGCAGGGCTCGTCTTATGCTTGTCGTCCCTGAGCAGTCGCCTCCACATTTCGGACATTCCTCCCAAAAAGGCAAAGAACGCCTTTCCGTGAGGCTCGTCTTGTTCTTGTCGGGGGTGAGCAAGGCGCTTCCGCTTTTCTGAAATCATGCATAAAATACTATTTTTTTGGACGATAATACAGAAGAATTAAAGAATCCCCTTTGCATTGGGCTTTATTAATGGTAATATTGAAAATGGTAGATATAAAAATGGTGTGTAGTGATGGTGGAGGTGTATGTTTGTGTCTGATTCCAGCACAACAACAGAGATAATGGTGAAATTACCGCAGCATCTTTTAACCGAGTTAGACGGATTTGCAAAACAGGAAAACGTTAACCGGAGTGAATTCATTTATCAGGCAACCAAAATGTATTTGCGCGAACGCAAAAAGAGACAAATTCGCGAGTCCATGAGACGAGGCTACATGGAGATGGCGAAAATAAATTTGACGATTGCATCTGAAGCATTTCAAGCGGAATACGAGGCAGAACACACAGTTGAACGTCTAGTAAGCGGAGGATAATCCTTTGATTGTCAAACGTGGTGACGTTTATTTTGCAGACCTATCCCCAGTTGTTGGTTCAGAACAAGGCGGCGTCCGTCCAGTGCTTGTCATCCAAAACGACATCGGGAATCGGTTTAGTCCCACAGTAATTGTTGCAGCAATCACAGCTCAGATTCAAAAAGCGAAGCTGCCTACTCACGTTGAAATTGATGCGAAGCGTTATGGTTTTGAAAGGGATTCGGTCATCTTATTAGAACAGATTCGTACAATTGATAAACAACGCTTAACCGATAAAATAACCCATCTCGATGACGAAATGATGGAAAAAGTGGATGAAGCCGTGCAAATTAGCTTAGGCCTCATCGAATTTTAACAAACGCTCTTTTGAAGGGCGTTTTTTATTTTTTATACAGCAAAAAGGTTTAGTTTTTTATAAAGAGGGTAAAAAAGAAAGTCATTTATTATATAAAATTGACTGGTTTTGTAAATATACCCGTTTCATATAGAGCATACACTTCAATATTCGATGGAAATCTGCTGAGTTGTGAAGGGAAAAAAGGGATTTAATTAAAAATTGTCGAATTAACCAAAGGTTGGAGTTTATTCATTCGGCAGCATATAGGTATCATTTGACTGGCATTCACTGTTATCATTTAATTGATATACGGGACAGAAAGATTTTTTTATCTTCTGTACAATAAAGGGGAATTGGAAGGCTAATAATAGATATATGCTAAAATAGGAGGAACAAATGAATTCCACAATATTGAATTATATACAAAATAACAAAGATTCCATATTCAATGAGTGGCTTGAGGCCACAAAGGAAAATGCGGATGAAAGAGTTACGAAGGTAGTATCTGATCAGGTATTTATCGGGACAAGCCGGGAATTCATTGACCTGATTATTTCAAATATAAAAAGTTCAAATGAGGAATTCACTTCAAAATTGAGTGATTTCTCTGAGAAAATCGTACGGTTGGGCTGGCCGCTCAGTTTTGTGACAAAAGGTCTCCAAACCTTCGGAAAGATTGTGTTTGAGGACATGCAGAAAACGGGGATTGTCACTCAGGAAAACCAAATGAAAGTCATTTACGAGTTTGACAGCTGGATGACTCCCATGGTCAATGAAGTGGTAAATATGTATTCAACCACTTGGGAAAGAACTGTGTCCCTCCAAAAAATTGCGCTTCAGGAACTATCTGCGCCGCTGATTCCTGTATTCGAAGGAATTACAGTCATGCCTCTTGTCGGTACAATTGATACGGAGCGGGCGAAGCAGATTATGGAGAACCTTTTAAATGGAGTAGTAAAACACCGTTCCGAAGTGGTGCTTATTGATATAACAGGTGTGCCGGTTGTTGATACGATGGTAGCCCATCATATCATACAGGCAGCTGATGCTGTAAGACTTGTCGGAGCGAAATGCATGCTTGTAGGCATCCGTCCGGAAATTGCCCAGACCATCGTAAACTTGGGAATTGATTTAAATCAGTTTACTACAAAGAATACCTTGAAAAAGGGTGTAGAAGCGGCACTTGAGTTAACGAGCCGCAAAATTGTGAATGTGGAGGGAGTGGAATGAGAGTGAGAATCCCAATTTTAAAACTGAACGATTGCTTATTAGTCTCCATCCAGTGGGAATTGGATGACCAGACTGCTCTGCAGTTTCAGGAGGATCTGCTCCATAAAATCCATGAGACCAGCGCAAATGGAGTCGTGATTGATTTAACATCCATTGACTTTATTGATTCATTCATCGCAAAAGTTCTCGGCGACGTAATAAATATGTCCAAACTGATGGGTGCAAAAGTAGTCATAACCGGGATACAGCCTGCCGTAGCAATTACGCTTATTGAGTTAGGTATTGGGTTAGATGATGTCCTTACTGCATTAGATCTAGAAAAAGGTTTGGAGAAATTACAACAGGAATTGGGGGAGTAACTGTATGGAAAACCAATCCTGCGTTAAAATCATAAACGAATGGGACATCGTTGCAGCCCGCCAGCTTGGGCGGAATGTTGCTAAAGAGCTTGGTTTTGGTACAGTTGACCAGGCTAGAATCACTACAGCCATTAGTGAACTTGCCAGGAATATATATTTATACGCCGGACAGGGGCAAGTCTGTATTGAAAAAATATACGACGGCGGAAAAGCGGGATTGCGTATAGTTGCGGTAGACAGCGGCCCTGGAATCAATGATTTACGCCAAGTAATGGAAGACGGATTCTCGACATCAGGGGGATTAGGAGCCGGTCTGCCGGGTGTGAAGCGGTTAATGGATGAGTTCTTAATTGACTCCAATCCTGGAACCGGAACAGATATAAGAGCAACTAAGTGGCTTCGTTAGGGGGAAGCGGTATGGATTTCCGAGAAATGATGGAATCAAAGTATCGGGATATTCTTGAGAATTATATTAAGGAACAATCTGAACAGGCTTTGTATCAGGGCCAGAAGTTCAGCAGGAAGTCGATCGAGCACAAAATCTCTCCTGAAGAGATTATCAGCGTTCATAAAAGCCTGATGGGTGAACTTTATCCGGACTTGCCTGAGTATGTTCACCATTCTTTTGATATCCTTTTGGAAGTCATGATAGGTTATGGGTTTGCCTATCGGGAACATCAGAACTTAAAGCATATTCAGCAGGAACTCAGGACAGAAATGGAGATAGCTGCGAACGTCCAGCAAACCCTGCTGGGGACGCAGGTTCCTTCTGTTGAAGGTTTGGATATTGGCGCCATAAGTGTTCCTGCCAAACATATGAACGGTGATTATTTCCATTTTGTTCAGGATGAAAACAGCACAATCAGCATAGCCATTGCTGATGTAATAGGTAAAGGGCTGCCGGCGGCCTTGTGTATGTCCATGATTAAATATGCCATGGACAGTTTGCCTGAAAACCGCAATGACCCTAAAACGGTTCTGGAAAATCTTAATCGGGTCGTAGAACAGAACGTAGATTTAACGATGTTCATTACTATGTTTTATGGAATATATGATACGAACAGCCATATGTTCTCTTATGGTTCTGCCGGACACGAACCAGGACTTTTCTTTGCTGCTGAGACGGGTGAATTTACCGAACTGGCAGCGAAAGGCCTCCTTCTCGGCATTGATAAAAAAACTAAATACCGCCAGTACGAAAAAGGAGTAAATCCCGGAGATATGATTATATTAATGTCAGACGGGGTTACTGAATGCCGTACAGAAGAAGGGTTTATAGAAAAGGAATCATTGCTGGAATTAATCAAAAAATACATTCATTTAAGTGCACAGGAAATTGTTAATAGCGTATATAAAGAACTTGAAAAACTTCAGCATTTTCAATTGCGGGACGATTTTACCTTAATTATTTTAAAAAGAAATGTTTAATGGGTTTTAAAAGCGGGTAACTAGTAAAAAGCAGTTGACATGTAAAGAGGTGGGTCAGTTATGAATATTACAATAGATGTAAAAGAAAATGATATGCTGATTGAAGCAATGGTAAGCGGAGAAATTGATGCGTATACAGCTCCTAAACTCCGTGAAGAGCTGTTTCCTTTAACAGAAAAAGAGGGCGTAGAAATGGTGGTCAACCTATCTGAAGTCTCTTATATGGATAGTACCGGCTTAGGTGTATTTGTTGGTGTATTTAAAAATGTCCGTGCCAATAACGGCAAATTCCAGATTGTTGGCTTGTCGGACCGTTTAAAGAGACTTTTCGAAATTACGGGCCTGGCCGATATTATTGATATTAACAGCGGGATTGAAGGTGGAGTACAATGAACGAGCCATTTGATTATATAGAGGTGAAAATTCCGGCCAAGCCGGAATTTGTTGGGGTAATCCGCCTGACGCTGTCAGGGATTGCCAGCAGAATGGGATTTGCATATGAAGAAATTGAAGATCTTAAAATCGCTACAAGTGAAGCTTGCACCAATGCAGTCCAACACGCATACAAACAGAATGAGCAAGGAGAAGTAGTCATCGGGTTCGGTTTATACACTGACCGTCTTGAGGTAATGGTCGCAGACAGCGGGAAAAGTTTTGACTTCCAATCTGCAAGACAAGGCATTGGGCCATACGACCAGACTGATTCTGTGGAATTCCTGCGTGAAGGAGGCTTGGGTCTATACCTGATTGAAACATTGATGGATGAAGTAAGAATTCATCACAAAGAGGGTGTTACGGTCTTCATGACCAAATACCTAGAGGGAGAGCAGGTGGAGAGGGATGCAAAAACAATCTCAACCTAACCAAAAATCCAAGGAAGAAACAAATGCTTTAATAAAAGCCTACCAGCTTCACCAGGATGAAGAAGCTCAAAATGCCCTGGTCCTTCAATATCAGAATTTAGTTGAAGCCATTGCACGCAAGTACTCAAAAGGAAGATCTTATCATGAGGATATTGTCCAGGTAGGCATTATAGGCTTATTAGGGGCTATCCGCCGTTATGATGAGTCTTTCGGCAAAACGTTTGAGGCCTTTGCTGTTCCTACAATTATCGGCGAAATTAAGCGCTTCTTAAGGGATAAAACTTGGAGCGTTCATGTTCCGCGCCGCATAAAGGAATTGGGCCCAAAGATTAAAGCGACCGTTGAAGAGCTCACAACCGAACTTCATAGGTCTCCAAGAGTGGACGAAATAGCCGATGTGCTGGGTGTATCAGAAGAAGAAGTGCTCGAAGCAATGGAAATGGGAAAAAGCTATCAGGCGCTTTCTGTTGACCATTCAATCGAGGCCGATTCTGATGGCGGAACAGTCACATTGCTGGATATCGTCGGAAATGAAGACGAGGGCTATGAGAAAGTAAATCAAATGCTTGTGCTTGAAAAAGTCCTGCATGTCCTGTCTGAGAGAGAGAAATTAATTATACAATACACATATCTTGAGAATATGAGCCAAAAAGAAGCTGGAGATAAACTGGGGATTTCCCAGATGCATGTCTCGAGACTTCAGCGCCGTGCAATCAAAAAGCTTCAGGAAGCGATCCACTCTGAAACAAATAACTCGGAGTGCCTTTCATGACCAAATTGGTTAGAGATAACATCGAAGTGATTGCTCACCAGACAGCAAAAGATGGCAAAGCTTTTTGCGGTGATGGATATTACTTCACCGCAACTGATGAATACTTTGTATGTGTGCTGGCAGATGGCCTTGGAAGCGGGGAATTCGCATATGAAGCTTCTTCTGCTGTTGTTTCTGTCGTAGAGCAGCATCATGAGAAAGATGTAGATACGCTCATGAAGCTTTGCAACGATGTTCTTTTACAAAAAAGAGGAGCAGCAGTAGCGCTTTTTAAAGTTCATTTTGCCTCCATGGAATTTGTATACAGCTGTGTAGGGAATATTCGGTTTTTCCTTTATTCATCTACTGGAAAACTCACTTATCCCCTGCCTGTAACTGGATATTTGTCAGGAAGGCCGCAGGTGTTTCATACCCAGCGGTTTACGTATGAAGCGAAATCTAAGTTTTTGATATACTCAGATGGCTTAAATATTCAAGGGGTTAAATCTTTGCTGAAAGCATTTCTCCCTATTGATCTTATCTCGGAAGATATAAAAAAGCAGTATTCATCTACCTCAGATGATGCTACTTTCATACTTGGAAGCTTACTCTAGAACAGGGTAAGCTTTTTGTTTTTCTTTTTGATAAAATGAAAAGTGAGACTCTATGATGGAGGAATGATCTTGGAAAAAACTTTGGATAGACAAAATCAAGTACTAAACCTAATCGCTGGAGAATTATCAATAGCCATTAAACAAGTAAAAAACACAATCAGCTTATTAGAAGAAGGGAACACAGTCCCGTTTATTGCCCGATACAGAAAGGAACAGACAGGCGCCCTGGATGAAGTTCAAATCCGGGATATCATGGAGCGCTGGCAATACATACAAAATCTCAATCAGCGTAAAGAAGAGGTAGTCCGCTTAATTGAAGAACAGGGCAAGTTGACAGAAGAGCTAAAATCCAACATTGAAAAAGCGGTGAAGCTGCAGGAGGTAGAAGACTTATACCGGCCATATAAGCAAAAGCGCCGTACAAAAGCAACTGCAGCAAAGGAAAAAGGGCTTGAACCGTTTGCTGAATGGCTTCTCACCTTTCCCCTTAATGAAACCCCTGCTGCAAAGGCGAAAGAATTCTTATCTGATGAAAAGGAAGTAACTACAACGGAAGAGGCAATTGCTGGAGCGAAAGATATTATCGCAGAATGGGTGTCAGATGAAGCAGAAAGCAGAAAATGGATCCGTATGGAAACAGCCAAAAAAGGGACCATTGAGTCTTCTGTGAAGAATAAAGAGATTGACGAAAAAGGCGTTTTTGAAATGTACTACGAGTATGAGGAACCAGTGAGCAAGATTGTTCCGCACCGCACACTTGCATTAAACCGCGGTGAAAAAGAAGAGGTTTTAAGGATTAACATTAAGCCAAATACCGAATTTATTTTAAAGTACTTGAATAAAAAGTGGGTGAAGGATGAACGCTCCCCTGCAGTACCTAGTGTAAAGGAAGCCATTGAAGATGGATACAAGCGTCTGATTATGCCTTCGATTGAACGTGAAATCCGCAATGAACTAACTGAAAAAGCAGAAGAACAGGCAATCATGATTTTTTCTGAAAACCTCAGAAAACTGCTGCTTCAGCCCCCATTAAAAGGCAAGATGGTACTTGGTGTAGACCCTGCCTACAGAACTGGCTGCAAGCTGGCTGTTGTAGATGAAACAGGAAAAGTACTTGATATCGGTGTCATATATCCGCATCCGCCTGTTTCCAAAACGAAACAAGCACGAGAGAAAGTAGTTCATATTCTAAACACCTTCAAAGTAGAAATGGTTGCCATCGGCAATGGAACCGCCTCAAGGGAAACCGAGCAGTTCATCGCTGACATTTTAAAGGACATGAAAGAGGAGATATTCTACCTAATTGTCAATGAAGCAGGAGCGAGCGTATACTCTGCCTCAGACCTTGCCAGAGAAGAGTTTCCTGATTTTCAAGTAGAAGAAAGAAGTGCCGTATCCATTGCCCGTCGCCTTCAGGATCCTCTTGCAGAATTGGTTAAGATTGATCCCAAGTCCGTGGGGGTTGGTCAATATCAGCATGACGTATCCCAGAAAAAGCTGTCAGAATCACTCTCTTTTGTTGTAGAGACAGCGGTAAACCAAGTGGGTGTCAATGTGAATACAGCGTCATCTTCACTGCTGCAGCATGTAGCTGGCCTTTCAAAAACAGTTGCTGCTAATATAATCAAGAAACGGGAAGAAGAAGGGAAATTTACAGACCGCAAGCAGTTGAAAAAGATTCCGCGCCTTGGGGCCAAAACTTATGAACAGGCAATAGGTTTCCTGCGAATTATTGATGGGAAAGAATCTTTGGACCGGACTGGAATACACCCGGAAACGTATGCAGTAGTAAATAAATTGCTTGCTAATCTCGGCTTTAAATCCAGTGACCTTGGAACACAATCATTGAGGGAAGCGCTAAAAGGCATAAATATCAGCCAGACAGCCCAGGAACTTGAAATTGGTGAACTTACACTGAGAGATATTATTGATGCCTTAGTGAGACCGGAAAGGGATCCACGTGATGAGCTGCCAAAGCCGCTGCTAAAGAAAGAAGTGCTGAAACTTGAAGATCTGCAGGAAGGGATGGAGCTTCAAGGGACAGTGAGAAATGTTGTCGACTTTGGTGCATTTGTTGATATCGGGGTCAAACAGGATGGCCTTGTTCATATTTCCAAACTTAGCCGCCAATTTGTCAAACACCCGCTGGATGTCGTGTCTGTTGGGGATGTAGTAACAGTCTGGGTTGACTCAGTTGATAAGCACAAGGGAAGAGTCGCCTTAACTATGCTTGAACATTCTGATTAACTAAAAAATATTGTTTTGTTTTGCTGGCTTCGAATCTTGACTCCTCGGGTCATAAGTCAAATCACACCGGAAATCAATATTTCTAGCGTGATTTGGCCTATGCTTGTGAGGTTTGCTAAGAATGTGTTTTGCTGATCTAAGGACTTTCAGGCAGCAAAGCATCTCAGGCTCTCCGCATTTTATGAGCAGTGTTTCTTTCTATAGAAAAACCAGCACTGATTCAGCAGTTTGATCTGATAGCGGTCTTTTTCATAAAAAGCACGCTGGATTTGATTTTGAAACCAAACAGGCATAAGATTTACCTCCCGTGTATTGGAATCTGATGATTGCTCACTCGGACTGCAAAGCGAGTTCAGAGCTATAAAAGGTATATATAATGTATGCTATAATAGGTTGTCATGTTTACGATAAGAGAGGAAAAACATTGCTATGAATGATCAGGAGCTTCAGACCCTTGTTGAAAAGATATCATTAGAAAGCTTCGGCAAGCCCTTTCGCCATCAGGCTTATTTTAATTCACGCCTCAGATCGACTGGCGGAAGATATATGCTGAGTTCACATCATGTTGAAATAAACAAAAAGTATTATGAGCAGCTTGGGGCCGGAGAATTAGAGGGAATTATTAAGCACGAACTCTGTCATTATCATTTGCATTTGGAGGGAAAAGGATATAAACATCGTGATCAGGATTTCAGAATGCTTATGAAAAAAGTGGGAGCACCACGATTTTGTTCTGCCTTGCCTGATCGTCCAAAAACAAATAGATCTGCTAAGATTCTTGTTTATATGTGTAAGGAATGCGGTCAAACTTATCAAAGAAAAAGAATTATTGATACGAAGAAATATGTCTGCGGTAAATGCAAAGGGAAATTAGTATTAAAAAAAGAATTGACATTAAATTAAATACGCTTTATATTTAATAATTGTCGCAGGACAAACAGGACAAACGGCTAATAAATTCTTCTAAAAACAAGCTTGACTTTTATAGCCTGCGTCCATATAATATGAAGAGTCGATAAGATGTTAACTGTTTTATCGATAAAGTTCATTATTATTCCGCAGTAGCTCAGTGGTAGAGCATTCGGCTGTTAACCGAACGGTCGCAGGTTCGAATCCTGCCTGCGGAGCCATATTTGGGGAAGTACTCAAGTGGCTGAAGAGGCGCCCCTGCTAAGGGTGTAGGTCGCGTAAGCGGCGCGAGGGTTCAAATCCCTCCTTCTCCGCCAGAAAATTCTAACAATGGCCCGTTGGTCAAGCGGTTAAGACACCGCCCTTTCACGGCGGTAACACGGGTTCGAATCCCGTACGGGTCACTTTTTTTTGTTTCCGACGGTTTTTATCTGGATGGTCCCGTGGTGTAGCGGTTAACATGCCTGCCTGTCACGCAGGAGATCGCGGGTTCGATTCCCGTCGGGACCGCCATTTGTTATTGGGCTATAGCCAAGCGGTAAGGCACCGGACTTTGACTCCGTCACTCGCAGGTTCGAATCCTGCTAGCCCAGCCATTTTTGATGAGCCACTAGCTCAGTCGGTAGAGCAGATTGCAGCATCAGTGAATTTCTTCATCCGAATAGCAATCTGTGACAAAGCGGTTTAGCTTTGGAGCATCTGACTGCACTTATCAGGCTTTAGGAAGTCTCATAAAAGTATGAGCCATTAGCTCAGTCGGTAGAGCATCTGACTTTTAATCAGAGGGTCGAAGGTTCGAGTCCTTCATGGCTCACCATTTTAATTTCATATTGCGGGTGTGGCGGAATTGGCAGACGCACCAGACTTAGGATCTGGCGCCGCAAGGCGTGGGGGTTCGACTC
>JAUCFP010000006.1:3207500-3262500 GCA_030348385.1 Cytobacillus sp. NJ13 | reverse complement strand
ATCGACGGGGAGGTTTGGCACCTCGATGTCGGCTCATCGCATCCTGGGGCTGTAGTCGGTCCCAAGGGTTGGGCTGTTCGCCCATTAAAGCGGTACGCGAGCTGGGTTCAGAACGTCGTGAGACAGTTCGGTCCCTATCCGTCGTGGGCGCAGGAAATTTGAGAGGAGCTGTCCTTAGTACGAGAGGACCGGGATGGACGCACCGCTGGTGTACCAGTTGTCTTGCCAAAGGCATCGCTGGGTAGCTATGTGCGGAAGGGATAAGTGCTGAAAGCATCTAAGCATGAAGCCCCCCTCGAGATGAGATTTCCCATAGCGTCAAGCTAGTAAGATCCCTGAAAGATGATCAGGTTGATAGGTCAGAGGTGGAAGCGTGGCGACATGTGGAGCTGACTGATACTAATCGATCGAGGACTTAACCAAGTCATTGGTGAATACTCGGCAAATGCTTCTTCATGCATTATCTAGTTTTGAGGGAACGAAGTTTCTTCAACCAAATAGTCCGGTGGCGATAGCGAGAAGGTCACACCCGTTCCCATACCGAACACGGAAGTTAAGCTTCTCAGCGCCGATGGTAGTTGGGGGCTGTCCCCCTGTGAGAGTAGGACGCTGCCGGGCGAAACAACAATTTGTGATGAAAAATCACATTAATAATATTATCGCGGGGTGGAGCAGTTCGGTAGCTCGTCGGGCTCATAACCCGAAGGTCGCAGGTTCAAATCCTGCCCCCGCAATCTGGTCCGGTAGTTCAGCTGGTTAGAATGCCTGCCTGTCACGCAGGAGGTCGCGGGTTCGAGTCCCGTCCGGACCGCCATTTTCTAATATTAAAAACGTAAAACGAAACCTGGTTTCGTCTTTTTTTTGTTTTTTTATCCTAAGCGTATATTCCATTAATAATGAAAATAGCTTACTTTGCCCATTGCTGTAAAATAAGGTAAACTACATATAGATTATTCTCCTTAGGATTTATCCTAAGGTTTTTTTGTAATATCAGAATTTATATCTTTGTACTTCGAGAACTGTC
Source organism: Cytobacillus sp. NJ13 (assembly GCA_030348385.1). Taxonomy (NCBI): domain Bacteria; kingdom Bacillati; phylum Bacillota; class Bacilli; order Caryophanales; family Bacillaceae; genus Cytobacillus; species Cytobacillus sp. NJ13. Next base: position 3,261,476 of record JAUCFP010000006.1, on the reverse strand, counting down.
TAGCGCAAGCAGCCTACCCCCTCGAGGTCACAAGCTTGTCTTGTTTCGGCTCCTAGGGACTCGGGGTCATAAGCCGTTTCCTTTCAGAAGGAAAAACGCCTTATTACATGAACTGTCTTATGCCTGTCGTTCCGGGGCAGTCGACTCCACATTTCGAGCAATCCGCCCAGAAAGGTAAAGAACACCTTTAAGTACGGCTCGTCTTGTGCTTGTCGGGGGAGGACAAGGCGCTTCCGCTTTTTTTAAAGTTTATAGATTAGACCATAAAAGGTGATGAAACATATGAGTCAGTTTGAGTTTATCTCAATGAAGCCAGAGGATACGATGGCGTTTTCGGAAAGGCTGGGCAGCCTGCTTCAGCCGGGGGATGTTCTTGCACTAGAAGGAGATTTGGGAGCAGGAAAAACGACATTCACCAAGGGGCTGGCAAAAGGGCTAAATATTACCCGTAATGTAAATAGCCCCACTTTTACGATTATTAAAGAATACCAAGGAAGATTGCCCCTTTATCATATGGATGTATATAGAGTTGAAGATTCCTTTGAAGATTTGGGGTTTGATGAATATTTTGAAGGCAATGGGGTCACAGTTGTAGAATGGGCTCATCTAGTTAAAGAACAGCTTCCCGAAGAGTTATTGATTATTTATTTATATCTTGATGATAATGACTCAAGAAAGCTTGTCCTAGAACCCAAGGGAAAAAGATATGAGGAATTGTGTAAGGAGATTATGTTATGAAGGTTTTAGCCATTGATACATCCAATTACCCTCTGGGAGTAGCTCTTCTGGATGGTGATCAGGTTATAGGCGAGTATATTACAAATGTAAAAAAGAATCACTCTGTCCGTGTTATGCCGGCTATTGATATATTAATGAAAGATTGTGGTGTTAAGCCAGCTGAGATAGATAAAATTGTTGTTGCGAAAGGACCTGGTTCCTATACAGGTGTCCGTATTGGGGTAACAATTGCAAAAACTCTGGCATGGACTTTAAATAAGCCGCTGGTTGGGGTATCTAGCCTGGAAGTTTATGCGGCTTCGGCTGGCAGATACTTTAAAGGCGTCATATCTCCTCTGTTTGATGCACGCAGAGGGCAAATATATACTGGCCTGTATCAATATAAGGAAGGGCAGTTAGCATCTCTTATGAAAGACCAGATCCTTCTTGCAAAAGATTGGGCAGCAATGCTTTCTGAACAGCAAGAGAAGGTCCTTTTTATTGGGAATGATTTGCCTTTACATAAAGAGGTATTTGCAGAATCCCTTAGAGACCGGGCTGTGTACGCTTCGCCTGCAGAACATAATCCAAGGCCGGCCGAACTTGCCTTGTTAGGCAGAGACAGAGAGCCTGAGGAAGTTCACTCTTTTGTTCCTAATTATATTAGGATTGCGGAAGCTGAAGCTAATTGGATAAAAGCAAACCAAGAAAAAAAGCTATAGTGATGAGGAAGCGAACGTATGAATAAATCCTTAACTTTCCGTTTTATGAATGAAGAGGATATTGATGATGTTTTGGAAATAGAACATAAGTCCTTTGCCACACCCTGGAGCAGGGAGGCCTTTTTTAACGAATTAACACAAAATCAGTTTGCTTTGTATGTTGTTTTAGAAGAAGAAAATAAAGTAATAGGCTACTGTGGAGCATGGATAGTCGTGGACGAAGCTCATATCACAAATGTTGCGCTGCTCCCAGAATATCGCGGGAGAAAACTTGGAGAAGCTCTGATGCGAAAGTTAATGGAGGTTGCGTCTGAAATGGGGGCCATCACGATGACCCTGGAAGTAAGGGTATCTAACTTCACAGCTCAGTCCTTGTACCGAAAGCTTGGTTTTCAAAATGGAGCCATAAGGAAGAACTACTATACTGATAATCAAGAAGATGCTTTAGTAATGTGGGTGAATTTATAATGAAAAAAGATCAATGGATCATGGGGATTGAAACAAGCTGTGATGAGACGGCTGTTGCCATCATTAAGAATGGCCGTGAAATCTCAGCCAATATAGTTGCATCCCAAATAGAAAGCCATAAACGTTTTGGGGGAGTAGTTCCGGAAATAGCTTCCCGCCATCATGTTGAACAGATAACGATAGTGTTGGAAGAAGCATTATATAAGGCTGGCATCACATATTCAGATCTTTCAGCAATTGCTGTGACTGAAGGACCTGGCCTTGTAGGCGCGCTGCTGATCGGGGTTAATGCCGCTAAAGCCGTTGCTTTTGCTCATGGTATCCCCCTTGTAGGCGTGCATCATATTGCTGGACATATTTATGCCAATCGATTGGTTGAAGAAATGGAATTTCCATTACTGTCCCTGGTAGTCTCCGGCGGTCATACAGAGCTGGTCTATATGAAGGAGCATGGCCATTTCGAAGTGATTGGAGAGACAAGGGACGATGCTGCAGGAGAGGCATATGATAAAGTTGCCCGGACATTAAATCTGCCATATCCAGGCGGTCCTCACATTGACAGACTCGCTCATGAAGGGAGCCCAACGATTCAGCTGCCGAGAGCCTGGCTGGAAGAGGGTTCATACGATTTTAGCTTCAGCGGCTTAAAGTCTGCCGTTATCAACACTGTTCACAATGCTGAGCAGCGTGGTGAGACCATTGTACCGGAAGATCTGGCCGCAAGCTTCCAGGAAAGTGTCATTGATGTCTTAGTAACGAAAACAGAAAGAGCCGTTGAAGAATATCAGGTGAAGCAGCTGCTGCTCGCAGGCGGAGTGGCGGCGAATAAAGGACTACGAGCTTCTTTGGAAAAGAAGTTTGGGGACAAAGCGGATATAAAGCTTATTATTCCGCCATTAGCTTTATGCACAGATAATGCAGCGATGATTGCTGCTGCAGGAAGTGTGCTGTTTGAAAAAGGACAATTCGCCGGTCTTGATTTAAATGCCAATCCCGGTTTGGACATCACTATCCACAATGATAAATAAATTAGGAAAAAGTCCCCGACCGTATAGGGGGCTTTTTCTGTGGATAAAATCATTTATTTCAGAATTTTATGTTGGTCATGTGGATAAAAACAGTTGGATCTGTGGGTAATGTGGAAAAGTCTGTGGAGAGTATATATAACTGCGTTTTTCTTGTGATTATCTCTGTGGATAATAAAAAAGACTGGCAGTGACTATTCTACCAGTCTAAAAGTTGTGAATTTTCTTTTATTAATCATCAGCTAAAAGTGTCCATTCTTCCATCAATTCTTCCAGCTTTGCTTTTGCTTGATCAGTTTCATTTGTGATGCCCATCACTTTTTCATGGTCTTGATAAACATTCGGATCACAGAGAAGCTGATCATTCATATCGATTACTTTCTCCAATACTTCAATTTGCTCTTCAATTTCTTCCATTCTTCTTTTTCGCTGGCGTTCGAGCTTTTTAGTTTCTTTGTCCTGCTGATAATTATTTTTATCCTGCTTAACAGGCTGTGATGCGGTGGATTCATCTTGCTCATTAAGTGCAAGCAGCTCCTCTTGTTCCTGCTTTTTTTCCACATAATAATCATAATCGCCAAGATACTCTGTTGCCCCAATACTGGAAAGTTCAACTACTTTTGATGTGATTCTGTTGATAAAATATCGGTCATGAGATACAAACAGAATCGTTCCAGGATAATCAATTAATGCATTTTCAAGAATTTCTTTGCTATCCAGGTCCAAATGGTTTGTAGGCTCGTCGAGGATTAAGAAATTGGCTTTCTGCATCATAAGCTTCGCAAGCGCAAGACGAGCCTTTTCACCGCCGCTCAGTGTTGAAACAGTTTTAAGAACATCATCACCAGAGAAAAGAAAATTCCCGAGTATTGTCCGGATTTCCTTTTCCGGTTTTAGCGGGTATTCATCCCATAATTCGTTCAGGACTCTCTTGTTGCTGGTGAGTTCCGCCTGTTCCTGGTCATAGTATCCAATTGTCACATTGGAACCGTACTGAATCTCCCCAGAAAAAGAAGAGATTTTTTTGATGATGGTTTTGAGCAAAGTGGATTTGCCAATTCCATTTGGCCCTACAAGTGCTATGCTGTCGCCTCTTGCCAGTCGCAGTGAAATATTCTCGCTTACTATCTCTTCATAGCCTATAGCAAGAGAATGAATATTTAAGACTTCATTGCCCGATTGCCGTTCAATGTCAAAGCCAAAAGAAGCTGATTTCTCGTCTCCCAGAGGCCTGTCCATCACGTCCATTCTGGCCAGCTGCTTTCTGCGGCTTTGTGCCCTTTTGGTTGTGGAAGCACGGGCAAGGTTTCGCTGGATAAAATCCTGCAGCTTAGCGATCTCTTCCTGCTGTTTCTCAAATTGCTTCATTTCTCTTTCAAAGTTAGCCGCTTTTTGATCCAGATATGAACTGTAGTTTCCAGGGTACTTTCTTATTTGCCGGCGGGAAATCTCGTAAACCTGGGAAACAACCTTATCAAGGAAATAGCGGTCATGGGATACGATTAGAATTGCGCCATTGTATCCCTGCAGGTATTGTTCGAGCCATGATAATGTTTCAATATCCAGGTGGTTGGTAGGCTCGTCCAGTATTAAGATATCAGGCTTTGTCAGCAAAAGTTTACCAAGGGCCATTCTAGTACGCTGTCCGCCGCTCAATGATGAAATTTTAGTGTCATAGCCCAATGAGCTGAAGTTGAGTCCATGGAGAATGGAACGGATATCTGCTTCATATTGATAGCCGCCATTTTCTTTGAAATCAACCTGAAGTTTGTCGTATTCTTTTAAGATGCGTTCATAGGCATTAGAATTATTTAGGACATCAGGGTCTGCCATTTGTTCTTCAAGGCTGCGAAGTTGTTTTTCCTGCTTCTGCAGATGACTAAAAACAGTCAGCATTTCATCCCAAATGGATAACTCTGATTCCAGGCCGGTATTTTGGGCAAGATAGCCAATTGTTACTTCCTTTGGCTTTATAATCTCACCGGAGTCATATGTCATTTGTCCGGCAATAATTTTTAAAAGGGTGGATTTTCCTGCACCATTGCGCCCTACTAGTGCAATCCTGTCCCTGGTTTGTACTTCAAGCTTTATATTGGTTAAAATGGGATCAGCGCCAAAATTTTTTGCCAGCTGATTGACTTGTAATAGTATCATGTTCTTTCACCTCGGGTATAGAGTAAGTGTAACTCATTCATATATGTTCGGCAATAAAGGAGACAGGACTATAAGCCCTTCTGCAGGGCATGAAATCAAGACAAAACGCAAATAAATATGTGAGGAACAATACAAAGCACATACAAAGCAACAGAAAAATAGTGTATGATTTTGAAGAGAGGTGTTTTGAATGGCGGATTTTACCCATTTTAATCAAGAGGGCAGGGCAAAAATGGTGGATGTCAGCGATAAACCTGAGACGGCAAGAACAGCCATTGCTCAATCAAGTATTACTTTAAATCAGGAGATATACGAGAAGATAACATCCAACTCTATGAAAAAAGGGGATGTACTCGCTGTTGCACAAACTGCAGGCATTATGGCGAGCAAGAAAACATGGGACATTATACCGATGTGCCATCCGCTGCCGCTTAAGGGCGTGGACATTTTATTTTCATGGAAGGCGGAGGAAGAAGAGTATGTCCTGATCATAATTGCTTCTGTAAAAACGAAGGGAAATACGGGTGTGGAAATGGAAGCGTTAACAGCAGCTTCTGTCTGTGCGCTGACCGTTTATGACATGTGCAAGGCTGTAGATAAAGGAATGGTGATTGGGCCAACCTTTTTAATAGAGAAAACAGGCGGAAAAAACGGAGATTTTAGAAGAAATTAATTCATCATAAGAAATGGGGATGGACGAATGGCCAATGAACCAATTAAGATACCGCAGGCAACAGCTAAACGGCTGCCTTTATACTACCGCTTTTTAAAAAACCTTCACTCATCAGGCAAACAAAGAGTCTCTTCAGCAGAATTGAGTGAGGCAGTAAAGGTAGATTCTGCAACAATCCGCCGCGACTTTTCGTACTTTGGTGCGTTAGGGAAAAAAGGATATGGATATAATGTGAATTACCTGCTGGGCTTCTTTCGGAAGACTCTTGACCAGGATGAGCTGACTAAAGTCGCTTTGGTTGGTGTAGGGAATTTAGGAACAGCCTTTCTTAACTATAATTTTCTTAAAAATAATAATACCAAAATAGAAGTAGCCTTTGATGTTGATGAGAGTAAGGTTGGCACAAAAATCGGTGATGTGCCGGTCCATCATATGGATGACCTTGAAGAAGTTATTATCAATAATAATATTCAGGTGGCGATTTTAACCGTGCCGGCACCGCCTGCCCAGGCTATTACCGATCGGATGGTGAATGCGAAAATAAAAGGAATCCTTAATTTTACACCTGCGAGGCTCACTGTACCAGCCTCGATTCGGATTCACCATATCGATCTGGCAGTGGAATTGCAATCACTGGTTTATTTTTTGAAAAACTATCCGGAAGAAATGTAAAAAAATGAGCCTTTTGCGGGCTCATTTTTTTATTTTATTTTTCATTTTAAAGTGCAGGCCAACCATCCGCAGACCGGTGCCAAAATCGAATGTGGCAATTAGGATCAGAAAATAAGTAAAGAATCCCCAGGTTTCTTCGCGCTGGATATTCTGTATGGCTATAAAGGTGAAAAGGCATCCGAGAAGGATGTAAATAAAGCCTGAAAACAAAGGTGTGCTTCTCATCAAAATCCCCCAGTAAGTTTAAAACTCTGTACAGCATTTCACTATGTTAGAAAAAGCTGATAAAGCTCTGCATGTTTTCCATTTCCTTTAACCATTTCTGCAAATTATCCTGATTCAGCTGGACAACCGCAACAAAGGTGTTCATCGCCACATGGGCAAAAATCGGCACGATGATCCGCTTTGTCTTGACATATAAGAAAGCAAAGGTGAACCCCATTGCCGAGTACAGCAGTACATGTTCAGGCTCAAAATGGGCAAGTGCAAAAATGACTGAGCTGATCAGGGCCGATAGGAAGAAATTGAAGCGCTTATGGAGAGAACCGAAAATAATTTTTCTAAAGACAATCTCCTCAAGGATTGGCCCAATGACCGAACTGATTAAGATAACGATTGGCGATGCCTCAATAATCCGGATAATCTGCTGCGTATTCTCAGATCCCATTTCAATGCCAATCATATTTTCAATACTGGCAGCAGTAGCTTGAGCAATCAGGGCCAAAAATATGCCTCCAATTGCCCAGCCCACTGAGCTTGCTGCGGAAGATGCATCCCTATCCAGGCCTCTTTTCATCTCTTTTCTTAATAATAGAAGCGTAATGATCAGTGTAACCGTAAAACTGATGACAAGCCAGTAGGCTACAGCCAGGATCTGCATATTTTCGGGATTCTGTCCAAGGGCATCTGCAATAAATAACACGAGAGGAACGCCAAATAAACTGGACAGCTGCATGGCAATATAAGCTATTATTATAAACCAATATTCCTTCTTCAAAATGTTATACTCCTTAATCTGAGTGTTGGAAAACAAGTCCTAAAGCCATTGTACTCTTTATAAGGAGCGGGTTTCAAATATCAGCATCAAAGCAGGAAAATACCATGGTTAAAGAGAAGAGTTCCAAAGCATACTTAAGAGGTTGTCTGTGTCGAAAAATAGCGTGTTTGGGCGGATGAAATTTTTTCTAAAAAATTTAAGCTTCACCCTTGCAAATAGAAATGAGATTCATTAATATAATAATTGTGTTAGCACTCATACAGAGAGAGTGCTAATAAATAAAAATATTTACATATTATTTGAGGAGGTTGTTTCACTTGTTAAAGCCACTAGGTGATCGAATCATTATCGAGCTTGTTGAAACTGAAGAAAAAACTGCAAGCGGCATCGTACTGCCGGACACTGCTAAAGAGAAGCCTCAAGAAGGTAAAGTTGTAGCTGTGGGAACTGGCCGCGTTCTTGAAAATGGCGAGCGTGTTGACCTTGAAGTTGCTGACGGCGACCGTATCATCTTCTCAAAATATGCTGGTACTGAAGTGAAGTACGAAGGCAAAGAATATTTAATTTTACGCGAAAATGACATTCTTGCTGTAATTGGCTAATCACCGATCAGACGAAGATTATTAAAAGATAAAGCTAAAATTTTTGAGGAGGTTTTTATCAATGGCTAAAGAGATTAAATTTAGTGAAGAAGCTCGCCGCGCGATGCTTCGCGGTGTGGATTCCCTTGCAAATGCGGTAAAAGTAACTCTTGGACCTAAAGGACGCAACGTGGTTCTTGAGAAGAAATTCGGTTCTCCGCTTATCACCAATGATGGTGTAACAATTGCGAAAGAAATCGAACTTGAAGATGCTTTCGAAAACATGGGAGCGAAGCTTGTTGCTGAAGTAGCAAGCAAAACAAATGATGTTGCCGGTGACGGTACAACAACTGCAACTGTTCTTGCTCAGGCAATGATCCGTGAAGGCCTTAAGAATGTAACTGCAGGCGCTAACCCAATGGGCATCCGCAAAGGAATCGAAAAAGCAGTTGTTACAGCTGTTGAAGAATTAAAAGCTATTTCTAAGCCAATCGAAAATAAGGAATCTATTGCTCAAGTTGCTGCGATTTCTGCTGCTGACAATGAAGTTGGCCAGCTGATCGCTGAAGCAATGGAGCGCGTTGGCAACGATGGTGTTATCACAATCGAAGAATCTAAAGGATTCACAACTGAGCTTGATGTAGTAGAAGGTATGCAATTCGATCGCGGATACGCTTCTCCATACATGGTTACAGATTCTGATAAGATGGAAGCGGTTCTTGAAAACCCTTATATCCTAATCACTGATAAGAAGATCACAAGCATCCAGGAAATCCTTCCTGTACTTGAGCAAGTTGTACAGCAAGGCAAGCCTTTATTGCTTGTAGCTGAGGATGTTGAAGGTGAAGCGCTTGCTACACTAGTAGTGAATAAGCTTCGCGGAACTTTCAACGCGGTAGCAGTAAAAGCTCCTGGCTTCGGTGACCGCCGCAAAGCTATGCTTGAAGATATCGCGATCCTGACTGGCGGTGAAGTAATCACTGAAGAGTTAGGCCGTGACCTTAAATCTGCTACAATCGACTCTTTAGGACGCGCTTCTAAAGTGGTAGTTACAAAAGAAAACACTACGATCGTTGAAGGTGCTGGAGACAGCGCGCAAATCGGCGGCCGTGTGAACCAAATCCGCACTCAAATGGAAGAAACTACTTCTGAATTTGACCGCGAGAAACTACAAGAGCGCCTGGCTAAGCTAGCTGGCGGTGTGGCAGTGGTTAAAGTTGGTGCTGCTACTGAAACTGAATTGAAAGAGCGCAAGCTTCGCATTGAAGACGCCCTTAACTCTACACGTGCTGCTGTAGAAGAAGGCATCGTTTCCGGTGGTGGTGTTGCCCTTCTAAATGTATACAAAAAAGTGGCTGCTATTCAAGCTGATGGCGATGAAGCTACAGGAATCAACATCGTATTGCGTGCGATGGAAGAGCCTGTACGCACAATTGCACACAATGCAGGACTTGAAGGTTCAGTAATTGTTGACCGCTTAAAGCGCGAAGCAGTTGGAACAGGCTTCAACGCTGCTACTGGCGAGTGGGTAAACATGATCGAAGCTGGTATCGTTGACCCTACTAAAGTAACTCGTTCAGCTCTTCAAAACGCTGGATCTGTTGCAGCTATGTTCTTAACAACTGAAGCAGTAGTTGCTGACAAGCCAGAAGAAAATGCTGGTCCTGCAATGCCTGACATGGGCGGCATGGGTGGAATGGGCGGCATGATGTAAGGCTTTTAAGCCTTTCATCTTGACAATACCTAAGCTATTTCTCACTCAATTTTCACTCATTTTGAGAAGCAGTCAAGTAAATTAAATTATTTCAAGAGCAAAAACCACTCCCTATAAAAATTAGGGAGTGGTTTTTTTATGAGTATACAAAGTAGGACTCACGTGGAGGAGTGGATATGATTGGCTGGAGTTTGATAATAAAATATCTGCTTTTAACCATTCAAGACCAATTATACCTACAGAGGCTCCATGTTAAGTCCTTCAACGCCTATCATTGGCTGCATTTATTCAAAGTAAAAGGGCTATTCTATCAACTATTTTATGAGGATACTCAAATGAAATAAGAAATTATTCTTAAAAAGCCAATGAAGTCAACGTTGTGTTCCAAAAATCAGAAAATTGATTTCCCCTAATTGTACCGCTAAAAGCTTATTACGTAAAATTCCACATTTATATTAATAGATTTGTCCGAGCATGTTAACCGTAAATTCATAGAATAAACTATCTTCTAATGAAAGGTGGTGAATAGGACATGGCAAGAGATTTATATTATACTGGACCGATGGAGAGAGTTGGCAGCGGAGTGGAACAAGGGATTGTCAAAGTCGAAAATTTAAATGAATCCGAATCTGTCGAAGTTCGTGTTCGACTATTTGAACTAAATGGTACGAGAACTAGGTTAGAAACATTAGACTTTACCGTTGACCCTAATTCTTCTTCTGGAAGTGATGGAGAACTTACAGATTTCGGTACTTCATTAGAATACGATGTAGAAGTAAGAATAATCACTGATGGAGATTTAAATAGTGTATTTGTTTCCTATTGGGGAAAAGATTCTAATGGAGATATTGTTCCTTCACATCGCGTAGTCTTTGAAGAAATGCATCGTCTATAGATAGCATCCCAGTTTCCTTAAGCCTGCTGATTTACTTCAGCAGGTTTACCACTAGCGATGCCTGATTTGGGCGGAAGGGGTGGCATGATGTAATTTAAAGCGTTGAACCCAACGTTTTAAGGAATCATCCACATCTCATTTTGTGGGACATAGGGACAGGTATCTTGTCCCAGTGATCCCTATACTGCTTATAACGGAAACAAAAAAGGAATTCCTAGTCGGGAATTCCTTTTTTATAGGAAAGATAGACAAACCTATCATTTTATTATCCTCAGTATTGGAAACGCGGACGGTTCCTGGGCTTCTTTGGGAAGGAAGCAAATTTGCACAACCGTTTCCCTGCTTTTTATTCTTTATCCGGGCCCCCGCCAAAAGTTTCGGGAATCATCGTGAAGCCTTCAATCACGGTATCTTCTTCCACTTCGATCATCAGGTAAAGCTTGCCGTCAAAATGGACTTGTTTTACATATCGAAGATCTTGTGGGCAGATGGCTATGTTAGCTGCCTTCGTGCTGATTTTTATTGATTTTGAATTAAATTTGGGAAGGACGCTGTTTGCCTTTATTTCATATTTGTCATCGTCGATGATTTTTTGATAAGCGGATTGGACCTTTTCTGAATTAATATCTTCGAGACCGCTCACCTTTAGAACACGTTCTACGTCTTTGGAATCCAGCTTCGGCGGTTCATCCTCTTCGTTTTCCACGATCATCCGGTTAATCTCTTCATATACGCTGGAAAGTGTTGATGTGCTTAGCTGATCACCTGTTACGTCTTTAATAATTTCCTCAAAAACGATTTTATCATCCTGCGCCGTCATCGTTTCTTCCCCGTTTAAAACGTCCTCTATGAACTGGTGGTCGGGCTCATGGACCTTGCCTGCTGAATACAAGACGTGATTGACATCAGCTGCATGATCGGTGAAGCAAGGAAATAGGAACCCTGAAATGGGTGCCTTGAGGTTGATAATCGGATCAACAGTAAAGTGATATTTAAATTCCTTTTCGACATAGTCAAAAAGCAGTTCTTTCTTCGGTTCCTGCGTGTTATTTATGCTGCAAAGAATAAAGGGATGAGAATATACGGCATCCCGTTCACTTTCCTCGGCTTCTGCATTGCGGAGTTTCATTGGCTTAAGATACTCCCCGCGAATGAATGTAACGACAATATCCTTTTCATATTGCCGGATTCCCAGCATTTTGCCGACAATCTGAAGCATTTGTTCCATCCAGCCTTCAGCATCACTGCTTAGCAATCCTTGATGCAGGATGAGCTGACTGCTGTTTTCGGCATCCCGCTGAAACTTTAATTCAAAGAGCTTTTCATCCAATTGGCCGCCAAGCAGTTTTTTGAAGTTATCCATAAATAGCTCCTGCTGATCCTGGTCCAGCATTTCAAAAGGCTGGCTCTCATAATGATAAATCTCGCTTGATTCCTTCATAATATAGACATTAAAAATATCTGAGATCTTTAGTAAGTCATTATTTAACTTAAATTGTTTCCGAATCTGTGCGATGTCTTTTTTGTTCACAGTTAAAATCCACTCCTAAGATGACCAATATGCATATTTACTAGAATAACAAAATACATCAGCTCTATAAATTATTAATCTCTTTTATTTTCGCTTTTTTGAAACGGGATTTGTGAATTAAATTTGGCTGATGATTTGAAAAATGGAGTGATTTTTACCGGCCGGGGTTAGCGCTGGCGAGGTGAATGTGGAATGCTGATATTTTGCCAGCATTGAGGATAATAAAAAAGAGGCTTCTCATAAGTTGACCAAAACTTGTATGAAGTCTCTTTATATTTGTGAAAAAGGTATGTTTAACTATCACAGCAGCTGTGCTAAGGCATTCTTCTTTCGGCTCCGCCATGTATACCTCTGGAAAGCAGCCGATCCGATTCATCTAAGAATTGCACGGATTGTCTGGTTGTTTCTTCGTTTTGGAGCAATACAGACTTATACGCCTCTGTCACCTGCTGAAGCTGGATATTTAAAGCACTCAATTTATTAATGAAATCAAGGACATTATTCTCTCCAATAGTGGATGGAAGGGATGGCTGGAGCCCGTTAGCGGAGGTTTGAAGTTTTGAGAGTGCCTGTTCTATATCACTTATCCTTAGCTTAATCTCAGTATCCATTCTCGATACCTCCCTATTATTTCTTCGACTTCTCTGCTGCAAGCTGCGCTTCCAGGGAAGCAATCGTTTGTTTGATAGAATCGATTTCCTGTTGAATCTGCTGCAGCTTCCGGCTTAAAGCTGAAAACACCTCATGAAACTGATTTGACTCAATGTCGGTGTAACTCGTAAGCATTTGTTCAAACCGGATATCCTCAAATTCATATGCCAGCTTTCCCTGCCAGGTGAAAGGAGAAAGCTCCGGCTTGGTGACGGTATGCCGATAGTGGTTAAACTCCTGCTGTTTTCCATGCAGCTCTTCCTCACAGGCCAGCAGTCTCTGCAGCTCATTTTGTTTCTTCGCCAATAAGCTGTAATAATACCCCAAAGACATGAAATATCACCTCTGTATACTGCAATTTTCATATTATTAATCCAAGAAAAAGAATCCATTTTACTATATCACAGGGAAATAATGTAATAATGATAAAATTTACTTATTTTCGGTACCTTGTCGATGGGTATTTATTACTGTTTTATACAAAAGTGTAAAAATAATCCTATTCGTAATAAAATTACTCTTATTTTTGGTGTAAAGTATAAATTATGGAAAATGCTAGTGAGGGGCTCACCTCTATTCCAGTTGTCGTATGGCAGGAGGCGATTTATACTGAAGGTATTAGATGCAAGGGAGTTACATGGCGGATTGAAGGAGCTTCATTCCAGTCTGCACTCCTTAGAAGAGCAGATAAGAAACATTGCACGTGATGTAGAAGGGATTACTTCGCTTGAGGACTCCTTTGGGGGAGAGGGAGCAGCCGCTATTCAGGCTTTCTTCCGGGAATGTCATTCTCCTTTTCTCTTTTTTTTTGAAGGGTATCTTGCAGACTATCAAAATACTTTAAAAAGAATAGCTTCTTCACTTCAGATGCTCGAACCGGCAAGCAATGGATTCATCAGTCAGAGCTTTTTGGATGGAGAAGCGGTACAGGGCCTGGTAAAAACAGAATCTATCACCACAAGCCTAACAGAAGAGACAAATGCGGTAATGCAGAAAGTTTCTGATATTGTCAGTCTCCCTCACCTGCAGGATGGGGAGTTTTCGGCACATGTAAGGAGAGCGGAACTTCACCGGAGAAATACGGTTGATGATCTTATTACCTTTGATGGCCAGCAAACACTGACACTTGATCCAATTGAGCAGGATCTTCATCTGATGCAGACCTACATCGATGAAATCTCCAGCCTCTTTCAGAGTGGAAATCTCAGTGTTTCCGGCTATTCCGTTAAGCAGCTTCACTCCAGCCCTATTTATGGAGAGCTTTTAGAAGGCATCAGGCTTAAAGCAGAAAATTCCATGCGCTCACCGGAATTCCTTAAAGAACTGGGCGTGACTGCCCTGGGTCAGATTCTGCCGCCTGGTGCTTATTCCATTTGGGCTATCTGGCAGAGCACATATGAAAGAAAGACAATCCAATATCAGTTAAGAGCCTTGAAAGCTTTAGCAGAGCTGAACAGTAACGAAATCAGCCCAGAGGAATTCACCTCTTTGAGCGGCCGAGAGATCCTGACTGTTGAAGTCATAGATGAGCATGGCATCGGCAGCCAGAATCAGGGCGGCAAGTTTCACCTGTATGAAGACGGCCGTATTGTCCGGGAATTCTATGGAGAAAAAGGAACAGCTTACGAATTCGTCGACTCCATTCCAGAGGACCGCGTGGGAGGAGTGCGGGAACTGGACTCCATAGCTGACGGTACACCGCTTGAAATTCTCGAATACCTGTCGCTGGCGGCTGTTGTCCGAAAACAAGGAACCAAGGTCATACGGAAGAGCATCAATAAGGCCGACTTTGATGCGCTTGTCAGGATATTGAAAGAGGAAAAGGGCCATGTGGTCTTGCCGGGGAAGAAGGCTGGTAAGGGTAAAGTAAAGCATTTAAAAGATTTACCTAGAATTAAAGAAGTTGAGGTTAACTTTAAAAGAAATATTAAACATGACTCCGAAGAGTTTACTAGACAATTAAAAGACCAAGAAAAAGGCATGAATGAATTAACGGTTGACGAGTATTTGAAAAATAGAGATAGGTATATTGCAGAAGGTAGAGCCTTAGAAGGAAATGCAGCTCAAAAAATGGCTAGACAAGAAGCACTTAAAGATAAAATTGCTGAACTGCGAAAACAAGGACTCTCAAGAGCAACTGCGACAAAGCAAGCTTCTGAATGGCTGGAAACAAAAGCAGCACTTCATAATCCAGATCAAATAGCTGGAGGAAGAGTAGACATTATTGGAGGTTTGGGAGATAGAAGGGTAAATTCCTCGATAGGTTCACAATGGAAATATAGAATTGATGTAGTTGATGAGCAAATTAGTGAAATTGCTAGGAATATGTCACCTGAGCAGCTAAAGAATACTTATTTAAATGTGAAATTAACTCAATGATCAAAGGAGGTATTTTAATTGGTAACTATATTTAGTGATTTTATAAAACATGAGAAAGTTGATGAAGATGTAATTTTAAAATATGAGGATGATCTTCCTGAAGAATTAATAAGAATATGGAAAGAATATGGTTTTGGTACTTTCGCAAATGACTTTTTAAAAATTATTAATCCAGACGAATATTTAGATGTTTTAGAGAGAAGTTATCTAAGGTATGACCAGGCTATTCCTATTTTTACAACCGCAATGGGAGATATTATAGTTTGGGAAAAAGGAAAGTATGTAAATTTATTAAACTTTAGGAAAGGATATGTTAATGTTATTTCATCCGGATTTGAATTCTTTTTTGATGACTTAGAAGATAATGACTTTATGGACGAAGAGTTAATGTGGCAGCCTTATCCTGAAGCGATTAGTAAGTACAGTGCCCCTAACTATGATGAGTGTTTCGGATACACTCCCCTATTAGGTTTAGGAGGAGCAGAAAAAGTAGAGAATCTAAAAAAAGTCAAATTGAAGGAACATGTTCTTATTATTACTGAATTTATGGGACCAATTCAATAATTTTCGGGATTATATGATACACAGAATTACAATAAGCACTTGCTTGCCTTTTAGGCAACAGGTGTTTTTGTTTATATATATTTTTTTTGCTGAGAGCCTTGAAAGCTTTAGCAGAGCTAAATAGTAACGAAATCAGTCCGGAGGAATTCACCTCTCTGAGCGGCAGAGAAATCCTGACTGTTGAAGTCATAGATGAACATGGCATCGGCAGCCAGAATCAGGGCGGCAAGTTTCACCTGTATGACGACGGCCGGATTGTCCGGGAATTCTATGCTGAAAAAGGAACAGCCTACGAGTTCGTCGACTCCATTCCAGAAGACCGCGTGGGAGGAGTACGGGAACTGGACTCAATGGCCGACGGAACTCCACTTGAAATTCTCAAATACCTGTCGCTGGCGGCTGTTGTCCGAAAACAAGGAACCAAGGTCATACGGAAGAGCATCAATAAGGCCGACTTTGATGCGCTTGTCAGGATATTGAAAGAGGAAAAGGGCCATGTGGTCTTGCCGGGGAAGAAGGCTGGTAAGGGTACTGGTAAAACTAGACCTTCATGGAGACAGTCTGAAATTGATGTAGAGAAGGATTTTCCGGAGTATAATGCTCAAAAATCTTTTAAAGATGGTAAAGAAGTACCTTATGGAGTGAAAGGTAGTTCTAGACCCGATTTGTATCAGATTGGACATAGTATTGAAGTGAAAAACTATAAGATTAATACTTCAAGCGGACGAAACAGATTAGTTAATAATGTGTCAAAACAGGTAGGCAAAAAATTAAGTGATTTGCCTAAGGGTACAAAGCAGTCTGTTATAATTGATATTAGAGGACAAATTGTGCCAGATGAAATTCTAGATGAATTGTATGAAAAGATAATGTATAAAACTAATGGTAAAGTAGATATAAGATTTAAAACTATTGATTGAGGTGAGAAGAATAGCTGTAGGATTTAAGGTGAAATATTATTGGTATCAAGTTGGACATGGCGATTTCTTACACTCGTTTTTCTCAACAATAAGCTATCATTTAGAGCAAAATGGATGGGGTACTAGGTATCCCTGCTTATTAAATGAACTCTATAACGGGAAACTGGAGAATAAGAATATTGACTGTGCAATAACTGAATTAGAAGCAATAAAAAAGAATTTGCAGAACTATTGCCCATCACAAGTAATATGGGATATTGAAGACCTATCTAAAAGGCCACCATGGGGTGATAATTTCAGTAAGGATATTACAAATTTATCTAACTACTTTATAACAAGTGAGGGTGAGGACTTAATAGATCTGTTAATGAAGGCATTAGAAAAGGGACTAAAGACTAATTCTGATGTTAATATAGAAAGCTTATAATTTCAATAGAAGATGACCTTGAATTAATTTCAAGGTCAATTTTTTATACTTAGGTGTTAGAGAGTATCGAATAAAGTGCTTGATTATAAAATGAATAGGTAAAATGCATATAAGAAAAGTGCTCATTTTTGTTAGAGATTTAAATGAATAGGTTAGTAAAAGAATGGAAAATGGAGTTCTGGATTTATCAGAAGGTCTAAGGAGGTAAAACTATGTTTCATTGTGGTTGGGATACCTTCACTAATTTTGATGATCTAGAAATATACGAAAATAATATATGCGGAATAGATTAAATTGTTATTTTACAATGTAGAGTGAAGCACTTGCTTGCCTTTTAAGCAACAGGTGTTTTTATTAAAGTTTTAGATCTTGGTCACATAGCTGAGCATTAATGAAAATCATAGCTCATGATGGTTGTACCATCTAAAATAATAAATAAGTATAGAGAACTAGAGGTGATTATGTGAAGGTATTTGAGGATTATTTATCAGAAATACAAACAGACATGGTGGCTATTTGTTTAGAGTATGTCGAAAATAAAGCAGATGAAATCTTTATTTATTGTTCATATGAACCCGAAATGTATGTTTTTGATTTTTTCTATAGAATTAACGGAAAAATTGTCCATAAACATCAACTTAATGATGCAATAAAAGAGTTAGACAGTCAACAAAATCAAATTTACGATGTTTTGAGAGAAAGACAGAAGTCAACATTAAAAATTGGTAATCAAAATTTAAAGCAAATCCATAAGAAATGTGAAGACTTCAATAAAGAAATGCCTACAGAGATGAAATTATATTACAATGTAAAACAAAATAGTTTAAAAGGAAAATATAGATATAATTTAGTTTATACGAAAGATGACGAACTATTACCTGATGATATCTTTGATTTATGGTTCGAAGAAATGAAAAAAACTGATTTGTAAAATCAGAGCTTGAATGGCTTTATGCCTTTCAAGGTTTTTCGTTTAATATGTCTCAAACATTCCCCCGCCATATGTAGTGATTTTGCCCAAGCCAAACCCATTTCCGCGCATATAAAATAGTGTAAGCATATATAGAGGAAATGGAGGTATGAACGGATGTACCATTATAGAGGCCCTTATCAGCCGCAGGATCAGCGATTTTTTGGACTCTTTGGTCTGCCCTTTTTAGGCGGGTTAGCAGGAGGTTTATTGGGAACTGCCTTATTTTACCCGCGTCCATATTATTGGTATCCTCCACCGCCGCCGCCTTATTATTACCCGCGACCTTGCTGTGGACCAGGATTTGGATACCCTTATTAATTAATATCAGGGGGAAGCACTTAAAGAGGCTTCCCCTTTTTGAATTCGGCAATAATTTTCCTGCTGAATTCAGGAGCAATAAGAGGTTTATATTGAAAATGAGGATAGCCGGCGGCCTGCCTTGGCTGGAAAACGAATCAGATTAATAACGCAAGTTTGTGTAACGGCATTTAATGGAGTGAGATTTTTTTATAAGAATAAATGTGAGTGACTCTTCATATATGATGAAAGTCTTAACTAATAAGGAAAATGTAGGATATTTATTATTCGGAATATTAATTCTTTTAGCAGATTTACATCCTCCTGCTGAAAAGGCATGATATAAATAATTCGGATATCGAATTAATAGATCAGGGGAGGCTTAAAAATGAAGAAAAAATCACTATGGAAAGTACTTAGTTCAGCGGCACTGGCAGCTTCGATTCTCGTACCCCAAGTCGGCTTTGCTGAAGGCGCAAAGCCAGTGACAGAAGAAAATGTCTCAATTAATGGTTTTATTGATTATGCAGAAATGAAGGAAAAGCTAAGTCAAATAGAAAAGTCATCAAACGGCCAGGTTCAGGTTGAATCAGCGGGAAAAACAAATCAGGGGAGAGATATCTTTACAGCACGAGTGGGCCATGGAGATAAAGTGGTACTGGTGCAGAGCGAAATTCATGGCAATGAAAAGACCGGCACTGTCGCGCTGCTGAATATTCTTCAATATTTAGGTTCAAGTCAATCAGCAGATGCGAAAAGGATTAGAGAAGAATTAACGATTGTCGCAATCCCGATGATGAATGCCGATGGTTCCGAATTGGACAGGCGCGGCAATGTAATGACCTGGGAAGAGGTTCAGGAACAGTTTCCTCAATTACATAATGCACAGCCCACCTGGAATTATTACACACGCACCCTTCAGGGGGACGACTATTCTGCAGCGCCGGGATTCGATGTAAACCGTGACTTTAACCCTGACTTAAACTATGTTCCGAAGGTGGAGGACTTCCCTGGCAATTCAAGCACTCCAGGCTGGTATATTACGCCTGAATCGCAAACAGTCCGGGATGTTTATAAGAGTCTTCAAGAGGAATTTGGTAATGTTGAAGTCTTTTTAGATCTTCATCACCAAAATTTTTATAAGATTGAAGGAACAGATGAAGATGTAACAATGTCCATTTCAGCAGACTTTGTTCCGAATCCAAGTTCTGCGGAGGGAGCAAAGTATAGCCAATATGCGGAGAATTATCGCTTTGATTTCTCACGCCAGTTAAACGTTGCCCTTTATGATGCACTTCAGGAAAAAGGAAATTCAGTGTTTACCAATATTTCTTTATATGACCAGGACTTAGACTTGCCTGGAACTGCCTTGGGCTCCTTTGCCCTGAACGGAAGCGGGGTTGTCCTATTTGAGGTAAAAGGGCAGACACATAACTATGGACAAAAGATGAAAGGTCAGCTGGTTAAGACAGTAGAAACAGGTGTCATGGGGATTATCAATGGCGTAGCGGATGGCAGTGTGTATGATTTGAATCCGGAAGAATATAATGAAATCCCTAACAGGGTGCCAATTCGTTAATTGAAATTAGAAGCTGGTTCCATTACGGAATCAGCTTCATTTTTGTATTAATATCAATTTATCTAACAAAAAGTGGATTAGCTATTGTTACATACTTATTAAACATGTTAATATCAAAATATTATAAAAATTTAAAAACTACACACAAAGATTGTCGGGGGGAATTTTTGATGAAGAAGATGTTAGCCGTCCTAGCAAGCAGCGCTTTATTAATGCTGGCTGCCTGCGGCTCAGGAAATGAGGAAACCAGCGGGGAAGCGCCAGAAAAGAAAACCGTAAAAATCGGGATCACGCAAATTGTTGAGCATCCATCATTAGATTCTGCGAGAGAGGGATTTATAGCCGCCTTGAAAGATGCTGGTTATGAAGAAGGAAAAAATCTTAAAATCGACTTCCAGAACGCCCAGGGGGATATGAACAATAATATGTCCATTGCCCAGAACCTAGTCGCGGACAAGAATGATTTGATTCTTGCTATCGCGACTGCCAGTGCACAATCAGTTGTGCAATCCACGAAGGATATTCCAATCCTTTTTACAGCCATCACTGATCCTGTTGGTGCTGAGCTTGTGGAAAGCATGGAAAAACCAGGCGGGAATGCAACGGGTACATCTGATACACATCCGGATGCCATCAAAAAAACGATTGACTCCATTAAAACATTTGTACCGGAAGCCAAGAAGGTCGGCATCATCTACAATGACGGGGAGCCAAACTCAGTAGTTAATGTTAAGCATGCGAAAGAAGCCATCGAGGCAGCAGGACTTGAAGCGGTTGAAACGACTATTTCAACAAGCTCCGAGGTTAAGCAGGCTGCAGAATCCTTAGTAGGCCGTGCTGATGTGTTCTACATCCCTAAGGACAATACGGTTGTATCTGCCCTTGAATCTGTGCTGAACGTAGCCAATGAGAAAGACATTCCAGCATTTGTTGGAGAAAGCGATTCCGTTAAACGGGGCGGATTTGCTTCCTATGGTTTTGAATATCATGATCTTGGATACTCTACTGGCCAAATGGCCGTTGATATCCTTGAAGGCAAAAAGCCTGGTGAGATTCCTGTCGGCTACCCTGAAAGTCTTGAGCTGGTGATTAACAAAAAAGCAGCTGAGGAGCAGGGAGTTGCTTTGACGGATGAAATGCTGAAGGATGCTAAGGTGGTTGGGGAATAAATAGGTTGTTAAGAGATACAGCGATTCAGCTGTATCTTTTTTTGCTTGAAGAACCCGGAAATTTTTTCTGGAAAATGATTCAAAAGAACTATAAAAGCCAGAAGGGTGATTTTAGGAAAAAGATGGGCTCAACAAAGTTAAATTAAAATATAAATAATAGGGTAATTTTACCTATAAAATACAATTAGGGGTTTATAGATTAATAGGAATAAAACCACAGACATAATTCGACAAGGCTATATAAGCGATTTGACGAGTTTTGACTGCCATGATAGTAATAAAAAGGTAGAAAATATAAATTTTAAAATGAGTGAATAGCAAAAAAATAGAAAATACCTATGAAAAAAATACCAATTAAGGTTTAAGTATCTCGAAATTGGGTATTAGTGGGTATAAATAACTGTTTTGTTATTTTTTGCAAGTAAGTAATTGACCTTTTAATTGTGTATTTTTACAATAATAGTAACCTATTGAAAAGGAGAGATTTGAATGTCAGGAGTTATTCGCGTTACACCAGCAGAATTAGTAGGCATGTCTAACCGTTATAATGGAGAAAGCAGCCAGGTTGGGGATCAGATTGTCCGTTTGGATAACATGATTCGTGAACTGGAAGGTGCATGGGAAGGGGAAGCAAGCAGAGCGTTTGCTGAACAATACCAATCTTTAAGACCTTCATTTGTTCAAATGCAGCAATTATTAGAGGATATCTCTGTTCAGCTTAATAATACTGCAAGAGCTCTTGAAGATGCTGATAACCAGATTGCTGGCCAAATCCGCGGTTAATTTCATCTGAATCAATAAGTGGAGAAGGAGCGCTACATTCATCAGATGAAAAGCGCTCTTTTTTTATGGGGTGTTTAATATGTACATAGAATTAACAATCGATCTGAAAAATTATGAAGTTGAACCTTTTGATCTCCGTCTATCTAACTATCACTCTGTTAAAAAAGTAGTTGATATTGTTTGGCAAGCTAAGTCGATTTCTCAGCCGCCCCGGGAAGGCTATTGGGTCAGAATTCCTAACAAGCAAATGATTCTGTCAGGAAACGATAAGCTGGCAGAAAAGGGGATTACCACTGGGGACCGTTTCGAAATTTTATAAAGGAGCATTAAAAAATGTCAGAAAAGAGTCAAACCTACCTTGAAGAGCAGCTTGAAGCGGTTGTCGAAACAGATCATCAATCCCTTACCATTCTTTTTCAAAGAGAGAAAATAAAAGCTGATGCTGCTGCGGAATTGGAATTGCTTAAAGCAATGGATTCAGCTATAAAAAGGGATGTCCATTTAACAGAGGATGAACTGCGCCTCGTCCTGCAAATTCCCTCAAACTATTTAACCTTTTCCAAATTAAAAAAGAAAGACCAAAGAAGCAGATGGATCTTCTCTTCACAGCTCCTCAAGCTTGTGAAAAGTCATCCATATTCCAGACTGCATCTTATTGTTTGTCCGGAAAATATAGTGGCTGATGAAAGCCTGTCGCCGCATTTGCTTCATTATGGGGTGAAAGAAAGCCTTCCGCCTTATGAAGCCAATCAGGAAAAACTCTGGATGGAATTAAAAGCGACCATTGCAGCTGCTGTAGATGGAAAGCATTCCTTTCGGGATTACCTTAGACTCCATGAAACCATTGAACTGTCGCCTGCAGCTGCAAGTGTGATCAAAGCCAAGGATGAAAATGAATTGTCAGAAGTCATCCGGACAAATATTGAAGTGCTTGAAAAGAAAGATAAGGAATATGTTAAAGTTCCGCAGAAAAAATGGAAAGCCACAAGGTATTCTGCTTGGGGTCTGCTGATTGCTTTATTGCCTTTTCTTGCTTTCAGTCTATATTCCCTTATCTTTACACAGCCTAAACAGGCAGCATTTATTAATAGCCAGGAACACTTCTTGAAAAGCCAATATAGTGAAGTCGTTTCTGAGTTATCCAATTATGATATTGATCAGATGCCAAGAGTCGTGCAGTACGAACTTGCCCAGTCTTACATAATAAATGAAGCATTGACAGAAGACCAAAAAGAGAATGTTCAAAATACCATTACCCTGCAGACGGATCCTCTTTACTATCATTACTGGATTCATATTGGAAGGGGAGATGCTAAGGAAGCTCTCGATATCTCACGGGATCTTGAGGATAGAGACTTAATTCTATTTGCATTGCTTAAATACCGGGAAGTTGTCAAAGCAGATGATAGCCTTGAATCCGATGAAAAACAGCAGAAAATCGACGAAATCCAAGCTGAAATTGATGAATATATAGAGGAACAGAAAGCTCAGGAGGAAGAGGAACAAAGGCTGCAGGAAGAGCAGGAGAACAATGAGGCCAGTGAACAGGCTGTAAAAGAAGAGTCTGAACAGAAGGCCGCCGACGAGCAAAAGCCTGCAGATTCAAAGGCTGCTGAATCATCTGCTGAAAAGCCAGCCGATAAGAAGGAAGAGTCAGCAAACACAAAACCAAATTAAGATAGACAGGAGGTGGAGAGATGGAACAGTTATGGTTGTTTTACAGCGATTACTGCCAGCAGCTGTCTATGCCATTTGAAAGAAGCGGCAGAATCACCATTGGCCCAGAGCTTGAACAGCTGGTGACAATAAGGGATTTCCCTTTCACAAAAGGGGCTGTGTCAATAGAAAGGCACGACAGCTTCTATGAAGTGAGGCAAAATGAGTCAGTTCTCGGAAAGCTAAATGACGGGGAACCCTTCCAGCTAAATGATGATGGGAAGACCCTGACGATACTCGTAACTTCTGAAAATATGAATAGCCAGACCTACTACTCTGGCTATCAAAAGGAGATAGAGTTTTCCTCTGAGAATCCAGGTGCAGCAATTTATAAAAAGGACGGCATATTTATGGATGCCGGTCATTCCTTTGAACTGATAAAAACAGATAACGGCTGGATGGCAGAAAAACAGTCAGGCCAGCTTTATGTAAACGGAAAAAGAGCCGAAAAGAAAATTTTTCTTGAAATCGGAGATGTGCTGTTCTTCCCATTTATGTCTATTCGAATACTGGAAGAAGATCTTTTCCAGATTGACAGCATTGAAGGCTATGAATCTAAGCTTCCGATTACCATCAGGCCGCAATCAGAGATGGCAAAGAAATATCCGCTCTATCGCAGAACGCCGAGAATGATTTATGAGATGCCGGATGAAAAAGTTTCTTTATCCTTTCCGTCACAGGAGCCTGATGATTCCAATCGGGGGTTATGGATGATCATTATGCCGCCGCTGATTATGCTTATCGTGATGGGCATCGTGGCTCTGATTCAGCCAAGAGGAATTTTTATTATCATTTCAATGGTCATGTTCATGACCACTTTAGTCACATCTACTGTCCAGTACTTTAAGGACAAAAGCAATCAAAAGAAGCGGAAAGAGCGCAGACATCGAGTGTATACTGCCTACCTTGAAGAGAAGCGGAAAGAGCTGCAGGCACTGTCTGACCAGCAGAAGCATGTTCTGGATTTCCACTTTCCTTCTTTTGAGAAAATGAAGTATTTCACAAGCCATATATCCGACCGGATTTGGGAGAGGCATCTTGAGAGTTTTGATTTTCTGCAGTTTAGGCTTGGAACCGGTAATGTGCCTGCGAGCTATGAAGTTAAGGTCAGCTCTGGGGATATGGCTAACCGTGAAATTGATGACCTGCTTGAACAGTCACAGCAGATGGAAAAAGTTTATAAAGAAGTTAGAAATGTGCCTGTGGTGGCTGACCTTGCTAAGGGGCCAATCGGGCTAATCGGGAAGGAATCCGTTGTTAAAAATGAGATGCACCAGATCATTGGGCAGCTGGCATTTTTCCACAGCTACCATGATGTGCGGTTTGTATTTATTTTTAATGAAAAGGAATATAAGAAATGGGAATGGCTGAAATGGCTTCCGCATTTCCAGATGCCGCATGCACACGCAAAAGGGCTGATATATAACGAACAAACGAGGGATCAGCTTTTATCATCCATTTATGAAATCCTTCGAGAAAGGGATTTGGATGAAAATAAGGAAAAGCAGGTGTATTCTCCGCATCTGGTGTTTATCATTGCCAATCAGCCGCTGATTGCAGATCATGTGATTCTGGAATATTTGGAGGGCGGCCACTCCAACATGGGGATCTCCGTTATTTTTGCAGCTGATTCAAAAGAAAGCCTGCATGATAATATTCAAACACTTGTCAGATATGTCAATCAGGAAGAAGGAGACATTCTGATTCAGGACAAAAAGGCCGTGAGCATCCCATTTAGGCTTGATGCTCATCAGAAGAAGGGGAATGAGGAATTTTCCCGTCTGTTAAGAACGCTTGATCATCAGGTTGGAATGACCAATTCCATTCCAAATAGTGTTTCGTTCCTGGAAATGATGAAAGTAAAGGAAGTGGGAAAGCTTCCAATCAAGCAGAATTGGCTTACAAAAGAGTCTTCCAGATCATTGGCGGTACCAATTGGATTAAAAGGAAAGGAAGATCTGTCACTTTTGAATCTTCATGAAAAGGCGCATGGTCCGCACGGACTGCTGGCTGGGACAACGGGATCGGGTAAGAGTGAATTCCTGCAGACCT
Organism: Cytobacillus sp. NJ13; assembly: GCA_030348385.1. NCBI lineage: Bacteria > Bacillati > Bacillota > Bacilli > Caryophanales > Bacillaceae > Cytobacillus > Cytobacillus sp. NJ13. Next base: position 3,235,817 of record JAUCFP010000006.1, on the reverse strand, counting down.
ATATTCTTTCACTTGCTGTTCACTTCCATCCCCATGAGGTCGCATTCCTGCTGATTGACTACAAAGGTGGGGGAATGGCCCAGCCGTTTAAGAGCATGCCGCATCTGCTTGGAACAATTACGAATATTGAGGGAAGCAAAAACTTCAGTTCAAGAGCGCTTGCCTCAATCAAAAGTGAATTGAAAAGACGGCAGAGGCTTTTTGATCAATACCAGGTGAATCACATCAATGATTACACAGACCTTTATAAAAGCAAGATGGCAAAGGAACCGCTGCCGCATTTATTCTTAATTTCTGACGAGTTTGCGGAGCTGAAAAGCGAAGAGCCAGAATTTATCAGGGAGCTTGTCAGTGCTGCACGAATTGGGCGAAGCCTGGGAGTGCATTTAATTCTGGCAACCCAAAAGCCAGGCGGTGTCATTGATGAACAGATCTGGAGCAATGCCCGGTTCCGGGTGGCTTTAAAGGTTCAGGACACAGATGACAGCCGAGAGATCATCAAAAACGGAGATGCAGCAGCTATTACCGTAACCGGACGCGGCTACCTGCAAGTCGGCAATAATGAAGTCTATGAACTCTTCCAATCTGCATGGAGCGGAGCGCCATATTTGGATGACTCCTCAGAGACAGAGGATGAAATTGCAATCGTAACCGACTTGGGCCTTGTGCCATTATCGGATGTTAATTCACGCCAAGGAAAGAAAAAAGGCGGAAAAACAGAAATTGAAGCAGTGGTGGAGGAAATTGAAGCAACACAGTCTTTGATGGGCATTAAAAAGCTTAGAAGTCCGTGGCTTCCGCCTCTTGAAGGGCGTTTAAGCAGGAAGCTCCAACGCGCTAAAGAGAATCATGAGATTCATTTAGGCATGGTGGATGAGCCTGAGAAGCAGAGCCAGTATCCATTGACCTATCAAATCATAGAGGATGGTAATGTGGGGGTATTTGGCTCCTCCGGTTATGGAAAATCCCATACGATTATGACAATTCTTCTTAGCATTGCCGAAAAGCGAACTCCTGAAGAAGCTCATTATTATATTTTCGATTTTGGAAATGGCTCACTTCTTCCGCTAAGACAGCTGCCGCATACGGCCGACTTCTTCTTGATGGATGAAGAACGTAAAATTGAAAAGTTCATGAATCTGATCAAGGATGAAATTGCCCGCAGGAAGCTATTGTTTCAGCAGCAGGAAGTCAGCGGAATTAAGATGTACAATTCGATGAGCAGCGAGAAATTGCCGCTTGTATATATCACATTTGATAACTTTGATTTAGTAAAAGAAGAAATGCAGGAGCTTGAAACGCAAATTAATCAGATTGCCAGGGACGGACAGTCACTCGGCATTTATATGATTTTCGCTGCGACGCGGATCAATTCGATCCGACAGTCGCTTATGAACAATCTCAAAACGAAGGTCGTCCATTATTTGATGGACAGCAGCGAGGCATACTCCGTACTGGGAAGAGTTCCGTTCGCACCTGAGCCTATACCGGGAAGAGCCATTATAAAAATGGAAGAGGCGTATTTCTCACAGGTATTCTTGCCGGCAGATGGCAAGGATGATTTTGAGATTATAGAAGCCATCCGGGCTGACATCCAGGAACTGAAAGAGAAATACAAGGACTGCAGGCAGCCTGAAGAGGTGCCGATGCTTCCGGCAGAGCTTAATACAATTAACTTTACCCGCTACACTACTGGAGCAGTTCAGCCAGGACTTGTGCCTGTTGGCCTTGATGAGGAATCTGTAAAACCTGTTTATGCGAACTTCAATAAAACGAAACATTGCATCATCCTGGGGCAGGCCCAAAAAGGAAAGACAAATGTTCTTAAGCTCATGATCAATCACATGCTTGGTCAGGGTGCAGAGTCCGTCGGTATTTTCGATTCCTTTGACAGAGGATTATCATCCTATGCCAGCGAAGAAAAGTCGGTTTATATCGAAACAAAGGAACAAATCAGCGATTGGGCTGCACAGGTGGAAGAACAGTTATCCCTCAGAGAAAAAGAGTATCTTAATGCAATCCAGCATGGCAAGACAGATTTAGAGTTTTCGCCAATCGTACTGGCTGTGGATGGATACTCCCGTTTTGCGCAGACATTGGATAACAGCCTGCAGGAAAGAATGGCAAGGCTGATGAAAAACGGCAGCCATCTCGGCTTTAGTGTCATCGTTACAGGCAGCAATAATGAACTGACAAAAGGATACGATTCTTTAACAGCAGAAATCAAACAGATCCGCCAGGCGATCGTTCTGATGAAAAAATCGGAGCAGACGCTGTTTACCCTTCCATACGACCGGAAAGAGGCAGAGATCCAGCCGGGATATGGTTATTACGTTATAAACGGAAAGGAATTAAAAATTCAAATTCCTTTATGTGCCACGGAAAGGAAGGTCTTAGCATGACAGCCAAAACAAAATACATCGTGAAAATGGTTTTGGTGATGCTTCTGATTATCGCCGCGCCAGCCATCTTTTTTGGCTCAATCGGCGATAATCCTCTGCTAGTCAGGGAGAATGCCACAAGAACCATAGCTGTTGTTAATGAAGATACAGGCGCTGACAAGGAAGAGAAGTCACTTGATTTTGGAGAGGAAATTACATCGATTCTCCAGGACGGCTCACAGTATGAGTGGACCGTCATCGGCAGAAGTGCTGCAGAGAATGGGTTGAAAAATACCAAGTATGACGCAGTCGTTTATATTCCTTCCAACTTTTCAAATAACATCATGTCCTATGAAAGCCAGCAGCCTGAAAAAGCAAATTTTGAATATACGGTACAGAACCAGCTGAACTCACTGAACCGGGAAAAGGTTCTGCGTGAAATCCAGACGGCCACCAACCGTGTAAATGGAAAGATTTCAACATTGTACTGGACCTATGTTTCACAGGACCTTGAAAATGTGAAATCCCAATTCGATACCATTCTACAAAAAGAAATAGACTTCCAGAATGCAATGCTCGCTTTCTATAAGCCCAGCTCAAAGAACCTGGCAGCGGAAATTGAACAGCAGCGCAATATGCTGGAGAGCATTCAGTCGACAGTGAAGACTACTGCGGAAAGCACATCCGAGGGTGAAAACAACCTCAGCCAATTTGAAGAGAACCTTGGCTCGTTTGTACAGTTTGTAGATCAGTACAAAGAATACCAGGATAATCAGCAGAATATCCTTCAAAAAATGCAGGATGAAAATGTAGTCGATATTCAAGCTGTTGCGGGAAAACAGCAGCCAACTTATTCTGAGGCCCTTAGTGTATTGAATAAGGGGAATCAGGTATTGGCTGGCGGGATTATTAGTGTTGAGAAGCAGCTTGAAGAGAATAGTGAAGTGTTTGGTGATTTATCGGCTATCCGTAACGATCAGGTAGATCGACAAATGAATGCCTTAAAAACATATTTTCAAGAACAAGAAGCAGCTTCATTCAATAAAGCAGCTGAAAATATCGGCTTATTGAAAGGCGAGCTATCCAATGGACAACAACCGGGAAATCCAGGTGCAGGATCAGGAACAGCATCTAACAAAAATCCTGGGGGAGCCAACCCTAATTCTATAACAGCGGCCAGTTTAGAAGCTCCATCTTTACCTGGTATGGAAGAGGAAAGAAATGAAATTTTAAGCGTTGAAAAAGAGATTACAAATTTGAAAACATCTTTAGAGACGATAGAAGGTACCAAGCCGGAACAAGTTGTTTCTGCTTTGACTGTCTTACCTGCTTTATCCCAGCGCCTAATAGCAGTTGAGCAAAAATTGTCAGCGAAGGATTCTGGAGAAAACCCGCTGCAAAAAATAGTTGAGGAACTTCAGAAAGTAAATGCCAAATTAATTGAAGATCTCACCAGCCTGGATGCAGCTTACAAAAGTTTAGAGGAAGAAAAGAATAGCCTCTTAGATCAACTTGGGGCTTCAATGAGTTTCTCTTCTATGATTAACCTTATAGAGGAGAAAGAACAGCAAATCATAGAACTCGGTTTTAACTTAGCTGCTTTTAATAATGAAATTACGAATACTAAACCTGTAAAAATGATGGAGTATTATGCCTCACTTATTCAGTATGAAGATCTAATAAAAAATTCGTACAGCCAAAATCCTGAAAAGGTGGAAAAGCTTGTACAGAAATTAAACTCTATTGTAGCTGTGAACGAGGAAGAACAAAAAGTATGGGATAACCTAAACACAGCAATGCCAACATCTCAGCAAAAGCTGACAGACCTGGAAGGCCAGTTTACGGCATTCTTCACAGAATACAATAAGAAAATAGAAGAACAGCAAGCAGCCATAGAGACAGATTTATCTGCTCTCCAAGAAAATGCAAATTCGGTTAGGGAGCAAATTCAAACATCCTCAACGAATACACCAGTTCCTGTCGATAGCATTGACGGAACTTCCGTCATGGTCAAACAGGAAGGAATCAGCCAAAGAATGCTGATGATTAATGATCTTGTCGGGTCCATCGGAGAAAACCAGAGCAATATCGTGTCCTATACGAACGAGCTTGAGCAAAAGGTGCAAAGTGTCCAGCAGGATGCAGATACACTGAATTCCAAGTGGGGCTCGAATGTAGAGACGACTCAGATGTTCCGGGATGATATTTACAATCTTCTTGGAAACACCTATGTGAATGGCCAAAAGAATGGCCCGGTATACGAGCAATTATCCAATCCGCTTCAAATCAGCGGAGAAACAGCTGCAAAGAAAGAGGAAAGCAAGCTGCCGCCGGTTGTCGTATTGGCCATTGTCCTGCTCAGCAGCTTAATGATCGGATACTTCAGCCATTATTTCAAAAATGCGCCGATGCTTGTCCATGCTTCCATGTTTGTGCTGCTGAATCTTATTGTTGGTCTGATTATCAGCATATTTGGCCTTAATATTTACTCAATGGAACAGGATCGGGCTATTGAGTGGACGATTTTCACCATATTGCTGCTGACTGCAGCCTCAGCCATTGTGCTGGCAGGGTTCAAGATCGGCAATCTGGCAGGATGGATTTTGAGCGTTGGTCTCATTGCTTTCTTCATCAGTCCGTTCCTGGCTCTTACAGCACCGAATATTAACTATGAAGACCCAATGTCCAAGGTATATATGTCCATCCAGTATGATTCGCAATCCTTATTTATTCCGGCCATTCTCATACTGCTTGGCATCATTGCCTTCCTAGCCATCATTCCATTTGCAATCCGGTCGATAAAAGACCTGCGTACAAAGAGGGATGAGGACCAGGCTTATGAAGCTTAATAAATACCTTAAAGTCCTGGCGTTGATCCCGGCATTTTGGCTGATAGCTGGCCAATCCGCCGGGGCCACCCCTGACTTTAATAACTTAACTCCGAATACCTATGAAAAAAAGGAATTCAAAGAGAACACCGATTACTTGCATGAAAAATCGCTTTATGAAAATAAGAAGCAGATCCCCGAAGAACAGAAGGATCTTACTTTTGCAAAAAAGAACCTGGATCCTTTAAAGGAAGTGAAGGAGCAGCTTTTTGATGGCGGTGAAACCACTAATAATACCATCACTTCAAAAGCAGAACAGCTTCAGCTTTTTTCCGATTCTAAACAGGAAAGCTTTTTGAAGGCGGAGGATCAAACTCCCGCAGAACAAGATAACAAATTAATGATTCTTTATATTATTCTGCTTGTCATTGCCATAGGTGTAATTATGGGATTCCTCATACCGAGGATGGCGAAGCAGGCTGACAATTAAAAAATTCCCGTACATGTCTCCGGTATGGAGGCATGTACATAAATACTGCAACCAAATACTTCAACTAACTCCCCTCAAATAACTGGCTTCTAAAAAATAGAATAAAGAATTAGGGATGAAAAAAATGAAAATGTCTGGCCAAATAGCCAGATGACGAGACTTTAAAATTATTGGATAGAATAACTTTAAAAATGAGGTGTCAAAATGAACTCATCACACGTAAGAGCCCTGGCAAGGGTATTTCAGACAGCTTCAGATGATATCAAAACAGAGGAATTCAAACTAAAGCAAAGTGTCCAAAACCATGCAGATGAATGGAAGGGCAAAGCCCGGGACAAATTTGATTCCGCATTGGAAGAAGCAGGCGTCCTCTTCCAAAGGCACTCTGATAACCTTTATAACATCAGCCGAGAACTGGAAAGCGCTGCGAATGAAGTTGATAGAGTCAGAGAAGAAATTGAAAGACAAAGAGAATTAGAGAGATTAGCCAGGCTTAAGGAAAAATAATAATTGAAGAATATAAAGATTGGATGGGTTTTTATGTCTAATAATGAAGAGAAGAAAAAAGGTTCGTATGACAAGAATAAAAGATATGATGGAGATTATGCACCGGGATGCGGAGATCTTTTTATATTGCCCATACAAGTTTTAATAGTAGGCTATCAGATTATAAATTTAATTTAAATTGACAATAGAAATCTAAAAGAAGAGAGGTATTGAAGTGGGAAATGAAATCTCTGTAAATCCAGATCGCCTGGAAGACCTGGCAAATGACATGGTTTCTCGTTTGTCCAGAATTGAAGATGAATACAGAAATCTCCATATGGAGCTTGCAGAATTGATTAACAGTGCTCCGGCGGAATACAGGCATTGCTTTTATCATGTAGGAGACCCTTGGGGTACTGGTAATCAGCTTACCGGACAGCTTAGTGAAATGGAAATTGACCTGCGGATGGTTGCAAATAAATTTGCGGATGCTGATAATCTTGTAGGTAAGTTGTATAAGTTGTATGAGAAATATGGTGCCGTAACAGCTCTTGGAGCACTTATGACAAAACAGCTTGCTTTTTATGGGTTGGGGTTTACTCAGTTTATAAAGAATGCTGAGGGAGTTTTCTCGTATAAACATATGGCGGCACTTCAGCAGGTAACAGATAAAATTGACGAAAGTAAAAAGTTAGGAACAATGGCAAGGGCATTCTTGAATCCATTTTATTTAAGAAGTAAGTATAGAAATGCGCCACTTGCGGATTTAGTTCATAAAAAAATTTCGAAATACCTTCCGGATGATGTTGTAGATTTTACAAATAGCTCTAAGGCGTTATATGGTGCTCTAGAGGTTGGCGCAGCAGATTCAGCCAAGTTTAAATCCTTTGTTAAAACAGGTGCGAAATTTGCAAAAGCGAATGTTGTTAGCACAGTAGCATTAACAGGAATAATGGAAGCAGGGGGTATGGGGCTGAAAATCTCCGAGAATTACGGTAAGTATGGAAATAACCCAGATGTATTAAAACGAGAAAATGCAAAGGCGGTTGGAAATGCGGTTAACAATACCGTAGCAATTTCTGGCGGGGCAATTGCAGGTGCAGTAGTTGGTGGTGCTTTAGGAAGTGTTGTTGGCCCAGTCGGTACAGTTATAGGAGCTGCTGCAGGTTCTTTCGTAGGTGGCCTTGTTGGAGAGCAGGCTGCTAAATTAACTGCTGGAATTGCTGAAAAAGGTGCTATCCTATTAAAAGAGCCTATCCACCATGGTGTTGAGCTATTTAAGGATGGTTTTGAGAAAGCTGGGAAGGCATTAGATGTAGCTAACAAAGGAATTGACATGGTCAATAAACAGATTAAAGAAACGATCGCTGATCCAATTGGAAAGGTAAAGGAAATTGGAAAAGGGCTTTCAAAGGCAAAGGAGACAGCTGACTCTTTAATAGAAGGTGCAAAAGGTTTCCTCGGCAAAAAATTATCATTTTTTTAAGGAGGCAATATGAAAACGATTCAACTAAGCATAGAAGAATTGATATTTTCCTTTTATAGTGAAGGTTTGTATGAGCAAGGAATTTCTTTGAAAGAAACGTATTTTCCGGCATTGGAGGATTCTGAATTAAAATTGATGCTTGAGTTTGCGTCTCGTTCTTTGCTGGCTAAAAATATGGCAAAGGAAGTTAATAAGCAATATAAGTTAAAAGAAGAATTTACTTCTTTTATTCAAATATTAAGTTCTGCAGAAAAAACAGTAAAAGCCTCCAAATTTAATTTAGATCTTGAGGGAGAAGATAGTATCTCGTTTCATTTTATAGATGACGAAATATATTTTCATAGATTACTGCATGATCACCAGGTACATTCCATTACAAAGCTTAATGAAGAAGAGATTCTTCCAATTATAAGTGAATTTTTCAATTTCAATACGCTGTTAATGCAAAGCGAAGTATTATTCAAATTGAAAAATGATGATTTTGAAGAATTTTTAAATGATGTAAGTCAGTCTGATTCTGCTCAAGAATCTCTTATATCTAAATGGAGTAATAGACTGCAGAGTCATAATACTAATGAGTTTATTGAGGATATCTCTAAGAGAAGCGGAAAAATGGATAGCCTGCTGAGTTTGAAATATGACTCCAATAATAATCCTGACCTCATAGACATTCATTTTGTTATTCCTGGAAAAGAAGGTTTTTGGTATATAACAAGAGATCAAAACCTTGATCTTAATATCCAAAAGGCAAATGAAACAGCTATTAAAAATCTGTTATTAAAAGATCGAATTCTCTCGATGTAAAGGAGGGACAGCCCTTGTCACTTGTTCAGAAAAAAAATGATGAAATTATCGTAAAGGGTTCAAACATCATGTATATTTTGGTGTCTCTTGCTACTGTAGGCTTTTTAATAGCCTGTATCTTTCTAATTGTTCACGGATTAAAGTTTGACTCTAAATATTCTTTATTCTATCTTGGCGGAGGAATAATTTTCACTCCTTTTTATCTCTACATCACACTTTGGAATTTACCAGGCTTAGTCCCTGGTAAAGCCTTGCTGTCAATTATAACCGGAGAGAATGGTTTGATTAAATCAAAAAAAGGCATTGTTCCAATTAAGAATATACGAAACATTGATCTTGTGAGAAATCCATTAAATTTAATTAATGATATTGTTATTGAAACATTCAATGATAAAAAAATAAAAATTCGCACGTATAACCTTATTGGTGATTTTCGCTATCAGATAATTGTTGACCAATATATATACCCTTATATGACTGAGAATGCAAAAAAAGTTTGGGATCGAAAAATAAACCTGGAGAATCTTCGGCAGCAAGCTAATTATGAGAGGCAAGAACCAAAGGCTGAATAATGGTTTTATGTGTGAAATCTATCTCCTTTAGTATCTTTGCTTGGTTCAAAGGAGTGAGTATTGTTTGTCAATGATTCAGAAAAAAGGCGACAAGGTAATCATAAAAGGCTCTAAGTTCATGTATGTTTGGATGTTTTTGGCTACCGTTGGATTTTTGCTTGCATGTATCTTCTTAATCATTCATGGATTGAAATTCAATTCTAAATATTCTTTTCTCTATCTTGGCGGAGGAATCGTATTAACTCCCTTCTATCTTTATTTGACTATTTGGAGCCTGCCTGGATTAATGCCAGGAAAGATTTTGTTTAAAATACTCCCGGGAGAAAAGGGAACAGTTAATGCTAAAAAAGATACGGTATCTATAAGTAATATTTGTAATATCAATTTAGTCAGAAATCCTTTAAATTTAATCAATGATATTGTTATTGAAACATTCAATGATAAAAAGATTAAAATTAGAACGTATAATCTTCTTGGGGACTTAGATTATGAAATGATTGTAGATCAATACATTTATCCATATATGACTGAAGATGCAAAAAAGGTTTGGGATCGAAAGGTAGATCTTGAACGTCTTCGTAAAGTGGCAAGATACGAGAGAAAAGAGCCTAAAATTGATTAAGCTAAATTGAATCGTTCTCACAAGTTCTCTCATATGTGAGGTCTTTCTCAAGGGGGGAGTAAAAAGTGACTCCTTTTATTTTTCGGCAACAGGCTAATTATGAGCGCTTAGAACCTCTGCTTAATAAGGCATTTAGGTAAGTTATATGTTTGAATCGATCTCTTCTTCTTTAGCTTCTCTCTGTCTGATTCAAAGGGGGAGTATTAATTGTCAATGATTCAGAAAAAAGGCGACAAGGTAATCATAAAAGGCTCTAAGTTCATGTATGTATGGATGTTTTTGGCTACAGTTGGATTTTTGCTTGCATGTATCTTCTTAATCATTCATGGATTGAAATTTAATTCTAAATATTCTTTCCTCTATCTTGGTGGAGGAATTGTTTTAACTCCCTTCTATCTTCATTTGACTCTTTGGAGTCTGCCTGGATTAGTCCCAGGAAAGGTTTTACTAAAAATTGTTCCCAGAGAGAACGGAACAGTTATTGCCCCAAAATGCCTTGTTTTAATAAAGAACATCCGAAATATTGATTTGATAAGAAATCCAATAAATCTTATAAACGATATTGTTATTGAAACCTTCGATGATAAAAAAATAAAGATTCGCACCTATAATCTCTTGGATGATGGTGATTTTCAGGTAATTGTTGATCAATACATTTTTCCTTATATGACTGACAATGCCAGGAAAGTATGGGATCGGAAAATCGATCTGGATAAGTTAAGGGAAGAAGATAACTATGTTAGGCAGGAACATAGGATTGAGTAAAATTAATAGAAATACTTTTATATCTATCGATATTGAATTTTTTTAAAACAGTACTACAGAGAAGCTCTTTAAAGGTCTAACCCTATAAAGAGCTTTTGTTTTGAGATTCGTAATCTCTGAAACTGAAAAAGCATTACGCACGTATTAAAGTTAAGAAAGTTTAAAAAAGGAGGACACCATGCCAAGGAAAACCCCCATCACCCTATTAATGATAGTATTAACCAGTTTCCTCTTCCTCTCAGCCTGCAGCTCAGAAAGCAGTTCAGAGGCCAAAGCAGAGAAAAAGGAAGAAGACAAATATGAAAAACTGGTTAAAGAGAAAAACAAGGAACTCGAGCTTGAACCTCTGGAGCTGACTTCTTACAGCGAGGAAGTCGGAGGGGCTTTGAAGAATCCGGAATATAAGGAGTTTGCTGCAAATGGCCAGGTGGCTGTGCAGGGAGAGGTTGAGAAGTACTCTGACCTAAAATCAGACTATGCCTGGATCAAGGTTCGTTCCACAGAGGATGGACCGGCAGGGAACGATCTTGAATACTACACACCCATCAAAGAAGGGAAGTTCAAACAGAGTATCCGCTTATTTAATGGAGAAGGCGAGTATAAGGTAACCGTACAGCTTCCAAGCACGGATAGTGAGAATTACTATTATGATCTGGCCTCGTTCACTGTCCACAATGTAAATCCAACTGCGGAACGGGATGTGACGTTTACTCCGTTTGGCCAGGAGGCAGAACTGGATTTGGATATTGAATCAAGCTATATAAAAGGCAATGAAGTATTCAATTTAAAAGGGGAAGCAGGAAGCCTATCAGACAGCGATACGATCATGCTTAAGCTGAATAAGGAATCAGATATGTGGAAGCATGTCATACCGCTTAAGGACGGAAAGTTTTCCTATGAAGTGCCCTTATTCTATGGAAAAGGACTTCACGAGCTTGAGGTGCTTGTCCCTGACAAGGAAAGGGAAAATTACTATCAGACGGCCACAACCATCTTAATAGACAACGAGTCTGATAGGACGATGAGCCCTATCGAATATTCTAAAACGTATGAGGAGCGGGGAGTGGCGCTTGAATATCCTCAATATGGCGGGGAAGAATCTGACGGTGTATTTTCTGTAAAAGGAAAAATTGATCCGAAGGCAGAATTTGGTCCTGAAACCGATCATATTTACATTACCACTAAAAAGGGTGAGGACGAAGCCCTGGATGTTATCCCAGTAGAAGACTTCACTTTTGATGATTCGTTTTATTTAAGATTTGGCCCGGGCACATATGAAGTCACGTTAAGTGTTCCTGAAATTAAAGAAGAAAACAGTGATTATTTCCGTTATTATGGATTTGCCAAATTTGAGGTGGAATCTACCGGTGAGGATAAGCGTGACCTACTGCCTTCAAGAGGCGTTCAGTCAGATGCACTGCAAATTACTGAACTGGCGAAAGAACTGACAGAAGGCATAAGCAGTGAAAGGGAAAAAGCGAAGGCCGTCTATGATTATGTGGCGAAAACCGTTTCATATGATGTGAAAAAGCTGGAAACAGATGACTTCAGCTGGGATGATAGTGCACTGAAGACACTGGATTCCAAAACGGGCGTATGTCAGGATTATTCGTATCTTGCCATTGCCTTGCTGCGGGCCGGCAATATGGAAGCCCGTTTTGTCGAAGGGACAGCTTTCGGCGGATTTTGGCCTCAGAAGCATGCATGGGTGGAAGTGAAAGTGGATGGAAGCTGGCTCACTATGGATCCTACATGGGGAGCGGGATATATTAAAGACGATAAATTCGTGGCAGCTTTCAATGAAAAATACTTTGATCCGAATAAAGCAGAGTTTGAAAAAACACATAACCGCACAGGTGTATCCTATTAACTGCTATAAAGCCACGGGGCTTGTTCCTGTGGCTTTTTTCAATAACTTGGCCGCTTTTTTCCAAAAGAGTGGGAATTATATCGAAAGACCCTTCAATAAATATTCTGAAAATTGTAAAATCAAACTGACTGGGCTTCCGTCCGGATCTCTCTTAAGGAGGGAAAAGCTTGATAAAACAAATGGCAGGAGTGATGTTTTCTATGATGCTGATTTTCCCTGGTATGGTGAAGGCTGGCGGTTTTGGCGGTGATGACAGTGGAACTCCGGGTTATTGGTATGCTGGAGAAACACCTTCAAGCATTGATCCTTCCAAATCACCTCTTGTGTTTGTGCACGGCTATAATAATTCATCAGCTGTCTGGCATGAAGGGAATGATATGTACGAAGTGGCTTTGGCAAATGGGTATGAAACAGCATTCATTGACCTTCATCATGACCGTGATATGTGGACGAATGGTGCGATTCTGGCTGAAAAGATTCAAGAAATGTACCATCATTTCGGCGGAAAGAAGCTTGCAGTTATCGGCTATAGCAAAGGCGGGGTGGATATTCAGACAGCGCTTGTTCATTACAGTGCCCACCCGTATGTATCAAATGTCATCTCCCTCTCCTCACCCCATCATGGCACCCAGCTCGCAGATCTGGCTCACAGCAGCGCGGCCTGGTGGCTAGCTGCCCTCCTTGGCAACAATAATGAAGCAACCGAATCCCTGCAAACAGGCAATATGCAATACTTCCGAAGCCTTACAGATTCCCATCAGAATGCTGCAAAAAATCGATATTATACACTTGGCGGCACAAAATGGGGTTCATTTGGCAGCGCTTCCTATTGGGGAGGCTTATACCTGAGCCAGTATGGAAAAAGCGATGGCGTCGTTACGGCAGTTAATTCCCGCTTGCCTGGAGCATCCGTTGTTCAGGAAGGAAGCTGGAATCATACAACCATCCGGGAAGGATCCCATACATTTCCGGTTTTTAGGCCCTATACCACTATCACTCAGCCTGCTGCGGTTTTCTCACCAGCAAGCTCTGAATCCGCTGCCGGACAGCCTGGCACTCATTCTATTGTAAAAGGCGGGAAAGCTGTTAGTGCAATAAGCGAACAGTTTTCCGTGGAGGAAAATGTAGAATCTATCACCGTTTCTTTTTTAAGTGAAAAGAATTTGTCCGCTTTAAAATTGACCAGTCCGGATGGAAAGGAATATAAAACGAAAAAAGCTTATCAGGAAGAATCCGAGTTTTTCAAAGGAGCATGGGTTCATCAGTTTGAAATAGATTATCCTAAAGCGGGAAACTGGGTGCTAAAGGCTCCGGCAAATGCTTCGTATCTATACACTGTTGCACTGGACAGCCCGTTAAATGATAAAATTCTGGGCAAGTCTGCGAAAAGCCATAAAACCTTTAATACAAAATGGATCCTCTTCGGGTTTGATCCTTCAGGGAAAAAACTGAAGCAAAAAGCCAAAGGAGAAAAGGCTGGCCTCATGATCGAAAGCGATTTTACACATGAAGGTGTATACAATGTGACAACAGAAGTAAAAGGCCAGACTGAAAATGGAAAGCCGTTTGAAAGAACCATCATTGAATCTTTCTATGTAGATCAAAGTGGAAAACGATATAAGTAATGTGTTTTTGGCTGCTGAGAAGCAGTCTTTTTTTTATTAAAAACCCAGGGATAAGAGAGAATCATCCCTAAGAAAAACACAGGAGTTTCCAACGCGACAGCGAATATATAATAGGTTAGAATTAAATTAAAGATAATGTAAATTAATGGAATGCGAGATATAGATAAAGGGGAGAGATTTCACATGGATAGAAATCAAATGCACCCTGCAATTGAGAGGGTATTAGGAAATATTGAAAAAGTCATGATCGGCAAACGGGATGTCGCGGAATTAAGCTTAGTGGCACTTTTAGCAGAAGGCCATGTTTTGCTCGAGGATGTGCCGGGTGTCGGGAAAACGATGATGGTGCGTGCACTGGCTAAATCTGTCGGAGCCGCTTTTAAACGCATCCAGTTCACGCCTGATTTGCTGCCATCGGATGTGACAGGTGTATCCATTTATAATCCGAAGGAAATGGAATTTCAGTTCAGGCCCGGTCCCCTTATGGGCAATATTATTTTAGCAGACGAAATCAACAGAACCTCTCCCAAGACGCAATCCGCTCTCCTTGAAGGGATGGAAGAAAGCAGCGTAACCATCGACGGAGTGACACATCGCCTTGAGAAACCCTTCTTCGTTATGGCAACGCAAAATCCGATCGAGTATGAAGGAACTTATCCGCTTCCGGAAGCCCAGCTGGACCGATTCCTGTTAAAAATGAAAATGGGTTATCCTGATATCGCTGATGAGATGGAGGTCCTGAATCGGGCGCAGCGGATCCCGCCGATAGAAGATCTGGAATCTGTAATGGATTTGGCTGAATTGCGCTCACTCCAGCAGGAAATTAAAGAAGTGCATGTCGATCAAACGATTAAACGCTATATTGTGGAAATTGCCAATCAGACCAGAAACCATAGCAGTGTGTATTTAGGGGCAAGCCCCCGCGGTTCGATTGCTTTAATGAAAGCAGCCCAGGCTTACGCTTTCATGTATGGCCGGGATTATGTTCTTCCGGATGATATTCAGTATTTAGCGCCTGCTGTTTTTGTCCACCGGATTATTTTAAGGTCTGAGGCAAAATTTGAGGGCATTACCGCTGAAGAAGTAGTAGAACGGGTCATTGCCAGGGTTTCTGTTCCTGTACAAAGGTTAGCGAAGTAAAATGAAACAGCTGTTAAATACAATGAAAGATGTCTGGAAGCTGATTGTGTTATTTCTGCTTATTCTGTTCGCCTTTTCATATGCGATGTTTCAGGGCGGCTTCGTAAGCTGGTTTTTATTTTACAGCTTTCTTCCTTTTGCTCTTTACGCACTTGGTTTATCGTTTTATTCTTTAAACGACTTTAAGGTGGAGCGGATCATGCCGAAAACAGAATTCAATGCAGGTGAACAGGCAGTTATTACCTTGAAGATAACCAGAAGGACAGCTTTACCCTTATTGTATTTGGTCATTGAGGATGAGATGAGTGAACAGCTTCAGCACGCCAGGAAATCAAACGAGGCAAAGCGTTTTTTATTTCCTGGGTTCCAGAAGGAAATGTCCCTTCAATACAGAATTAATAGCCTGCCGAGGGGGGAGCATTTTTTTGCCTCCATCCGTATGAAAACAGGTGATCTGCTCGGTTTAATTGAAAAAGAAAGGCTAGCCCCTGCTGAGAGCCGGATGATCGTCTACCCGGCATATGAGGAAATCATTTATAAGCCTATGGCACATCATTATGATCAGGGAATGACTGCTTCAAAAGAGCGGGTGCAAAGGGATACTTCCATGGCCATCGGCATCAGGGAGTATCGGCCGGGAGACAGATTCTCCTGGATTAACTGGAAAGCTACCGCTAAGCGGAATGATATTATGACCAAAGAATTTGAACAAAGGCAATCGCATGACGTCTATATCCTCATGGACTGTGCACCGGATAGCCGATTTGAGGCGATCGTTTCGTTTACAGCCTCCATTGTGAGGGCGATTCTCCGCAAAGGAGCACAGACTGGCTTTTTGACCTCAGCAGAAACGCGGACAGCTTTTCCAATCAGAGGCGGGGAAGCGCACCAGCTCCAGCTGTTTTATCATTTGGCAAAAATAAAGGATGATTCTGCAGCAGCAGTGGACCGGGTTCTTGAAGCAGAGCATTTTCTTTTACAGCAGAACAGTCAGCTGATGGTTATTACAGCGCAATTAACAAAAGCGCTTATAGAGAAAGCCAGTTTTTTCACGTCCAAGAAAGGGATTGTCACTATATTTCTAATGAAAAATGAGGATGAAGCTCCTTCCAGTGATGAACTGCTGCTCAAAACCTCCGCTAATGCGAGGGGAATCAGGGTAGTTTTAGTTCATAACGGACAGTTTGCAGATGTGTTTTCGGGGGTGAGCAAGTGATGAGTTCTCCAAAGGTACAGAAAGATCTTACCTCCTTTCTCCTTTATGTTCTGGGATTTTTCTTATTATGGGAATGGCTTCGTCCAGTTGAAGAGCTGACGGATACATCCAATGTAATTGTTTTCCTCGTGTTCCTTATACTGTCGCTTCTGCTGGCTTTTTTCGGTGTCAGCCCTGTGTTAAGCGGGTTTATAAAGGTGCTTTATATTCTCTATGAACTGCATTATTTGTACTTTGAGGGATCGTTTTTCCAATTTTCATGGATATCTTTATTTGCATCGGACATGGTGCACAACTTTGGTTTAATAGCTGATAGAGAATGGCCGGGCATGACAAATTTATTCAGAACCCTTCTCTTTTTTATTCTGCTGTGGCTGATGACTTATTTGATTCAGTACTGGCTGATCAATCGCAGGCGGATTTTCATTTTCTTTTTTATGACACTCATTTATATAACTGTATTGGATACCTTTACGCCTTACACGGCAGATGCGGCGATTGTCAGGACAGTTATTGCGGGCTTTGCGGTTATGGGCATCTTAACGTTCAACCGTCTTCTGGATCAGGAAGGGCTGAAAAAAGAAGCCTCCCTGTCGCGCAAATGGATGATTCCGCTGACCGCTCTGATCGCACTAAGTACTGGCTTAGGGTTTGCAGCTCCTAAGGCAGAACCGATATGGCCCGATCCTGTTCCGTTTATTAAGTCCTATGGAAAAAATAGCGGCGGTGATGGCCCGGGTATTCAGAAAATCGGCTATGGTGAAGATGATTCCCGTCTTGGCGGCCCTTTTATAGGAGATAACGCTGTGGTTTTCAGGGCGGAAGTGGAGTCCCGCCATTACTGGAAGGTTGAAACAAAAGATACTTATACAGGCAAAGGATGGGTTACATCCCAGGCTGAAGGAGAATATCTTCGGTTTGGAATGGGAGAAGAAATCCCGGTTACATCGTTCATCGATAACGATGCAATTGAAACCACTGAAGAAGTAAGCTCCGTTTATACTTTTATGAATTACCCTCATTTGGTGTATCCATTAGGGTTGCATAATATTGAAGCTGCACCGTTCATTACCTATGAACTGGAAACGGCCACTGAAAAGATTCGGACATTGGAGGACGGACGGCCATTTGCATTGGAAGAATATAAATTAGGCTTCAAGGTACCTGAATACAGTGTGACTGCAATGAAGGCAGCCGGGGCAAATGCGGAATCACTGCCTGAAGAATTTATGGCACGATATACACAGCTGCCTGAAGACTTGCCTGAAAGAGTCAGGGAACTTGCTCTGGAAATTACTCAAGAGGAACCGGACTGGTTTGAAAAAGCAAGGGAGCTTGAGAGGTATTTCCGAAGGGCAGAATATACCTACAGCCAGACAGATGTAGCTGTTCCAGATGAAAATGAAGATTATGTGGACCAGTTTTTATTTGATACCAAACAAGGATATTGCGACAACTTCTCCTCCTCTATGGTGGTAATGGCCAGATCCATTGGATTGCCGGCAAGATGGGTGAAGGGCTATACAGAAGGAGAATTCAAGCAGTCATTAGGGTCTGGTCTTCGCTTGTTTGAGGTAACAAATAACAATGCCCATTCATGGGTGGAAATCTATTTCCCTGAGATGGGCTGGGTTTCATTTGAACCAACTCAGGGGTTCAATAATAATGTACAATTTAACTTTGACACCCCAGGCCAAGATACGAGCCAGCCGGAAGCAGTAAAGCCAAACGAGACTGAGACTCCTGTTAAGCCGGAAATGCCTGAAGAAACAGCGGCGAAAAAATCGCCGTTTTCGATAAAAGAACTTTGGGACAATCTGGGAACTTTCTTAAAAGATAATTGGAAAGTAATCGGAGCAGCCATATTGGCAGCTGGTGTTCTTGTTTTCGTGCTTTTCCAAAAGAGGGGCAAATGGATGCCGCATTATTTTATTTGGAGATTTAAAAAGACAAAGGATGATGAGCATTTCCCTAAGGCTTATCTAATTCTTTTAAAAGAATTGGACCGCTACGGACTAAAGCGGAAAAACGGCCAAACCTTAAGGGAGTATGCCAAATATATCGACAGCTTTTTCTCAACAGGGGAAATGAGCAGGCTGACAGCCCGCTACGAAGAACTTGTTTACAGGGGAGTTCTAAAAGAAGGAAGCTGGAATGACACGAAGGAATTGTGGGAAAATTTAATTAAAAAGACAATAGCTTGACCGGGATTTGGGGCTGTTGTTACAATAGGCAAATAAGACAGCGGCATATTGTTCGGTTTTTGCCGCGTATTACAATTAAATCATGCAACCTTCATATATCCTCGATAATATGGTTCGAAAGTCTCTACCGGATCGCCGTAAATGATCTGACTATGAAGGCAGAAGAAGCTTTTTGCTATACGTGAAAACCGGAATTCTGCCTTCACTTTTTTTTTGTGGAGAAAGAGTTCCGGTTTTATTATTGTCCAGCTTCTGGCTGGCAGTTATATATGAGATTGCAAAGAAATTATATTTTTACTAGATATTTTACCTGCAGGAGAGAAGACTAAAAGTAATATAACAAATTTAATGAGGTGAACAGTGTGACGGGGAAAACAGAACTTCAAAATCAAGAAATGATCGTAGTGCTGGACTTTGGAAGCCAGTACAATCAGTTAATTACACGCAGAATCCGTGAGTTTGGCGTATACAGTGAGCTGCATCCGCATACGATTACAGCTGCGGAAATCAAAGAAATGAATCCAAAAGGGATTATTTTCTCGGGCGGGCCTAACAGTGTTTATGGCGAAAATGCTTTCCGCTGTGATGAAGAAATTTTTGAACTGGGCTTGCCGATTTTCGGAATCTGCTATGGCATGCAGCTGATGACGATGCATTTTGATGGTAAAGTAGAGCCTGCCAAACACCGTGAATACGGAAAGGCGATCATGAAGATTGAAAATGAATCCAAATTGTTTACAGATCTGCCTAGAGAACAGACAGTCTGGATGAGCCATGGCGATCTTGTCGTAGAGGCTCCAGCTGGTTTTACAGTAGATGGTACAAATCCATCATGCCCGATTGCTGCAATGAGCAATGAAGAACGCGGTTTATACGCTGTTCAATTCCACCCTGAGGTGCGCCATTCAGTTCACGGAAACGATATGCTGAAAAACTTTGTGTTCGGCGTTTGCGGCTGTACAGGCGATTGGTCAATGGAAAACTTCATTGAAATTGAAATGGAGAAGATCCGCCAGGAAGTTGGAGATAAAAAAGTTCTTTGCGCATTAAGCGGCGGTGTGGATTCATCTGTTGTTGCCGTCCTTATTCATAAAGCAATCGGCGACCAGCTAACTTGTATATTCGTGGATCACGGCCTGCTGAGAAAAGATGAAGCAGAAGGCGTCATGAAGACATTTGCTGATGGCTTTAATATGAATGTTATTAAAGTGGATGCCCAGGAGCGCTTTATGAATAAGCTTAAAGGTGTTAGCGATCCTGAACAAAAGCGAAAAATTATCGGCAACGAATTCATCTATGTATTCGATGATGAAGCTGCTAAGCTTAAAGGCATTGATTTCCTTGCACAGGGGACTCTCTACACAGATATTATTGAAAGCGGAACAGCTACTGCGCAAACCATTAAATCTCACCATAATGTAGGCGGACTTCCTGAAGATATGCAGTTCAAGCTGATCGAGCCGCTTAACACTCTGTTTAAAGATGAGGTGCGTGCGCTGGGAACAGAGCTTGGCATTCCGGATGAAATTGTTTGGAGACAGCCATTCCCTGGTCCGGGATTAGGTATCCGCGTACTTGGGGAAATCTCAGAAGATAAGCTTGAAATTGTGCGCGAGTCTGATGCCATACTACGCGAGGAAATCCAAAAGGCAGGGCTTGATCGCGACATTTGGCAATACTTCACAGTTTTGCCTGATATCCGCAGTGTCGGTGTAATGGGAGATGCCCGGACTTATGATTATACCATTGGAATCCGTGCGGTAACTTCAATTGACGGCATGACTTCTGACTGGGCACGTATCCCATGGGATGTACTGGAGATTATTTCAACAAGGATCGTTAATGAAGTATCGCATGTCAACAGAGTGGTTTACGATATTACGAGCAAGCCTCCTGCAACAATTGAGTGGGAATAAAATACGAACATTAAGAAAACGCGGACATGAAAATGTTCGCGTTTTCTATTGACTGGGACTTTTTGAGGTGCTATGATAAAGAAGAATTAAATATGTCGTTTTACGTCGTATAATATTGGGGATATGGCCCAAAAGTTTCTACCGAGCTGCCGTAAATAGCTTGACTACGAGGTAAGTGCAGATAGGGATGTTTTTTTTGCCATTATTTTACTTTGTTTCCCCTATTGAAAGCACGAGCCTAGTTG
Source organism: Cytobacillus sp. NJ13 (assembly GCA_030348385.1). Taxonomy (NCBI): domain Bacteria; kingdom Bacillati; phylum Bacillota; class Bacilli; order Caryophanales; family Bacillaceae; genus Cytobacillus; species Cytobacillus sp. NJ13. The sequence goes on along the minus strand of JAUCFP010000006.1, from coordinate 3,215,167 downwards.
TCAATGCTCCGGTACTCAAACCGGAGTTTTTTTATTTTATAAAATATAGACAGCAATAGGGGGAAGAGAAATGAAGAAGTACTTCCAGTTTGAAGAACTTGGAACGAACTATCGCCGTGAATTCCTTGGCGGACTTACAACTTTTTTAGCAATGGCTTATATCTTAGTCGTTAATCCGATCACTTTATCATTAATGGATATACCGGATCTGCCTGACACCATGCGAATGGACTATGGTGCCGTATTCGTGGCAACTGCAGTAGCCGCGGCTATTGGATCTCTGTTAATGGGGGTATTAGCCAAGTATCCAATTGCACTAGCACCAGGTATGGGGTTAAATGCATTTTTTGCTTATACTGTTGTTTTAACGATGGGAATTCCATGGCAGCATGCATTAGGCGGGGTTCTTATCTCAGGGATTATCTTTATCATTTTATCCCTTTCCGGTTTGCGTGAAAAAATTATTAACTCGATTCCTGCAGAATTAAAGTATGCGGTCAGTGCCGGAATCGGATTGTTTATTACATTTGTCGGTGCTCAAAGCGCAGGGCTGATTGTCAATAATGATGCAGTTCTTGTAGGATTAGGCGATTTTACTGATGGGAATGTGCTTCTGGCTATTTTCGGGATCATCATCACTGTAATTCTGATGACAAAAGGTGTTAATGGCGGAATTTTTATAGGAATGGTACTCACGACGATTGTTGGGATGATTGCCGGCTTGATTGACGTACCAGGAAAGGTTGTTGATTCCGTGCCAAGTGTAGCTCCAACGTTTGGAGCGGCATTCGGGGCATACAGTGACCCTTCATTCTTCTCAACAAGCATGCTTGTCGTTGTTCTGACATTCCTATTCGTTGACTTCTTTGATACAGCGGGAACTTTAGTGGGTGTTGCCAACCAGGCGGGATTAATGAAAGAAAATAAATTGCCCCGCGCAGGTAAAGCGCTTCTGGCGGACTCCACAGCAACTGTCGTTGGTGCGATATTCGGAACATCCACGACAACTTCTTTCATTGAGTCCTCATCAGGGGTTGCGGCAGGTGCGAGAACAGGATTTGCATCGATTGTCACAGCAGGGTTCTTCCTGTTATCATTATTCTTCTTCCCGTTATTAGAAGTCATCACTTCTGCGGTGACAGCTCCGGCACTGATCATTGTCGGTGTATTGATGGTTGCATCATTAGGCAACATTGATTGGACGAAGTTTGAAATTGCAGTTCCGGCATTCCTTACCATTATTGCAATGCCATTGACTTACAGTATCGCAACAGGTATTGCAATCGGATTTATTTTCTATCCAATCACCATGATTGTAAAAGGAAGAATCAAAGAGATTCACCCAATCATGTATGGGCTGTTCGTCATATTTGTTTTGTATTTCGTTTTCCTGAAGTAATATTATGAATAGGGCCCGCTTCAATGCGGGTCTCTTTTTATTTTATTCAAATCAATACGTTGACTTCCCGGACAGGCTTTAATACCATGAGAGTACATTTGTTTAATGGGCGGGGAGAAGAGAATGGGTGAGTATAAGGTAAAAAAAGTGCTTAATAATAATGTCCTCATTGGCAGCCACGAGTCATTTGGAGAAGTTGTCCTTATCGGCAAGGGGATTGGGTTCAGCCGGAAGCCAGGCCAGCCAATCGACTCTAATTTGGTTGAAAAGCTCTTTGTGCTTAAAAATGAAAAAGAGCAGGAGAATTATATTAAACTGATGCCTTTTGTGGATAATGAATTGCTTGAATCAATTATCTCCTCGATTCAATTGATTAAACAAAGGGCGAATTCCATGCTTAATGAACATATTCATGTTGCGTTAACTGATCACTTGATGTTTGCAATAACGCGTCTGAAAAAAGGGATGGAAATGAAAAACCCTTTTCTTATCGAAACCAAGACTCTCTACCCATTTGAATACGAAATTGCCCATGAAGTAGTGAATCTTATAGGACAGCGGACCGGCATTTATTTGCCTGAAGGGGAGATTGGGTTCATTGCCCTCCATGTTCACAGTGCTGTGATGAACCGCGATTTATCCGAAGTCAATCAGCATTCTCAGCTGGTAACCCATCTCGTGAATATGATTGAAGAACAGCTGGACATTAAGATTAATAAAGACAGCATCGATTATATGAGGCTTGTCCGCCATATCCGATTCACCATTGAACGGGTAAACAAAGGCGAGGTGGTTGAAGAGCCGGAAAAAATAACTTCCCTCTTGAAAGAAGAATATCCGGTATGCTACAATCTCTCTTGGAAGCTCATTAAAGTAATGCAGCAAACATTAAAAAAACCAGTCTTTAATGCAGAAGCTGTTTATCTGACAATGCATCTGCAAAGGCTTCAAAAGAAAATAAATTAAGTATCTTGTCCAGATACAGGCAAGTCTTTACGTGTTACTGATTCGATCAGGCATGAGTGAAGAAAGGTAATTGAATTTAGGTAAAAAGGGTATGATACCCTTGTATACACCTGAATTCTATCCTTTTTTTCCTCATGCCTTTTTTATTTTTTTTTAATGCTTGCCGCTATTAAATGAAAACGCTTAATGAGTAAAAACTTTAGGGGGTTAACATATGTTTAAAAAAGTATTTGGCGTCCTGCAAAAAGTCGGAAAAGCTTTAATGCTTCCACTAGCATTACTGCCGGCAGCGGGTATACTGCTCGCTATCGGTGCGGCTCTGCAAAATCCGGCGCTGCTTGAGCTGGCTCCATTCCTGGATAACAGCGGAGTTGAAATCGTCGCTCAGGTTATGCAAAAAGCAGGAGATATCGTTTTTGCCAACCTGCCTGTTCTATTTGCAGTTGGTGTAGCAGTTGGTTTGGCCGGCGGTGAAGGTGTAGCTGCGCTTGCTGCCATTATCGGCTATCTAATTATGAATGTGACAATGGGTACGGCTGCAGGAATTACTGCAGAGGATGTAAATGGGCTTAACTATGCAAACATCTTAGGAATCCCAACTCTGCAGACAGGTGTATTCGGCGGTATCATTGTTGGTATTATCGCCGCTGCATTGTATAACAAGTTTTTTGAAATCGAACTTCCATCATATTTAGGATTCTTTGCCGGAAAGCGTTTCGTTCCGATTATTACGGCTGCAACGTCTGTAGTCCTTGGCTTGCTGATGCTGGTTATCTGGCCGCCAATCCAGGAAGGGCTAAATGCTTTCTCTCAAAACATGGTTCATGCGAACTTGACTCTATCAGCGTTTATTTTTGGATTAATTGAACGCTCATTAATTCCGTTTGGTCTTCATCATATTTTCTACTCTCCATTCTGGTATGAATTTGGACAGTATGTAACGAATGCAGGTGAAACGGTTCGAGGTGACCAGCGTATTTTCATGGCGCAAATCAGTGATAATGTACAAAACCTTACTGCAGGTACATTCATGACTGGTAAATTCCCTTTCATGATGTTCGGTCTTCCTGCCGCTGCATTAGCAATTTATCATGAGGCACGCCCGGAAAAGAAAGTGGTAGTCGGAGGCCTTATGGCATCTGCGGCGTTAACTTCTTTCTTAACAGGTATTACAGAGCCGCTGGAGTTCTCATTCTTATTCGTAGCTCCTATCCTGTTTGCGGTTCACGCAGTGTTTGCGGGTCTGTCATTCATGACCATGCATCTCTTGGATGTGAAAATCGGCATGACTTTCTCAGGCGGTTTGATTGACTATATTCTATTCGGTTTAATCAACCCTCAGACAAATGCCTGGATTGTCATTCCGGTTGGATTAGTATTTGCTGTGATCTATTACTTTGGCTTCCGATTTGCCATCCGCAAATTTAATTTAATGACTCCGGGCCGTGAAGAAGCAGAAGATGAAGAAACAGCTTCTTCAGGTAAAGGCGGAGATCTTCCATATGAAGTTCTTGATGCTATGGGCGGACAAGAAAACATCGCTCATCTTGATGCATGTATTACTCGTCTTCGTGTATCAGTAAACGATATTAAAAATGTAGATAAAGAACGCTTAAAAAAACTTGGTGCATCTGGAGTACTGGAAGTAGGAAACAACATCCAGGCTATCTTTGGCCCAAGATCTGAAACAATCAAAGGACAAATGAAAGATATCATGAGCGGCAAAAGACCGCGCGCGGTTGAAAAAGCTCCGGAAGGCGGAGTTGAACAGCAAATTGAAGAAGTAAATCCTGAAGCTCTTCAGACTGAGCACAAGGAAGAGCTTTTCATTTCACCGATCAAAGGAGAAATCAAACCAATCACAGAAGTACCTGACGCTGTATTCTCAGGTAAAATGATGGGTGATGGTTTTGCGATTGTACCTGCAGAAGGAACTGTTGTATCACCGGTAGATGGGAAAATCGTTAACATGTTCCCGACAAAGCATGCAATCGGCATCCTTTCAGATTCAGGCCGCGAAATCCTTATCCATGTAGGTATTGATACAGTAAACCTGAAAGGTCAGGGATTTGAAGCGTTAGTTGCTGAAAATGACCGTGTAGAAGCAGGGCAGCCGCTGTTGAAAGTGGATCTTGATTATATCGAGAAAAATGCAACTTCTATCATCACGCCAATCGTATTTACAAACCTTCAGCAGGGTGAAGGGATCAAGATTAATAAGCCAGGCGCTGTTGATCTAAAAGAAAAAGAAATCATTGTCATCTCCAAATAGTAATATATATAGAAGAAACCAGCTGCGATTTAACGCAGCTGGTTTCTTCTGATTTAAATGCATAATAAAATCTTTTTAGTTTTTACGAATATCTTGTTGACCATATGGGCAACAGGTGTTATTATAGAAAAACAGTCGCTTGAGACGTTAACAAGATTTGATAGTTTTAAAAAAGTTGTTGACGAAGTGATTGAGAAATGATATATTAATAAAGTCGCTTCTGAGCGGCGGATTGATCTTTGAAAACTGAACGAACAAAAACGTCAACGTTAATTCTTTAGTCTTTTTTGAAAAGACAACTTATGAGCTTAATCAACTCTTATATGGAGAGTTTGATCCTGGCTCAGGACGAACGCTGGCGGCGTGCCTAATACATGCAAGTCGAGCGGACAGATGGGAGCTTGCTCCCTGAAGTCAGCGGCGGACGGGTGAGTAACACGTGGGCAACCTGCCTGTAAGACTGGGATAACTCCGGGAAACCGGGGCTAATACCGGATAATTCTTTCCCTTACATGAGGGAAAGCTGAAAGATGGTTTCGGCTATCACTTACAGATGGGCCCGCGGCGCATTAGCTAGTTGGTGAGGTAACGGCTCACCAAGGCGACGATGCGTAGCCGACCTGAGAGGGTGATCGGCCACACTGGGACTGAGACACGGCCCAGACTCCTACGGGAGGCAGCAGTAGGGAATCTTCCGCAATGGACGAAAGTCTGACGGAGCAACGCCGCGTGAGTGATGAAGGTTTTCGGATCGTAAAACTCTGTTGTTAGGGAAGAACAAGTACCGGAGTAACTGCCGGTACCTTGACGGTACCTAACCAGAAAGCCACGGCTAACTACGTGCCAGCAGCCGCGGTAATACGTAGGTGGCAAGCGTTGTCCGGAATTATTGGGCGTAAAGCGCGCGCAGGCGGTTCCTTAAGTCTGATGTGAAAGCCCCCGGCTCAACCGGGGAGGGTCATTGGAAACTGGGGAACTTGAGTGCAGAAGAGAAGAGTGGAATTCCACGTGTAGCGGTGAAATGCGTAGAGATGTGGAGGAACACCAGTGGCGAAGGCGACTCTTTGGTCTGTAACTGACGCTGAGGCGCGAAAGCGTGGGGAGCAAACAGGATTAGATACCCTGGTAGTCCACGCCGTAAACGATGAGTGCTAAGTGTTAGAGGGTTTCCGCCCTTTAGTGCTGCAGCAAACGCATTAAGCACTCCGCCTGGGGAGTACGGCCGCAAGGCTGAAACTCAAAGGAATTGACGGGGGCCCGCACAAGCGGTGGAGCATGTGGTTTAATTCGAAGCAACGCGAAGAACCTTACCAGGTCTTGACATCTCCTGACAACCCTAGAGATAGGGCGTTCCCCTTCGGGGGACAGGATGACAGGTGGTGCATGGTTGTCGTCAGCTCGTGTCGTGAGATGTTGGGTTAAGTCCCGCAACGAGCGCAACCCTTGATCTTAGTTGCCAGCATTCAGTTGGGCACTCTAAGGTGACTGCCGGTGACAAACCGGAGGAAGGTGGGGATGACGTCAAATCATCATGCCCCTTATGACCTGGGCTACACACGTGCTACAATGGATGGTACAAAGGGCTGCGAGACCGCGAGGTTAAGCGAATCCCATAAAACCATTCTCAGTTCGGATTGCAGGCTGCAACTCGCCTGCATGAAGCCGGAATCGCTAGTAATCGCGGATCAGCATGCCGCGGTGAATACGTTCCCGGGCCTTGTACACACCGCCCGTCACACCACGAGAGTTTGTAACACCCGAAGTCGGTGGGGTAACCATTTGGAGCCAGCCGCCTAAGGTGGGACAGATGATTGGGGTGAAGTCGTAACAAGGTAGCCGTATCGGAAGGTGCGGCTGGATCACCTCCTTTCTAAGGATATTTACATGAAACGTGACGCGTTTTGTTCGTTCAGTTTTGAGAGTTCAATCTCTCATTGAAAGATTTGTTCTTTGAAAACTAGATAATGTTAATGAAGAAGCAATAACCGAGTAATCGCCATCTTAGTTTTTTTCTCTTATTATTGTTTTAAAACAACGTAAGAGCACAAACCATGAGGACGATGAGCGGCAAGGAGATCAAGGAAGCGACCGAGTGAGCACCGGAGCGTACTTCAGTACGTGAGGAGCGGAGCGAGAGAGCTGACGCAGAGATCCGCAGTCGATCAGCGGCCGAAGTAGGTTAAGTTAGAAAGGGCGCACGGTGAATGCCTTGGCACTAGGAGCCGATGAAGGACGGTACTAACACCGATATGCTTCGGGGAGCTGTAAGTAAGCTTTGATCCGGAGATTTCCGAATGGGGGAACCCCCTATCCGTAATGGGATAGGATCTTTACCTGAATACATAGGGTATTGAAGGCAGACCCGGGGAACTGAAACATCTAAGTACCCGGAGGAAGAGAAAGCAAACGCGATTCCCTGAGTAGCGGCGAGCGAAACGGGATTAGCCCAAACCAGGAGGCTTGCCTCCTGGGGTTGTAGGACACTCTACACGGAGTTACAAAGGAACGAGGTAAATGAACAGGTCTGGAAAGGCCGGCCAGAGAAGGTAAAAGCCCTGTAGTTGAAACTTCGTTCCCTCCAGAGTGGATCCTGAGTACGGCGGGACACGAGAAATCCCGTCGGAAGCAGGGAGGACCATCTCCCAAGGCTAAATACTCCCTAGTGACCGATAGTGAACCAGTACCGTGAGGGAAAGGTGAAAAGCACCCCGGAAGGGGAGTGAAAGAGATCCTGAAACCGTGTGCCTACAAGTAGTTAGAGCCCGTTAATGGGTGATAGCGTGCCTTTTGTAGAATGAACCGGCGAGTTACGATTACATGCGAGGTTAAGTTGAAGAGACGGAGCCGCAGCGAAAGCGAGTCTGAATAGGGCGAATGAGTATGTGGTCGTAGACCCGAAACCAGGTGATCTACCCATGTCCAGGGTGAAGTCCAGGTAACACTGGATGGAGGCCCGAACCCACGCACGTTGAAAAGTGCGGGGATGAGGTGTGGGTAGCGGAGAAATTCCAATCGAACTTGGAGATAGCT
>JAUCFP010000006.1:3052500-3205000 GCA_030348385.1 Cytobacillus sp. NJ13 | reverse complement strand
AATACATGCTAGATAATCTTCAAAACCTGCTAGTTAAAAACCTTTAGAACCTCTCTTCTTCATTTAGCCTCAACTAATTCAGACATAATCCATAAACAAATAAGCCGTTTCATCCTATTCAAAAAAGGATAACCTATTCATAAAGAATCAATTTTTGAAAAAAGGTTACCAAACGCCAATTTCTTTTGTACAATAGGGACTTAATGGGGAGAGGGCACCCATATGCCTTTAAATCCCCCATAAAGGAGGACACTTGCATTGCTGGAAAACAGTTTTATTATGGTCGCTATTATTTTGATCATTAATATTGTATATGTATCATTTTTTACCATCAGGATGATTCTTACGCTTAAGGGGCAACGGTACCTTGCAGCTTTTATTAGTACAATTGAAGTTGTCATTTATGTAATTGGACTGGGGCTTGTTCTGGATAACCTAAATGAAATACAAAATCTGATAGCCTATGCAGTTGGTTATGGAATCGGCGTTATTGTCGGCATGAAAATTGAAGAGAAGCTTGCTCTTGGCTATATTACGGTAAATGTAATTACAAAGGAATATGACAGGGATCTTCCAAAAGCTTTAAGAGATAAAGGCTATGGTGTCACAAACTGGGCTGCCAACGGACTTGAAGGCGATCGGATGGCCCTTCAGATCCTGACACCAAGAAAATATGAATTAAAGCTTTATCAGACGATTAAAGAGCTGGATCCTAAGGCCTTCATCATCGCTTATGAGCCAAAAACGATTCATGGCGGATTCTGGGTGAAATCTGTTAAGAGAGGAAAGTTATCCCAATGAGCAAAGCCAAGAACAAAATGGTGTTTGAAGTCCAGGAAAACGAAACCATTGACCAGTGCCTGGAGAGGATACAAAAGGCAGGATATATACCTGTTAGAAGGACTGAGAAGCCTATTTTTAAAGAAGTTAAGACGGGCGGTAAAGTCGATTATGAACCGGCTGGAAGGCAGATCATTTTTGAAGCAAAACGAGCAGAAGATTAAAACACGAACATTAATTGTCTGACTTTTAGTATTGTTCGATTTTTCAATTGACAGAGTATCAGGTATGTTGTTAATATGGTGGTAGTTAATAAAACGTGAATAAACCCCTCGTATAATAATGGGAATAGGGCCCATAAGTTTCTACCCGGCAACCGTAAATTGCTGGACTATGAGGGAAAGCTGATATGCCCGGCATGTAGAAGGAATGGTTCCTGCCGTTTGCAGGTGTCTTCCTTATGGTTCTTTTTAGCCCGGACAGATTACTTTCTCTCATATTAAGAGAAGGGTCTGTGCGGGTTTTTTATATTGGAAGATTTGGAGGAGAAAGAATGAGCGTACAAGCAGCAGTCATTATGGGAAGCAAATCAGATTGGGAGACAATGAAGCACGCTTGCGGAATTCTGGAAGAGCTTGAAATCCCTTTTGAAAAAAAGGTTGTTTCAGCCCATCGGACTCCAGATCTTATGTTTGAATATGCTGAGCAGGCAAGAGACAGAGGATTCAAGGTAATTATTGCGGGTGCAGGAGGAGCGGCACACCTGCCAGGAATGGTTGCAGCGAAAACGACACTTCCTGTCATTGGAGTACCAGTCCAATCAAAAGCTCTAAACGGACTGGATTCATTGCTGTCCATTGTTCAGATGCCCGGCGGCGTCCCGGTTGCAACGGTTGCGATTGGAAAAGCAGGAGCCACTAACGCCGGATTGCTGGCAGCACAAATACTTGGCGCTTATGATACAGCCATTGCAGAACGTCTTCAGTCAAAAAGAGATAAAACAAAACAGGAAGTACTAGAAAGCAGTGATGAACTTGTCTAATAAAACAATTTTACCTGGACAAACAATTGGAATTATTGGCGGGGGACAGCTCGGGAGAATGATGGCACTGGCAGCAAAAGCAAATGGCTTCAGGATTGCCGTTTTGGATCCGGCAGAAGACTCTCCTTGCGGCCAGGTTGCGGATATTAAAATCATTGGTGAATACGGTCATATAGATTCTATAAAAGAGTTAGCTGACGTCAGTGACGTTGTGACATATGAATTTGAAAATATCAGTGCGGAAGCTCTTGAGTGGCTATGTGCAAATGCGTATGTCCCGCAGGGCAGCGAGGTGCTGGAGATCACCCAGGACCGGACAAAGGAAAAAGCAGCCATCCAAAAAGCTGGCTGCGAGGTAGCACCATATGCAGTCATTACTACTGAAAAAGACATTTATGATAATATAGAAAAGCTTGGCTATCCAGCAGTATTAAAGACATCCAGAGGCGGGTATGACGGAAAAGGGCAGGTTGTGATAACGAGCGGGCAGGATATTAAGAAAGCTGCACAGCTTCTTGAGAATGGCGTGTGTGTCCTTGAAAAATGGATAGCTTTCGAAAAGGAAATATCGGTTATTATCTGCCGGAATATTTCGGGAGAAAAAGCGGTATTTCCAGTCGGGGAAAATGTTCATAAAGAAAACATTCTGCATCAGACAATTGTGCCGGCCATGATCACAGCTGATGCTGAGGAAAGGGCAGTAAATGCAGCAAACCAGCTGGCAGAAGCTTTAAGCCTTGTCGGTACATTGGCAGTCGAAATGTTTCTGACAAAAGACGGACAGATTTACATTAACGAGCTTGCGCCTCGTCCACATAACTCAGGTCATTATTCGATTGAAGCTTGCGAAACCTCCCAGTTTGAACAGCACATCCGTGCGGTTTGCAATTGGCCGCTTGGCAGCACTGGGCTATTAAAACCGGCTGTAATGGTAAACATACTAGGAGAGCACCAGGAGCCTTTAATTAAGAAAATACCTGAATTGGATGACTGGAAGATTCACTTGTACGGAAAAAAGGATGCCAAGTATAAACGCAAGATGGGCCATGTCACGCTTTTGCGGAACTCAGCCGAAGAGGCACTTGAAGAAGCAGAAAAAAGCGGAATTTGGACCCCTGTGAAGGAAAAGATCGGAGGATAAAACATGATTGAACGCTATACGAGACCGGAAATGGGAGCTATCTGGACAGAAGAGAACCGCTTTCAGGCTTGGCTTGAGGTAGAAATTCTTGCCTGTGAAGCTTGGGCTGAATTAGGAGATATTCCGAAAGAAGATGTTCAGAAAATCCGTGAGAATGCTGCTTTCAATATCGACCGCATTAAAGAAATAGAAGAAGAAACAAGACATGATGTTGTGGCTTTTACGCGTGCAGTATCTGAAACGCTTGGAGAAGAGCGCAAATGGGTTCATTACGGGCTTACTTCCACAGATGTGGTTGATACGGCGCTTTCCTACTTAATCAAGCAGGCGAATGATATTCTTCTAAAAGATATCGAACGCTTTGTGGAAATCCTGAAAAACAAAGCACAGGAACACAAGCATACAGTGATGATGGGCCGTACGCACGGGGTGCATGCAGAGCCGACTACATTCGGTTTAAAGCTTGCATTATGGTATGAAGAAATGAAGCGTAATCTTGACCGTTTTAAAGAAGCAGCTGCTGGTGTGGAATTCGGTAAAATCTCTGGTGCAGTTGGAACATATGCAAACATCGATCCGTTCGTTGAAAAATATGTGTGTGAAAAACTGGGCATCCAGCCAGCACCAATTTCAACGCAAACACTTCAGCGTGACCGTCATGCACATTATATGGGGGCGCTTGCGCTGGTGGCCACTTCAATTGAAAAATTTGCGACGGAGATTCGAGGGCTGCAAAAAAGCGAAACACGTGAAGTGGAAGAGTTCTTCGCAAAAGGCCAAAAGGGATCTTCAGCCATGCCGCACAAACGCAACCCGATTGGTTCAGAAAATATGACGGGGATGGCAAGAGTGATCCGCGGCTACATGATGACCGCCTATGAAAATGTGGCATTATGGCATGAGCGGGATATTTCCCACTCATCAGCTGAAAGAATCATCCTGCCTGACGCAACGATTGCGCTGAACTATATGCTGAACCGCTTTGGAAATATCGTGAAAAATTTAACTGTCTTCCCTGAAAACATGAAACGCAATATGGACCGTACACTAGGGCTGATTTACTCTCAGCGTGTTCTTCTGGCCTTGATTGACAAGGGCATGACTCGTGAAGAGGCATATGATACAGTCCAGCCGCGTGCCATGGAAGCATGGGAAAAGCAGGTGCAATTCCGCAGCCTGATTGAGCAGGATGAGACGATTACATCAAAGCTATCCGAAGCAGAAATAGATGACTGCTTTGACTATAACTACCACATCAAGCATGTGGATACTATTTTTGACCGTCTAGGTTTATAAAAAAATAAAGAGGTAAAGAGCAGTCTTTACCTCTTTATTATCGGGAAAATTCCCAATCTTCTTAATAATGATGTCTAGCAGCCATGCGCTATTCGAATAAGGGAGGCTCTCCGCTATGGAAAAAGGAGAATTGTTATACGAAGGCAAAGCCAAAAAGGTATATCAAACAAACGATGAAAATATTGTCTGGATTGAATATAAAGATTCTGCAACAGCCTTTAATGGTGAGAAAAAGGCAAGCATCAGCGGCAAGGGCCGTTTGAATAACGAGATTACGAGTTTGCTTTTTTCAAAGCTTCATGACCTTGGAATAGAATCTCACTTTATTGAAAAACTTTCAGAGACAGAGCAGCTTGTGAAAAAGGTGGATATCATTCCGCTCGAAACAGTGGTCCGCAATGTTGCGGCGGGGAGCTTTTCTAAGAGATTGGGAGTTGAAGAAGGGAAAGAATTATCGAGGCCGATTGTTGAGTTCTATTACAAAGATGATGAGCTCGGTGATCCGCTGCTGACAGAAGATCATATTGAAGTGCTTCAGCTGGCTGATAAGCAGGAAGTAGCGCTTTTACAGGAGAAGGCACTTCAGGTTAATGCCATTTTAAGAGATTTTTTCAAAGACCTCGGCATTAAATTAGTAGATTTCAAGCTGGAGTTTGGTAAAGATGAATCAGGACAAATTCTGCTGGCTGACGAGATTTCTCCAGATACTTGCAGGCTTTGGGATATTGAAACAAATGAAAAGCTGGATAAAGATGTTTTCCGCAGAGACCTTGGAAATTTAACAGATGCTTATGAAAATATTTTAGCGAGACTGGGAGGCCAAACAGTATGTACAAAGTAAAAGTTTTCGTCACATTAAGAGAAAGTGTTCTAGATCCTCAAGGAACAGTTGTAAAAAACTCTCTGCATTCCATGAACTACAGCGAAGTGTCTGATGTGCGCATTGGAAAATACATGGAGCTGACAGTGGAAAAAAGCGACCGTCCTGTTGAAGAAGCTGTGAAGGAAATGTGTGAGCGCTTATTGGCTAATGTAGTGATTGAAGATTACCGCTTTGAAATTGAGGAGGCTGTTGCCCAGTGAAGTTTGCTGTGATCGTATTTCCAGGGTCCAATTGTGACATCGATATGTACCATGCAGTAAAGGATGAGCTCGGAGCGGAAGCCGAATATGTCTGGCATGACGCGGAAAGCTTAGACGAATATGACGGAATTCTTCTTCCCGGCGGTTTCTCTTATGGAGATTATCTCCGTTCGGGTGCTGTTGCACGCTTCAGCAATGTCATGAGAGAAGTAGTGAAGGCGGCAGAAGCAGGCAAGCCGGTATTGGGCGTCTGCAATGGATTTCAAATCCTCCTTGAAGCTGGCCTTTTGCCTGGGGCAATGAGAAGAAATGATAGCCTGAAATTCATCTGCCGCACCGTGGAGTTAAAGGTTGAAAACAATGAAACCATGTTTTCATCTGCATATGAAAAGGATGAAGTAATCAATATTCCGATCGCCCATGGTGAAGGAAACTATTATTGTAATGAAGCTGTTTTAGCTGAATTGAAGAAAAATAACCAAATCGTTTTTACTTATAATGGAACGAATCCCAATGGCAGCCTGGAAAACATCGCAGGCATTGTCAATGAAAAAGGGAATGTACTCGGCATGATGCCGCACCCTGAAAGAGCCGTTGATGAGCTTTTAGGGGGAGCAGATGGCCTGAAACTTTTTCAATCAATCGTAAAACAATGGAGGGAAGCACATGTCGTTAATGCTTGAGCCAAGTCCGGAACAGTTAAAGGCACAGAAGGTATACAAAGAAATGGGTTTGTCTGATGACGAATTTGCGATGATTGAAAAGATTATCGGGCGTTTGCCAAATTACACAGAAATCGGTTTGTTTTCGGTTATGTGGTCAGAGCATTGCAGCTATAAAAACTCGAAGCCAGTTTTAAGCAAGTTCCCGACAACAGGAGAGAAAGTACTTCAGGGACCAGGGGAAGGAGCTGGAATTGTTGATATCGGCGACGGGCAAGCAGTTGTTTTTAAAATTGAAAGCCATAACCATCCGTCTGCAATCGAGCCTTATCAGGGGGCAGCAACAGGTGTCGGCGGGATTATCCGCGATGTATTTTCAATGGGCGCAAGACCGGTCGCACTCCTCAACTCTTTACGCTTTGGAGAATTGGATTCTCCTCGTGTACGGTACCTTTTTAAAGAAGTAGTCGCAGGCATTGCGGGCTACGGAAACTGCATCGGCATCCCAACAGTTGGGGGAGAAGTGCAGTTTGATTCTTCCTATGAAGGAAATCCGCTTGTAAACGCTATGTGTGTCGGCTTAATCGACCACAAGGATATTAAAAAAGGCCAGGCCCACGGAGTAGGCAACACAGTCATGTATGTTGGTGCAAAAACTGGCCGTGACGGTATCCATGGTGCTACTTTTGCATCTGAAGAATTAACAGACCAATCAGAATCAAAACGCCCGGCTGTCCAGGTTGGCGATCCATTCATGGAAAAGCTTCTGCTTGAAGCATGTCTTGAACTGGTCCAGTCTGACGCACTTGTCGGCATTCAGGATATGGGAGCTGCCGGCCTGACAAGCTCTTCTGCTGAAATGGCCAGCAAAGCGGGATCCGGAATTGAAATGAATCTTGACCTTGTTCCTCAAAGGGAAACAGGCATGACTGCATATGAAATGATGCTTTCCGAATCACAGGAAAGAATGCTGATTGTCGTGAAAAAAGGACGCGAGCAGGAGATCGTTGATTTATTTTCCAAATATGGCCTGGAAGCAGTTTCTGTCGGCAAGGTAACCGATGATAAAATGCTCCGTCTAACTCATCAGGGAGAAGTGGTGGCAGAGCTGCCGGTAGATGCGCTTGCAGAAGATGCGCCAGTTTATCATAAACCATCAAGCGAGCCGGAATATTTCCGCGAATTCCAGGCAATGGAAAATGAAGTTCCTGCAGTTGAAGATTATAAAGAAACATTGGTAAAGCTCCTCCAGCAGCCGACAATCGCCAGCAAGGAATGGGTTTATGATCAGTACGACTATATGGTCCGCACCAATACAGTAGTGGCACCTGGATCAGATGCTGCAGTCATTCGCATCCGCGGCACCCGCAAAGGATTGGCCATGACGACAGACTGTAATTCACGTTATATGTATCTTGATCCTGAAACAGGCGGAAAAATTGCTGTGGCTGAAGCAGCAAGAAATATCATTTGCTCCGGCGGTCAGCCATTGGCGATAACAGATAATCTGAACTTCGGAAACCCTGAGAAGCCTGAAATCTTCTGGCAAATCGAAAAAGCGGCAGATGGAATCAGTGAAGCATGCCGCACATTGAATACACCAGTTATCGGCGGAAACGTCTCTTTATATAACGAAACAAATGGAACAGCTATCTACCCAACGCCTGTCATTGGAATGGTCGGGCTTGTAGATGACATTGATCATGTTACAACACAAGCATTTAAAGCAGCTGGTGATCTTATTTATCTGGTTGGCGAAACAAAGGATGAGTTCGGCGGCAGTGAGCTGCAGAAGGTGACATACGGCAAGATTTTCGGAAAAGCGCCTGAACTTGATCTCGAAAAAGAAGAAAAAGCACAGGAACAAATTTTAAAAGCCATTCGTTCGGGACTTGTAGCATCTGCCCATGATGTGGCAGAAGGCGGGCTGGCTGTAGCTGCTGCGGAAAGCCTGATCGGTTCAAAAGGTCTGGGAGCGGATATCAAGGTAACAGGAAATGCGACTTCGGCTTTATTCAGTGAATCACAATCCCGTTTCTTGCTATCTGTAAAAAAAGAAAACCAGGAAGCGTTTGAAAGTTTAGTAAATGCGGCACTAATCGGTGAAGTAACAGAAGCACCTATACTTTATATCTCCAATGAAGAGGGCCTATTGCTTGCCGAACAGGTTGACGTTCTAAAGCATGCCTGGAAAGGAGCTATCCCATGCTTGCTGAAATAAGAGGACTGAATGAAGAGTGCGGTGTTTTTGGGATCTGGGGGCATCAGGATGCTTCCCAGATCACGTATTACGGGCTTCATAGTCTGCAGCACCGCGGCCAGGAAGGCACAGGAATGGTTGTTACCGACGGCAAAAAGCTGAAAGGCATTAAAGGTGAAGGGCTTGTAACGGAAATTTTCACAGCAGATGCCATGAAGGAACTGGAAGGAAAAGCAGCAATCGGACATGTACGCTATGCGACGGCCGGCGGGGGCGGATATGAAAATGTCCAGCCTCTGCTATTCAACTCACAAAGCGGAAGTCTTGCGCTTTGCCATAACGGAAACCTGGTGAATGCGACTGCATTGAAGCATCAGCTTGAAGGACAGGGAAGCATTTTTCAAACGAGTTCAGATACAGAGGTGCTGGCTCACTTAATTAAGCGTGCAGGCTTCTCTTCCCTAAAGGACCGGGTCAAAAATGCTTTATCCATGATTAAAGGAGCTTATGCTTTTCTGATCATGACCGAAACAGAGCTGATGGTTGCGCTGGATCCGAACGGCATGAGGCCGCTCTCTCTTGGCAAAATTGGCGATGCTTATGCGGTTGCATCTGAAACATGTGCTTTTGATGTTGTCGGTGCAGAGTATATCCGCGATATTCTTCCAGGAGAACTGCTGATCATTGACGACAATGGATTCCGTTCTGAAATGTTTGCAATGGCCTCTAATATTGCAATGTGCACAATGGAATATGTTTATTTTTCCCGTCCGGACAGTAATATCAACGGGATCAACGTTCATACCGCCCGGAAAAATCTTGGGAAGCAGCTCGCTTTTGAGGCGCCAATTGAAGGGGACGTCGTTACAGGTGTACCTGACTCAAGCATCTCTGTTGCGATTGGCTATGCAGAAGCTTCAGGCATTCCATATGAGATGGGCTTGATTAAAAACCGCTATGTGGGCCGGACTTTTATCCAGCCATCCCAGTCGCTGCGTGAGCAGGGTGTAAAAATGAAGCTGTCTCCGGTACGCGGAGTTGTAGAAGGCAAGAGAGTCATCATGGTGGACGACTCGATCGTTCGAGGAACAACAAGCAGACGGATCGTCACAATGCTGAAGGATGCAGGTGCGACAGAAGTTCATGTGCTGATCAGTTCACCGCCGATTAAAAATCCATGCTTCTATGGAATTGATACTTCTACAAAGGAAGAACTGATTGCAGGCAATCATTCTGTTGAGGAAATAAGAGAAATCATTGGTGCGGACACACTTACCTTCTTAAGTACAGAGGGCATGGTCAAAGCAATCGGCCGAAAAGACGGACAATGCCTGGCATGCTTTACAGGCCAGTATCCGACGGAGATTTATCCAAGCACTTTGCATCCTTATGAAAAGGTATAAATATGAAATTTGACCGGCATTTTGCTCTTTTTGGCCGGTAAATATAAAGAATTGGCCGGTAAATCATCATTTTTGACCGGTAAAAGCACAATGTTGGCCGATAAAATACAAAATCGGCCTTTATTTTTCCAACCATGAGGTGAAAAGGAATGGCAAATGCATATAAACAGGCCGGAGTAGATATTGAAGCTGGCTATGAAGCAGTTTCCCGCATGAAAAAGCACGTACAGAAGACGATTCGTCCTGGTGTGCTTGGAGGTTTGG
The DNA here is from genome assembly GCA_030348385.1 of Cytobacillus sp. NJ13. NCBI lineage: Bacteria > Bacillati > Bacillota > Bacilli > Caryophanales > Bacillaceae > Cytobacillus > Cytobacillus sp. NJ13. The sequence continues at coordinate 3,195,129 of JAUCFP010000006.1, read as the reverse complement.
GCGGATTTGGCGGTATGTTCGATCTATCTGAACTTAATCTGAAGGAACCGGTTTTAGTATCAGGTACAGATGGTGTCGGCACGAAGCTGATGCTCGCTTTTATGATGGATAAGCATGACACGATTGGGATTGATGCGGTCGCAATGTGTGTAAATGATATTGTCGTACAGGGAGCGGAACCTCTTTATTTCTTGGATTATATCGCCTGCGGTAAAGCGGCGCCAGAACGGATTGAGGCGATTGTTAAAGGTATTGCGGATGGATGTGAACAGGCTGGATGTGCGCTTGTAGGCGGTGAAACAGCCGAAATGCCTGGCATGTACAGTGAAGAAGAATATGATCTTGCCGGATTTGCGGTCGGTGCCTGTGAAAAATCTAATCTGATTAATGGTGCGGACATCAAGGCAGGAGATGTGCTGATCGGTCTTTCATCCAGCGGGATCCACAGCAATGGCTACTCACTTGTCCGAAAGCTGTTTTTTGAGAAAGCGAATTTGTCCTTAACAGATCATGTAGAAGAATTAGGCTGCACTTTAGGGGAAGAGCTGCTTCGCCCTACAAAAATTTATGTGAAGCCGCTTCTATCAGCTATGAAGCAATTCAAGCTGAAAGGCATGGCACATATTACCGGCGGCGGATTTATTGAAAATATCCCGCGCATGCTGCCTGAAGGTCTTGGCGCCCAGCTTAGTGAAAGCAATTGGGAAGTGCCGCCTGTGTTCACGGTTATGGAGAAGATCGGCGGACTGGAACGCAAAGAAATGTACAACATTTTTAATATGGGAACAGGCATGGTGATTGCAGCGGATAAAGCAAATGCTGATGAACTGATCGCCTATTTTAATGAAATTGGAGAAAAAGCCTATCTAATGGGCACAGTAACGGATCGGGAAGGAATTGAAATTCTGTAACTTGGAGGAAGTCATGAAAAAAATCGCAGTGTTTGCTTCCGGAAGCGGAACGAACTTTCAGGCCATTGCCGATGCTGTAAACAAAGGTGATTTGCAGGCTGAGATCGTCTTGTTTGTCTGTGATCGGCCAGGTGCATACAGCACCCAGCGTGCACAAAACGAACAAGTTCCGCAGTTTGTTTTTTCAGCTAAAGACTATGCTGGCAAAGCAGAGTATGAAAGAGCGATTTTGCAAAGGCTGAAGGAGAGCGGCGCAGAGTATATTATTCTCGCAGGCTACATGAGACTGATTGGCCCGACGCTTTTGAAAGAGTTCGAAGGCAGGATTATTAATATCCATCCTTCTCTTCTTCCCGCTTTTCCAGGTAAGGATGCAATTGGCCAGGCGTTATCTGCCAATGTGAAGGTAAGCGGTGTGACGGTTCATTTTGTCGATGAAGGCATGGATACTGGGCCGATTATTGCTCAAGCGCCAGTTGATATAAATGCGGGTGAAACGCTGGAAAGCCTTCAAAAGAAGATACATGAAGTCGAGCACAAACTTTATCCGCAGGTTTTGCAAAATCTTTTCTATGCTAAAATGGTAGAGAGCTAAAGTATATCATTCAACAGAGTCAGGGGGAGCGAACATGAAGAAACGTGCATTAATCAGTGTTTCCGACAAAAATGGCATAACAGAATTTGCCCAGCAGTTAAGCGAACTGGGTTTTGAAATTATCTCAACCGGCGGTACAAAAAAAGCGCTGGAAGAGAGTGGAGTCCCCGTTATCGGCGTAAGTGATGTGACAGGCTTTCCGGAAATTTTGGAAGGGCGTGTAAAAACATTAAATCCAATGATTCATGGCGGGCTGCTGGCTAAGCATGGAGAACCAGGTCACAAACAGCAGCTTGAGGAGCATGGGATCCAGCCTATCCAGATTGTGTGCGTGAATTTGTATCCGTTCCAGCAAACCATCGCTAAGCCAGATGTGACAGTAGAGGATGCCATTGAGAATATTGATATCGGCGGCCCGGCCATGCTTCGTGCTTCCGCTAAGAACCATGACTATGTAACGGTTGTGGTGGATCCGGCCGATTATGAAAAAGTTCTTTCACAGCTAAAAGAAACCGGAGAGGTTCAAAAGGAAACCCGCCGCAGACTTGCTGCAAAAGTTTTCCGCCATACAGCTGCCTATGATGCGATGATCGCTGAGTATATGACAGATTTGGCAAATGAAGAAACGCCTGAAAAATTAACTGTTACGTATGAACTGAAGCAAACATTGAGGTATGGGGAGAATCCGCATCAAAAGGCTGCTTTTTACCGCAAGCCGCTTGGTTCTGAATTTTCGATTGCTAACGCTGAACAGCTTCACGGCAAGGAATTATCCTACAACAATATCAATGATGCAGATGCAGCTCTCCAAATCGTAAAAGAATTCTCAGAGCCTGCAGCAGTTGCTGTTAAGCATATGAATCCTTGCGGAGTGGGGTCTGGGGAGAATGTATTCGAAGCTTTTTCAAAAGCTTTCGAGGCGGATCCTGTATCTATCTTCGGCGGCATTATTGCCCTGAACAGGGAAGTAGATGCTGAGACAGCGAAAAAGCTATATGAAATCTTCCTTGAAATCATCATTGCACCTTCCTTCTCAAACGAAGCGCTTGAGATTTTAAAAGGGAAAAAGAATCTGCGCCTGCTGACAATTCCTTTCGAAGGCAAAAAGAAAACAGAGATGAGATTGTCCGCTATTGAGGGCGGCTTGCTGACACAGGAATATGATCTATTCACTCTTGAAGATGCAGAAGTAAAAGTTGCGACCAAGAGAGAGCCAACGGAAGAAGAGTGGAAAGCATTGAAGCTGGGCTGGAAAGTTGTAAAGCATGTGAAATCCAATGCCATTGTCGTAAATGATGCAAACATGACACTTGGAGTCGGTGCCGGGCAGATGAACCGCGTTGGCTCTGCCAAAATTGCACTTGAACAGGCCGGTGAAAAAGCGAACGGAGCGGTAATGGCATCCGATGCCTTTTTCCCAATGAACGATACGGTTGAAACGGCAGCCAAAGCAGGCATCACAGCCATCATCCAGCCGGGAGGATCAATCCGTGATGAGGATTCCATCAAAATGGCTGATGAGTACGGAATTGCAATGGTCTTTACAGGCGTACGCCATTTTAAACATTAAACGAAAAGCAGAAGCGCCTCGATCAGGAAGGAAAGCAGACTAAGAACGCCACGTCCTGTGGCAACGTCTGCATGACTCCCATCCTGGGAGCCTCAAGCATAAGACGAGCTGTCGGAAAGGTTGCTTTTTACCTTTTTGACAGTTTGGCTTATGACCTCGAGCCCCTAGGCGCTGGAGCTGGACAAAACGAAAAGCAGAAGCGCCTCGATTAGGAAGGAAAGCAGACTAAGAACGCCACGTCCTGTGGCAACGTCTGCATGACTCCCATCCTGGGAGCCTCAAGCATAAGACGAGCTGTCGGAAAGGTGGCCCTTACCTTTTTGACAGGTTGGCTTATGACCTCGAGCCCCTAGGCGCTGGAGCTGGACAATACGAAAAGCAGAAGCGCCTCGATCAGGGGCCTTGCTATTATAGCTGACATTTTTATGGAGGTGGGCGTAATGAAGGTATTGGTTATTGGAAGAGGCGGCCGTGAGCATGCAATTTGCTGGAAAATGAATCAAAGCCCTTCAGTGAAGCAGGTTTTTGCGGCTCCAGGAAATCCGGGAATGGAAGATTCAGCTCAGCTGGTTGCCATCCAGGAAAATGATCAGGAAAAACTTGTGCAGTTTGCTCAGGATAATCAAATCGAATTGACTGTAATCGGGCCGGAAGTGCCGCTGCTTGAGGGATTGGCTGACCGATTTGAAGAAGCGGGGTTAAAGGTATTTGGACCGAGAAAAGCAGCAGCCGAAATTGAAGGCAGCAAGTCCTTTGCCAAAGAGCTTATGAAGAAATATGCTATCCCCACTGCCGAATATGGGGTATTCAGCAACTATGAAAGAGCGAAAGCCTATATTGAAGCAAAAGGCGCTCCCATTGTTCTGAAAGCAGATGGCCTTGCAGCCGGAAAAGGCGTAATAGTGGCCATGACTATGCAGGAAGCATTGTCTGGGATTGAGGAACTATTATTAAATGAAAAGTTTGGTCAAGCTTCTTCAACAGTTGTAATTGAAGAATTCCTTGAAGGCGAAGAATTTTCCTTAATGGCCTTTGTGAATGGAGAAAAGGTGATTCCGCTTGAAATTGCCCAGGACCACAAGCGTGCCTATGATGGAGACAAGGGACCGAACACTGGTGGAATGGGGGCCTATTCACCGGTACCGCATATTGGTGATGAAACAGTTGCAGCTGCTGTGGAAAAAGTTTTGAAGCCGGCAGCAAAAGCAATGGTTCAGGAAGGCAGAAGTTTTACCGGAATCCTGTATGCAGGTCTGATTAAAACAACAGCAGGCCCGAAGGTAATAGAATTTAATGCCCGTTTTGGAGATCCTGAAACACAGGTGATTTTGCCCCGCATGAAGTCGGATCTGGCGGAGGTAATGCTGGCGGTTCTAAAAGGGGAACAGCCTGAAATCGAGTGGGATAAGGAAGCAATCGTCGGAGTGGTTGCTGCTTCTAAGGGCTACCCTGAAGCATATGAAAAAGGAGCTGTTCTGAATGGGCTGCAATCGCTTAAAAATGTCTCGGTCTTCCATGCCGGGACTGATAGAAACAGCTCAGGTGAGTATGTGACAAATGGAGGCCGCGTGCTGCTGGCAGGCGCTAAAGCTCCTACTCTGAAAGAAGCACAGCAAAAGGTATATTCCGAACTAGAAAATCTACAGTGTGAAGGTGTATTCTACCGCAAAGATATTGCCGATAAAGCTATCGCGCACGTCCTTTCTTAGTCTTCCGGATATACACAAACAGGAGTGCTACAATGCTTCCAATTATTGCTGCCAGGACGAACGTCATGTCCATTATGTATTCCCAAAACATATTGTCAGCTCCTTTCAATTTTCCAGCCCCCATATAGGGAGCTGGATTTTTTTAGAAATTTAAGAGGGGTTATAAGGCAGAATTTCCTCAACAGCCTCATCATTATTGTGATTGCCTTCCTGCTTTCTCTTTTCCTGGACCATATTCTGGCCTCTTTCAAAAAGAGCTGTCAAAGGGCAAAAGCGGACAATTCCCTCTGCCACCTTCATGCCGCCCAGCATGGCCATCATGAGATAAGAGTCCCGCCAAGGTCTTTTCACAAGCTTTGAAGTGCTCCAGGCTAAGACAGTTAATCCGACTGTTATGCGTACTAGGGCATTTACAATGCCGATATTTGGTTTAACATCCATAGATCTCACCACTTTCACAAAATTTTTACAATCTTTTACTGATTCTTTAATGCGTTAAACAGTGAAATATGTTACTATAGTAAAACAGGAGAAATGAAAGGGCTTTCTTTATTGATTTAAAGCCATTTCACTCATTAATTTTATTCTAAAAACAGAGTCTTTTATATATAGATATCAAAAAGGGAGGGAGTATGGTGCTGGAACAGCGTTACCGTTGGAAAAACAGGCACTTGCGTGAACATGTTTCCGTATTGGACGGAAAACTGTCACCGACGATATTACTAAAGAACGCTCGTTATCTGAATCAGGCACTTCGCAAATGGATAACAGCAAATATATGGATTTATGGCGACCGTATTGTTTATGTGGGTGAAAAGCTGCCAGAAATAATAGAAAAGTGTGAGGTCGTTGATTGTAAAGGGCTCACGCTGGTTCCTGGATATATTGAGCCGCATGCCCATCCATTTCAATTATATAATCCCCATTCCCTGGCGAGCTATGCATCGCAGTTTGGTACAACAACCTTGATTAATGACAATATGGTGCTTGCTTTACAGCAGGATAAAAAGAAAGCGTTTTCTTTTTTGAAGGAAATGAGAAACATGCCTGCAACAACGTATTGGTGGTGCCGATTTGATGCCCAAACGGAAATCCAGCATGAAGAATCCGTTTTTTCACACGGGAACGTTAAATCATGGCTTGAGCATGATGCTGTGCTTCAGGGAGGAGAGCTGACTGGCTGGCCGAAGCTATTGGATGGCGATGATATGATGCTTCATTGGATTCAGGAGACAAAGCGGATGAGGAAAAAGATCGAAGGCCATTTTCCGGGGGCATCCGAAAAAACGCTGGCAAAGCTTATGCTGCTTGGTGCTGATTGCGACCATGAGTCGATGACGGGAAAAGATGTTTATAATCGTCTTTTACAGGGATATACCGTATCTCTCAGATATTCTTCCATCCGTCCCGACCTGCCGGTTTTATTGGACGAGATGCATGAAATCGGCATTGATCAATACGATCGGATGATCTTCACAACAGATGGTTCCTTTTCCTCCTTCTATGAACAGGGAATCATTGACCATATGATCCGCATCGCTATAGATAAAGGTGTGCCGGTTATCGATGCTTATAATATGGCTACCATTAATGTGGCCCGTCATTATGGAATCGATTATTTGCATGGCTCCATTGCGACAGGAAGAGTGGCCAATATTAATTTCCTGTCAGATGAAAAAGAACCAACTCCATTATCTGTTATTGCCAAAGGGGAATGGGTGAAAAGAGACGGTGAAAACCTGCACGCCTATAAGCCTGTAGAATGGGAAGAATACGGCTTTGAACCACTGGATATTGATTGGGATCTGACTGCTGATGATATGCAATTCTCCATGCCTTTCGGGATAAAACTGGAGAATGCGGTTATTACGAAGCCCTACTCCATCATGATTGACGTATCATCTGAAGAACTGGAGAAAGACCATGATGAATGTTTCTTCATGCTTATTGACCGGAATGGAAACTGGCGCATAAATACGATACTAAAAGGGTTCTCGAAGAGCCTGGATGGAATGGCAAGTTCCTTTTCTAATACCGGTGACATTATCTTAATAGGAAAAAGCAAACAGGAAATGCTGAATGCTTTTAACCGGCTGAAAGAAATCGGCGGAGGCATTGTCATATCAGAAGGGGGAAGAATTGTCCAGGAAATGGAACTCCGCTTAAAGGGTGTGATGTCCCATAAAAATGTGGAGGAATTAATAGAGGAAGAAAAACTGCTGGTGCATTATTTGCGTGATCAAGGCTATAAACATGAAGATCCAATGTATACGCTGCTCTTTTTCTCTTCAACGCATCTGCCTTACATCAGGATTACCCAGCAGGGAATGTATGATGTAATGAATAAAACGGTACTCTTTCCAACGATAATGCGTTAAAATATAAAAGTAATGCAATATAATAGAGATAAAAACTGCTCAGTGGAGCTAACATAGAAACTGCATCATAGCAAAATACACAGGGGTGCTAAATGCTAAAAAGATGGATAGCTGTATCAGCGGCGGCAATGCTTTTAGTTTCTGGCTGCAGCAAAGAAAAAGCTGAAGAGCCTGAAAAGCAGGATACGGAAAAAGCGGAAGAAGCCACAAAAGGGGTCAGCTCTGATAAAGAATTTCCATTTCAATATCCGCTCACAGGCTTCGGATCGGAAACCGAGGTGGATGGAAGGGCTGTGGCGGTGATGATCAACAATCATCCAAAAGCCCGTCCGCAATCCGGGATTAACCAGGCTGATGTCGTCTATGAAATGCTGGCAGAAGGGGATGTGACCCGTTTCCTTGCTATTTTTCAAAGCGAGCAGCCTGAAATGATAGGGCCGGTCAGAAGTTCGAGGGATTATTATATTGAGCTGGCTAAAGGCTATGACAGCCTCTACATTGCCCATGGCTATAGTCCGGAAGCCAAAGAATTGCTGGATCAGGGCTATATTGATAATCTGAATGGAATGCAATATGACGGTACATTGTTTAAACGGGAAAGCTTCCGCCAGGCTCCGCATAACTCCTATATTTCATTCGAAAATGTGCTGAAGGGTGCAAAAGAAAGAAATTATGCGATGGAAGACGAACCTGAATCTCTAGATTTTCTGTCGAAGGAAGATGCAAAGGCTATTCAGGGCGAGGATGCTGACTCTGCCATGATCTCCTACTTGGACAATGAATTATTCAATGTCATCTATGAATATGATGCGGGACTGGAGAAATACAAAAGGCATTCCAATGGCGAACTTACATCTGATTACAAATCCGGCGAACCTGTACTGCTTGATAACATCTTCATTGCAGAAGCAGAGCATAAAGTGGTTGACAGCTCGGGCCGCCGTGATATTAACTTAACTTCTGGGGGGAAAGGGTATCTCCTGCAAAAAGGGAAAGTGACAGAAGCAGAATGGAAAAATATTGACGGGCGAATTCTTCCTGTATTGAATGGAAAACAGGCTGGCCTGGTGCCAGGAAAGACCTGGATCAACATCGTTCCATCAAGCCCGGGCCTTGAGCAAACGGTTTCCTTTGAAGATAAACAATAATTATGTACAAAACTATTACAATAAAGGGGTATGCAAATATATGCAAATTGATAAGCTAAGAGGCAAAGAACTGGATCAGTTATTTAAGTCTGTTTTATCTTTAAAAGACCTGGAAGAGTGCTATCGCTTCTTTGATGACTTATGTACAGTAAATGAAATACAGTCCCTGGCTCAGCGTCTGGAAGTGGCACGCATGCTTCGTGAAGGCAAAACATATCATAAAATCGAAACAGAAACGGGTGCAAGCACGGCAACCATTTCCCGTGTGAAACGATGCCTCAATTATGGAAATGATGCTTATGAAATGGCATTGGAAAGAATAAAAGAAGAAGAAGCTGAAAAAGCGTAAATATTCCTTTTGCTTAAACCGATGGGGCTGTTCCCGCGGTTTTTTTCTTTGTCTTCCCTATTAATTTTTTCCACCTCATAAAGACTTCCCGCTTTTCTTTTTTATCCAGCTTCAGCGCCCAGCCTATCGAGGTCGCTTCAGGCCAGTGGATGAAGTCAAAAAAACGACTTCATCCACTGGCCTTCCGACGTACAGGATGTGCTAGTGCCGGCGTTGCCGCAGGACGTGGCGTTTTTAGTCGGCCAGCGCTTGTTGGGGCTGTTCGAGGCGCTTCAGCTTTTATTTTTTATTCCCAATCTTAAATGATATAATGATGAAATGGAATGATAGAATGGAGGCAATTTTGCATGTATGATGTTCGCGAATGGAGCCACGTTTTTAAGCTCGATCCGGATAAAAATATATCAGATGAAAACCTGGAAATGATTTGTGAGTCAGGAACAGACGCGATTATTGTGGGCGGAACGGACGGAGTCACTCTGGAAAAGGTGCTGGATTTAATGGCCCGCATCCGCCGATATACTGTTCCTTGTGTGCTGGAAGTTTCAACCATTGATTCGATTACTCCGGGCTTTGACTTATATTTTATTCCGACAGTCCTTAACAGCCGCGACGTAAAGTGGATTACAGGCCTTCATCAGGAAGCTGTAAAAGAATATGGGGATATTATGAATTGGGAAGAAATTCTGGTTCAGGGTTATTGCATCTTGAATGAAGAATGTAAAGCGGCACACGTTACCAATTCACGGACAGATTTATCATTGGATGAGGTAAGGGCATATGCCATGATGGCAGAGAAGATGTTCAGCCTTCCAATCTTCTATCTGGAATACAGCGGAAAGTACGGAGACGCTGATGTGGTCGCAGAGGTGAAAAATACGCTTGAAGAAACCGTATTATTTTACGGCGGAGGCATCGTGAATGCAGAGCAGGCAAGTGAAATGGCAGAGCATGCAGACGTAATTGTGGTCGGAAATATCATTTACGATGATCTGCACGCTGCATTGTCTACTGTCGAAGCTGTTCGCGCTTAATTCAGTTGCTGATGATTATAAAAAAAGATAAAATAGATTATAAGAACATATGTTTCTATGGTGGTGAAGAGAAGGAATGCAATTTTTAACGGATAAATTATTGAACGGACTGAATCCGCAGCAGCAAAATGCGGTAAAAGCAACAGACGGACCACTTCTTATAATGGCAGGAGCGGGAAGCGGAAAGACAAGAGTGCTTACTCACAGGATTGCTTACTTAATGGTAGAAAAGGGTGTTAACCCCTACAATATTCTGGCAATCACCTTTACAAACAAAGCAGCCCGTGAAATGCGTGACCGTATTCATAACATGATGGGCGGAGCAGCAGATGAAATCTGGATTTCGACGTTCCACTCCATGTGCGTGCGGATCTTAAGAAGAGATATTGACCGTATTGGCTATAACCGCAATTTTACGATTCTGGATTCAACAGATCAGCAATCGGTGATTAAATCAATCCTAAAGGATAAAAACCTGGATCCAAAGAAATTTGATCCGCGTGCTATCCTGGGGTCCATCAGCTCGGCAAAAAATGAATTAATTACCCCTGAAGAGTATGCGAAAACAGCAGGAGATTATATTCAGCAGGTTGCAAGTGATGTATATACAGAGTACCAAAAGAGACTAAGACGCAACCAGGCGCTTGATTTTGATGATCTTATTATGATCACGATTCAGCTGTTCCAGAGGGTGCCGGAAGTGCTTGAATATTATCAGCGCAAATTCCAGTACATTCATGTGGATGAGTACCAGGATACTAACAGAGCGCAGTATATGCTGGTCAAGCTTTTGGCAAGCCGTTTTAAGAATCTGTGTGTCGTTGGTGATTCTGATCAGTCCATCTATAAATGGCGCGGTGCGGATATAGCCAACATCCTTTCTTTTGAAAAGGATTACCCGAATGCACAGGCTATTATGCTCGAACAAAATTACCGTTCAACAAAAAGGATTCTGCTGGCTGCGAACGAAGTCATCAGCAAGAACCTCAATAGAAAGCCAAAAAACCTCTGGACCGAAAACGCAGAAGGCAATAAAATTTTCTACTATCGTGCCGACAGCGAACAGGGAGAAGCGCAGTTTGTTGCAGGCAAAATTAAAGAATATATCAGCAGCGGCAAGCGAAGCTTTTCGGATATTGCTATCTTGTACCGCACAAACGCACAGTCCCGTGTAATGGAGGAAGTGCTGTTAAAGTCGAACATTGAATATTCCATTGTCGGCGGCATCAAGTTCTACGATCGCAAAGAAATTAAGGACATCCTTGCTTACCTGCGTCTGATTGCAAATCCGGATGATGATATCAGCCTTCAGCGTGTTATCAATGTGCCAAAACGCGGAATCGGCTCCGGATCGGTTGATAAAATCGCCAACTTTGCTCAGCTTCACGAGATGAGCATGTTTGAAGCTCTTGAGTCCATTGAACTGATTGGGCTGAGCCCGAAAATTACAAAAGGGGCTATTGAATTCAGGGATTTGGTTAAAAACTATACACAAATGCAGGAATACTTATCTGTGACAGAACTTGTGGAAGAGCTGCTGGAGAAATCAGGCTACCGCGATATGCTTATTGCCGAGAAGTCCATTGAAGCACAGAGCCGTCTTGAAAATATTGATGAATTCCTTTCCGTTACGAAAAACTTTGAAGAAGCCAGCGAAGATAAATCGCTTATCGCATTTTTGACTGATCTGGCTCTTGTGGCTGACATTGATAAATTGGATGATGATGGCGAAAAAGCTGAATCAGTTGTTCTTATGACACTTCACTCAGCAAAAGGACTTGAGTTCCCTGTTGTCTTTTTACTTGGACTTGAAGAAGGTGTATTCCCGCACAGCCGTTCTCTAATGGAAGAATCGGAAATGGAAGAGGAGCGCCGTCTTGCTTATGTGGGAATCACTAGGGCAGAAGAGGAGCTCTTCATTACGAACGCTCAAATGCGTACTTTATTTGGACGCACGAATATGAATCCGCCATCCCGATTCATCAAAGAAATTCCTGCTGATTTGCTGGATGGCCTTGAACCTGCTAAAAAGCCGTCTCCATTTGGATCATCACCGTTTGGATCTCCTTCTGCTTCAAGAGGAGCACAGCCTCAGCGGAAAGCAGTGGTGCGTCCATCTGCATCGAACACAGGCGGAGATGACATTGACTGGAAAGTCGGCGACAAAGCCCAGCACGGAAAATGGGGAACAGGTACAGTTGTCAGTGTAAAAGGCTCCGGCGAAGGAACAGAGCTGGATATTGCATTCCCGAAACCAGTTGGCATTAAACGTCTGCTGGCCAAATTTGCACCGATTACAAAGGCATAATCATAGAATGCAGCCTGCCAGGGCGTCTTTTAAAGGATTATAGAAAGGGTTGAATGTATGGACCTTCAATTGGCAGAAAAAAAGGTGAAAGATCTGCACAACCTTTTGAATCAGTATAATTATGAGTACCATGTTCTTGATCAGCCGTCTGTTCCGGATGCTGAATACGATAGGCTGATGAGGGACCTTATTGAGCTTGAAGAGAAATTTCCCGAGCTGAAAACAGAAGATTCTCCAACACAGCGGGTTGGAGGGGAAATCCTTGATATGTTTGAGAAAGTGGAGCATCAGTCACAGATGCTCAGTTTGGGCAATGCCTTTAATGAACAGGACTTAAGAGATTTTGACCGCCGTGTCCGCCAGGGTGCAGGTGAAAATGTTTCTTATGTATGTGAATTGAAAATCGATGGACTGGCTGTCTCCCTGCGTTATGAGGATGGTTTATTTATTCTCGGTGCCACGCGCGGTGACGGATCCATTGGTGAAAATATCACAGCAAACTTAAAAACCATCCGCTCCATTCCTCTTCGGCTGAAAGAGAACGTCACAATGGAAGTGCGCGGTGAGGCCTTCATGCCAAGGCGTTCTTTTGAGAAACTGAATAAAGCAAAAGAAGAGAATGGGGAAGAACCTTTTGCAAATCCAAGGAATGCAGCAGCGGGTTCATTGAGACAGCTTGATCCGCGCCTTGCGGCGAAGCGTAATCTGGATATATTTGTATATGGCATAGCGAATGCAGGGGATACTGGAATCGTCTCTCATAGCGAAGGCCTGAATTATTTGGATAGCCTGGGATTCAAAACGAATAAAGAGCGCAAAAGATGTGAAAGCATTGAGGAAGTCATTGATTATGTGCAAGGATGGACTGACAAACGCCCGAATCTGTCTTATGATATTGATGGCATCGTTATTAAAGTCGATTCACTGGAATCACAGGAGCAGCTCGGCACTACGGCAAAAAGCCCACGCTGGGCCATCGCTTATAAATTCCCTGCAGAAGAGGTTGTTACCACATTAAGGGATATTGAATTAAGCGTGGGACGAACTGGCGTAGTAACGCCAACTGCGCTTCTGGAGCCTGTCCGTGTTGCCGGAACGACTGTCCAAAGGGCATCCCTGCACAACGAAGATTTAATTCGTGAAAAAGATATTAAAATTGGCGATCAGGTCGTTGTGAAAAAAGCAGGAGATATTATCCCTGAAGTTGTAAATGTATTAGCTGACAGGAGAACGGGTGAGGAGCAGGATTTTAGCATGCCGACACATTGCCCTGAGTGCGAAAGCGAACTGGTCCGCCTTGATGGTGAAGTGGCATTGCGCTGCATTAATCCAAAGTGCCCGGCCCAGATCAGGGAAGGCCTAATTCACTTTGTTTCCCGCAACGCCATGAACATTGATGGCCTTGGTGAAAAGGTGATCAGCCAATTATTTGCCGAAAATCTGATTAAAGATGTGGCAGATATCTATAAATTAACGTATGAACAGCTCATCCAGCTCGAGAGGATGGGTGAAAAGTCAGTAAATAATCTCATTCAGGCAATTGAAAACTCCAAGGGCAACTCATTGGAAAAGCTTTTATTTGGTCTGGGAATCCGCCATGTTGGCGCAAAGGCAGCCAAAACGCTGGCCCAGGAGTTTGGCCATATGGAAGCACTTGAAAAAGCATCAAGGGACAATTTAACAGCTATCAATGAAATTGGTGAAAAAATGGCTGATTCCATTGTTTCTTTCTTTGAACAGGAAGAAGCCCATGAACTGATTGCCGAGCTGAAAGCAGCAGGAGTCAACATGGCTTACAATGGGCCAAAGCCTGTTTCGGCGGAAAACTCGGATAGCTTTTTTGCAGGGAAAACAGTGGTTCTGACAGGAAAGCTTGAAATGATGAGCCGGAATGAAGCAAAAGAAAAAATAGAGGCGCTTGGCGGCAAAGTTTCCGGAAGCGTCAGCAAGAAAACAGATGTTGTAATCGCCGGAGAAGACGCTGGATCCAAACTGACGAAGGCCCAGGAACTTGGAGTAGAGGTTTGGAACGAGGAGAGACTGGTTGAAGAATTAAATTAAGTAAGAGGGTGTAAGCTCCGTGAAAAAACTGATGATGCTTGCTTTATCCCTAACCCTTCTGCTTGCAGGCTGTGCGCCCAATTTTAATAAGCAGGAGGAAGTTGTTCAGGAAGACAAGAACGAAGAGGATAAGGCAATCATTCCGAACTATAAAATTTCTGAAAAGTATTATCGAACACTGCTGCCTTTTGAACCAAGTGAATCCAGAGGTCTCGTGGTCAATAATGTAAGCACCAAATATGATATCAATGAATTTGAGACAGGACTTATGCGAGTTGCGCAAAACACGTTTGATCCTGATAAATATTTATTCCAGGAAGGACAGTATCTAAAAAGAGCCACAGTCCAGGCCTGGCTAAACCGTAAATTCACTGACGCTCAGCTGAAGGAACGCGAGATGAAAGCAGAAGACAATATCGGCTTAAATCCAATGATCGCTGATGGCGGAGATATTGAAAAAAACAATGAAAAAAGCCCGATCTACCTTGCCCATATTCTTGAACACAACTATTTGCTGAAAAATGATGATGGAAAAGTGGGGCTCGGGGGTGTTGTCATTGGCCTTGCCATGAACTCTGTCCATTATTATCAAAAGGAACAATATGGCGCCACTTTCGAAACAAAGATTGACCATGATGTCATTGAACGAGAAGGTCAAAAGCTGGCTGAAGAAGTACTGCAGAGAGTACGGCAAATCAAAGGCCTGAAAGATGTGCCGGTAACCATTGCTTTGTTTGAACAGCAAGCAAGAACCTCGGTTGTGCCAGGAAGCTTCTTTGCATACGCTACGGCAGACAAAGGAAGCACCAAGCTAGGCGGATGGGAAGATGTCAGCGAGAAATATGTCCTTTTTCCTTCAAACACGGCTGAAAAAAATCATCGTGATGATTTAACGGCTTTTCTTAACTTTAAACAGGATGTAGAAACCTACTTCCCGAACTTCAATGGAGTTATCGGTAAAGCCTTCTACGCTCAGGACCAATTGCAGGAAGTCAATATTGATATCCCCATTCAATTCTATGGAAAAGCAGAAGCGATTGGATTTACGCAATATGTAACAGGGCTTGTTGTCAAACACTTCCCTGAATACATCTCAGTCCAGGTGAATATCTCATCCGTCAACGGCCCGGAAGCGCTCGTAGTCCGGAAAGCAGACCAAAGCGAACCTTTTGTCCATATCTATCAATAGAACTAGGGTACCCAGAAGTGCAGAGGATGCACCTTCTGGGTTTTTTAAATTTAAGGAGAGAGGATTGCGGGCATGGCGACGAAATTGGAAGCGGTTTGAGAAAAATGGTCGTCATAGAGGCTTCATGAAGACGAAAAAGGAAGAAGCTCGAGAAAAATGGTCGCCATAGAGGCTTCATGAAGACGAAAAAGGAGGAGGCTCAAGAAAAATGGTCGTCATAGAGGCTTCATGAAGACGAAAAAGGAAGAAGCTCAAGGAAAATGGTCGCCATAGAGGCTTCATGAAGACGAAAAAGGAGGAGGCTCAAGAAAAATGGTCGTCATAGAGGCTTCATGAAGACGAAAGAGGAAGAAGCTCGAGGAAAATGGTCGCCATAGAGTCTTCATGAAGACGAAAAAGGAGGAGGCTCAAGAAAAATGGTCGTCATAGAGTCTTCATGAAGACGAAAAAGGAAGAAGCTCGAGGAAAATGGTCATCATAGAGGATTCATGAAGACGAAAAAGGAAGAAGCTCGAGAAAAATGGTCACCATAGAGGACAATGGCGACCCAATAGGAAGAGTAGCAAGAATAAGGGTCTCCATAAAAAGGTCATAGCTGTAAAATGATAAAGAAGTTAGGAAAAATGATCTCCCTTCTAAAGAATAAGAATAACAGTACTAGAATTTTTTATATAACAGTTTTATCCAATACCTGACCTAAGAAGCTTCAACCCCTTATCGTTCTAAGTGAAACCGTAATTTCTATCAATGGATGTTAATATATAACATCAGCGGAGAATGTTTGAAGATAATGTTATTTTCGTGTTAATATAGTGTTTGGATGAAAACGTTTTAAGAAAATAGCAGACCTTGTCCAGCATGTTTATAAAACGGGACGGGGCGCTACGATCTGGCGTTTGATATTTGTACACTCAGGAGGCGGTAAAAATGGTACAACCTTATAAGCATGAGCCATTCACGAATTTTAAAGAAGAAGAAAATCGTGAAGCATATTTAAAGGGTTTACAAACTGTAGAAAGCTATTTGGGCCAGGATTATGATCTTTTAATTGGCGGAGAGCGCATTTCTACTGAAGATAAAATTGTATCAATCAATCCTTCTAATAAAGAAGAAGTAGTTGGCCGTGTTTCAAAGGCAAACCGCGAGCTTGCGGAAAAAGCGATGCAGGCTGCAGTTGAAGCGTTCAAAACATGGAGAAAAGTGAAGCCGGAAACACGCGCAGATGTTTTATTCAAAGCTGCTGCAATTATCCGCCGCCGCAAGCATGAGTTTTCTGCCCTTCTAACAAAAGAAGCAGGAAAGCCTTGGAACGAGTCAGATGCTGATACTGCGGAAGCAATCGACTTCCTTGAATACTATGCGCGCCAAATTTTAACAATTAAAGACGGTGTTCCAGTAAACAGCCGTCCGAATGAATATAACCGTTATGACTACATTCCATTAGGGGTGGGCATCATCATCTCTCCTTGGAACTTCCCGCTTGCAATCATGGCCGGCACAACCGTTGCGGCAATTGTGGCAGGAAACACAGTACTATTAAAACCAGCTTCTACAACACCGATTGTGGCTGCGAAATTCGTAGAAGTGATGGAAGAAGCGGGTCTTCCGAAGGGTGTTCTGAACTTCGTGCCGGGCAGCGGTGCAGAAGTGGGCGACTATTTAGTTGACCATAAAGACACTCGCTTCATCTCATTCACAGGTTCACGTGACGTTGGACTTCGCATCAACGAACGCGCGTCCAAGTTAAACGAAGGCCAAATCTGGCTGAAGCGTGTAATCGCAGAAATGGGCGGTAAAGACACAATTGTTGTGGACAAAGAAGCAGATCTTGAGCTGGCTGCTACTTCTATCGTGGCTTCTGCATTCGGTTTCTCCGGCCAGAAGTGCTCTGCATGTTCACGTGCAATCATTGTAGAAGATGTATACAATCAAGTGTTAAACCGCGTTGTCGAGCTGACAAACGAATTGACACAGGGCAATCCGGAAGATCAAAGCAACTACATGGGTCCTGTGATTGACCAGGGTGCATTTGATAAGATTATGAGCTACATCGAAATCGGCAAAGAAGAAGGCAAGCTGATGACAGGCGGAGAGGGAGACAGCTCCAAAGGCTTCTTCATCAAGCCGACTGTATTCGCTGACCTTGCCCCAGATGCACGTTTAATGCAGGAAGAAATCTTTGGGCCGGTCGTTGGCTTCACAAAAGCAAAAGATTTCGACCATGCGCTTGAAATCGCAAACAACACAGAGTACGGCTTAACAGGAGCTGTGATTACGCAGAACCGTGAGCACATCCAAAAAGCACGCGAAGATTTCCATGTTGGAAACTTATACTTCAACCGCGGCTGTACAGGTGCGATCGTTGGATACCAGCCATTCGGCGGATTCAACATGTCCGGAACTGACTCCAAAGCGGGCGGCCCTGACTACATTCTTCTGCACATGCAGGCGAAGACTACATCTGAAATGTATTAATAAACCTCCGATTGGAGGCGGGAACAGCAACTTGGTTGCTGTTCCTTTTTTATTGTTTAGGAAGTTATAAAATATAATGATGCAAATAACTTTGTGGAAAAATTATCTGCATCCAGCTCCAGCGCCTAGCCCCTCAGGTCATAAGCCCAATCACAATCACTCCAGAAATCAGGACAAGGAATGCTTCGGCAGCGATACATCGCCCGACCAAAGTAATTGGGAGGTTTCCCGCGTGATTCGTCTTATGCCTGTCGGACTTGCACAGGATGTGCTGGCTTCAACGTTCGCCACAGGACGTGGAGGTTTTTAGTTGGAGTTCATCTGATCAAGGCGCTTCCGCTTTTGTTCTTGGATATTCAGCACTTTAAAGTTTATGATGAAAATAGACCTTTAGATTGGAGTGATGCAAAATGCCAAACAAAGCTTTGATTAATATCGATTACACAAATGATTTTGTAGCTGAGGACGGTGCCCTGACATGCGGTATGCCTGGACAGCTGCTGGAAAAGAAAATCTCAGAGCTCACACAAGAGTTTGTCGCAAATGGGCATTTCACTGTTTTTGCTATTGATGTTCATGATGAAGGGGATATCCATCACCCAGAAACGAATTTATTCCCGCCGCATAATATCAGGAACACGGACGGAAGAAATCTTTATGGGTTTCTGCAGGAGGTTTATGAAACGAACAAGGAAGCTGAGAATGTTTATTTTATGGATAAAACAAGATATTCCGCATTTGCAGGAACCGATCTCGAGATAAAACTGAGGGAGCGCGGTGTAGAGGAAGTGCATCTGGTCGGTGTATGTACCGACATTTGCGTGCTTCATACGGCAGTCGATGCTTATAATAAAGGATTTAAAATAGTGATTCATAAAGATGCTGTCGCATCATTTGACCAGGAGGGCCATGAGTGGGCCTTAAGGCATTTTGCAAAGACCCTTGGAGCAGAAGTAATTTAATGATTGCTGGCTTTGTAATTAAGCCGGCAACACAAAATATTGATTGCCAGCTGAAGGCTGTAACTGTATTGAAGAACCGTTTTACATACAAAAAACCCTCTCCACATAGGAAGAGGGTTTCTGCAATTAATTTTTAAGGACAGACTTATATTGATTGTACTGCTCCTGAACTTCTTTTGAAGGTGCCTTATCCAGAAGGCTGACGATGATGATCGCTAAACCTGCAAATAGGAAGCCAGGCGCCAATTCATACAAATCAAACAATCCGCCGGTAAGCTGTGCCCAAACAATTACTGTTACGGCACCAACAATAATGCCGGCAAGGGCGCCATTCCGTGTCATGCGTTTCCAGAACAGGCTCAGGATGATAACTGGCCCGAAGGCTGCACCAAATCCGGCCCAAGCATAACTGACAAGTTCCAGCACCTTACTTTCGGGGTTATACCCTAAGAAGATGGCAATAATGGCAATGCCCAGTACAGCAATTCTGCCAACAATCATTTCTTCCTTTTTGGAAGCATTTCTTCTGAAGATGGATTTATAGAAATCCTGTGCCAATGCACTAGAAGAAACGAGCAATTGAGAGTCAACGGTGCTCATGATTGCTGAGAGAATGGCTGCTAATAAAAATCCAGCGACCCATGGATTAAATAGTACTTGTGAAAACATGATAAATACTGTTTCAGAATTGGCAAGCGGTGCATCTGCAAAATAGGCGATACCGGCAAAACCTACAAACAGAGCTCCGAATAAGGAAACAATCATCCAGGTCATACCAATAAAACGTGCTTTTGGAACATCATTGGTGGATCTTAATCCCATAAAACGGACAAGGATATGCGGCTGTCCAAAATAACCTAATCCCCATGCTAATAGTGAAGCTACTCCAACAAAAGGGGCACCGGAATATACATCTAAATAGGAAGAATCCATAGCCCCAATTGTCTGCATAGTCTCATTCCATCCGCCAAGCTCCTGAATGGCAGCAATCGGTATAATAATCATAGCCAGGAACATTAAAATCCCTTGAACGAAATCCGTCCAGCTGGCAGCCAGAAATCCGCCGAAGATTGTATAAGAAAGGATAACAGCTGCTCCGACCCATAACGCTACCTTGTAATCCATTCCAAATGAATTTTCTAATAAAATGGCCCCGCCGACAAGGCTCGATGAAGTATAAAAGGTAAAAAAGATTAAAATAACGATTGCAGATACAACGCGCAATATTTTCGAAGTATCATGGAATCGGTTTTCAAAATATCCAGGTACTGTAATGGAATCGTTTGCTACCTCTGTATAGACACGCAGTGGTTTGGCCACAAACTGCCAATTTAGATATGCGCCGACTGAGAGCCCTATAGGAAGCCAAATCTCTCCCATACCTCCTAAATAAACGGCACCAGGCAAGCCAAGCATCAGCCATCCACTCATATCTGAAGCCCCTGCACTCAATGCTGCGACACCCGGTCCCAGACGCCTTCCTCCTAACACATAATCAGATAAATCCTTAGTCATTCTGGCAGCAAGTACGCCAATCAGAAGCATACCAACCAGATAGACTATTATTGATGTTAGCGTTGGTATATTAATATCCATGTTTATTTATCCTCTCCTCTTTCAGTAAATAGAGATATACCTGAAAATACAATTAATAATGGCATTGGAACAAGAAGCCAAAGCCACGTCGCTATAGTGAAATCCATATGTTCACCTCCGTTTTTCTATTAGTGTCCCCATTAAACCATACGTGAGAAAAGTTCCTTTTATACAGTAACATACAGTTTTGTGTTTGTGGAAAAATCAGTTTGGGGAATGGTCCACTTTGAAAAGACGTTTATTATCATAACATAATAAAGGTTGAGGGACAAAAAATCTTAAAAACTATAAAGATAT
Organism: Cytobacillus sp. NJ13; assembly: GCA_030348385.1. Lineage (NCBI taxonomy): Bacteria > Bacillati > Bacillota > Bacilli > Caryophanales > Bacillaceae > Cytobacillus > Cytobacillus sp. NJ13. Next base: position 3,174,547 of record JAUCFP010000006.1, on the reverse strand, counting down.
AATTGTATAAAAATACGCTATTTCGCATTAATTTTCTGTTATTTCACATATATCAACATATCTATTCATCCAAATTTATAAAATTAAGTTGGCGAAAAGAGCAGTTTTATTGGATAGATTAGAGAATTAGCGGTAAATTTTGAAAATTTTTTTAAAAAGGGGTTCCCATTAAGAATTCTCTGTTATATAATACAAAACATAGATAATTAATTGTTTTATAACAACTTAGATTTATATCATAACAGTTGATAATTTTATATCTGTTATGATACAGAACTGCATTGCAACTGGGGTTTTGCTCAAATGATAATTTTCTAAATTAAAAGGAGGATTTAATCAAATGGCAGATGAAAGAGTGCGTCAGTTACAGGAAAGCTGGGAAATGGATGAACGCTGGAATGGAGTAGAAAGACCGTATACGGCTGAGGAAGTCATCAAATTAAGAGGGTCAATTGATATTGAACATACATTAGCGCGCCGTGGTGCAGAGAAGCTGTGGAAGCTTGTGAATGAAGAAGACTTCGTCAATGCATTAGGAGCATTAACGGGAAACCAGGCTGTCCAGCAGGTTAAGGCTGGGCTGAAGGCCATATACTTAAGCGGCTGGCAGGTTGCTGCAGATGCGAACCTGTCCGGAAATATGTACCCGGACCAAAGCCTATATCCGGCCAACAGTGTTCCGAGTGTAGTAAAAAGAATTAATCAGGCCCTTCAGCGAGCTGACCAGATTCATCATATGGAAGGCGATCATTCCATTGACTGGTTCGCTCCGATTGTAGCAGATGCGGAAGCAGGATTCGGCGGCCAGCTTAATGTATTTGAACTTATGAAAGGCATGATTGAATCGGGTGCCGGCGGCGTACACTTTGAGGACCAGCTATCTTCTGAGAAGAAATGCGGACACCTTGGCGGAAAGGTTTTGCTGCCAACCCAGACTGCTGTTAAGAATTTAATTTCTGCAAGATTGGCAGCGGATGTTATGGGCGTGCCGACTGTCATTGTTGCACGGACTGATGCCAACGCTGCAGACTTAATTACCAGCGATGTAGACCCTTATGATGCACCTTTCATTACCGGAGAACGCACACCTGAAGGTTTTTTCCGTACAAAGGCTGGGCTTGACCAAGCGATCGCTCGGGGATTGGCGTATGCTCCTTATGCAGACCTGGTATGGTGTGAAACATCTGAACCGGACCTTGATGAAGCGAGACGCTTTGCTGAAGCAATCCATGAGAAATTCCCCGGCAAGCTGTTAGCGTATAATTGCTCTCCTTCATTCAATTGGAAGAAAAAGCTCGATGATGAAACGATTGCAAAATTCCAGGTAGAGCTCGGAAAAATGGGCTACAGGTTCCAGTTTGTTACTTTGGCAGGATTCCATGCGCTAAACCATAGCATGTTTGAATTGGCTCGCGGCTATAAAGACCGCGGAATGGCTGCGTACTCTGAACTGCAGCAGGCCGAGTTTGCCAGCGAAACACATGGCTACACGGCGACAAGGCATCAGCGTGAAGTGGGTACCGGCTATTTTGACCAGGTTTCCATGGTCATTACTGGAGGTACCTCCTCGACAACTGCTTTAAAGGGATCCACTGAGGAAGAACAGTTTACTGAAAAGCAGGAAGCTTAATTTTTACCCGTTTGTAACTTGATTTTTTTACCTGTACATTCTCCTATTTTGAACCTCTCTTCCATGGAAGGGAGGTATTTTTTGCTTTAAAGGCAAGCACAGTACATGCTGCAAAAACATACATATTATATAGGCAAAATTTGAAATAGGGCGTAATACTGAATACAATGAAAGCATTGAGGTCATATAAGGATGGAGGATGTACAATTGGCTGAAAATATAGATGATTATCTTCAACAGGGGATTCATGGACAAAAACAGACCAAGCCTGATGAGCGCCGCAAGTTTCTTGGCTCTCTTCGGGAGAGAGTGGTCATTGCCTTGAAGCAGCCGCAGATGAGAGAAGATGGAATCTATCCGCAGGTGGAAGAGGCCCTTAAAGCCAACAGCAAGGCTCATCTTTATCTGAATGGGAATATGAGCTACTCCTATTTATCAAAATATATAAAACTGGCTTCAGCCTATAAGGTTGACTATACAATTGTCACCAACAAGGAGCATAATTCGGAGAACGGGCTGGTTCTTGCCTATGACTATGCGATTGATAAACCGGAAATTTTTGTGGAGAGGAAAACAGTCAAAGCAGAAGCAAAAAAAGAAAAAAAGGGCGGCCTATTTGCCAAACTATTCAAGCGGAAATGAGCAGCGTCTTCGGCGCTGCTCCATTTTTGGGGGAAAGCATTACAATACCGGCCGAAATGCTGAGCTTATCGGCCAAATTTAATAAGATACCGCCAAACTTCAGCATTTACCCGCCAATGCCAATTGTTCCGCTTTCTATCCCAAAGGCTTCAGGTACTGATGCGGATCCAAATCAGGACCTTCAATCACAATTGCAGTCATGCCGAGGTAAGAGCCTGATTCATGTTCCTCGCCTTCAGACCAATAAACAGCGGTTCCTTTTTGGATTGCAATTTGCTCACCGCCAGCAGTTTTAACCCATCCTTCGCCGTCAACGATGAGAAATAGCTGGGGACAAGGTGCCGGATGCATGCCTAAAACACTATTATCCTTCAAGTGGATACACCCAACTGCAGCAGTTTTGTTCCTGATAATCGGGGTGATACTGGCATTGTGGCTGCTGAATTGAGCAATTTCCCTGCTGACATCCAAATCAAATCGGAAAAATTCCATAATCGCACCTCCTGTACTTATTCGCATCCCCATTTATTCGGTTTCGCTTTTCATTTATCCTTTAAAAAGAGAAGCAAACACACAATTCACTGAACTCATGGTAAAATAAGCAGAAGATTGCTGAACCAGCTGGTGTGCGCGTATTGCTTTAACGCGTGAAAGTTTGGTATGATCATAATAATTGTGCATTGACAGTATTCAATTTTTGGAGGTGGCATTAATGTCGAGAATTTCAATAGATCAGGTTAAGCATGTTGCACACTTGGCGCGGCTTGCTATGACTGAGGAAGAAGCTGTTGCTTATACCGAACAGCTGGACAAGATGATTTCATTTGCCGAGCTGCTGAATGAGCTTGATACAGATCATGTTGAACCAACATCCCATGTTCTTGATATGAAGAATGTATTGAGAGAAGATAAGGCGAATAAGGGGCTTCCACAGGAAGAAGTTCTGAAAAATGCGCCGGAACATCAGGATGGCTATATAAAAGTGCCGTCTATTATTGAATAGGGAGGGGAAAATGGTGAGTTTATTTGACCATAAGGTATCGGAACTTCATCAGCTTTTACATAAGAAAGAAATCACGGTTACCGATCTTGTCAGCGAATCGTACAAGCGAATCGGTGAAGTAGAAGACAAAGTACAGGCTTTCTTGACGCTTGATGAAGAAAGAGCCCGTGAAGCAGCTAAAAGAATGGATGGGAAAATTGGAACGGACGAAGCGAAAGGCCTTTTGTTCGGTATGCCAATCGGTGTGAAGGATAACATCGTAACGAAGGGGCTGCGCACAACCAGTGCGAGTAAAATCCTTGAAAATTTTGATCCGATTTATGATGCGACTGCTGCATCCAAATTACATAATGCTGAAACCATTACAATCGGTAAACTGAATATGGATGAATTTGCAATGGGATCATCCAATGAAAACTCAGGCTTTCAAGTAACCCGAAATCCCTGGAATTTAGAAAGAGTTCCCGGGGGATCTTCCGGCGGCTCTGCTGCATCTGTTGCGGCCGGTGAAGTTTTATTTTCTCTTGGATCAGACACAGGCGGCTCAATCAGACAGCCTGCTTCTTATTGCGGAGTTGTTGGGTTAAAGCCTACATATGGAACAGTATCAAGATTCGGACTGATTGCGTTTGCCTCATCTCTGGATCAAATCGGGCCAATTACACGGACGGTTGAAGATAACGCATATCTGCTTCAGGCAATTTCAGGTGTGGATCCTATGGATTCTACTTCAGCAAATGTTGAGGTCCCAAGCTATGCGGAAAGCCTGACTGGGGATGTAAAGGGGCTGAGAATTGCCGTTCCGAAAGAGTATTTGGCTGAAGGTGTAAATGAAGAGGTGCGCCAGTCAGTACTGGACGCCCTGAAAGTGTTAGAAAAACTTGGGGCAACATGGGAGGAAGTTTCCCTGCCGCATTCGAAATATGCACTGGCAACGTATTATCTGCTGTCCTCCTCTGAGGCATCGGCAAACCTGGCGCGCTTTGATGGCGTACGCTATGGCTATAGAACAGCTGATCCTGAGAATTTAATCGATTTATACAAAAAGACTCGTGCAGAAGGCTTCGGTGATGAAGTGAAACGCCGCATCATGCTTGGGACATTCGCCTTAAGTTCAGGCTATTATGATGCTTACTATAAAAAGGCACAAAAGGTTCGTACTCTGATTAAACAAGACTTTGAAAATGTTTTTGAAAAATATGATGTCATTATTGGACCGACAGCACCAACTCCTGCCTTTAAGATTGGTGAAAATACGTCTGATCCGCTGACTATGTACGCAAACGATATTCTGACAATTCCAGTAAACCTTGCCGGGGTGCCTGGAATCAGCGTACCTTGCGGATTCGCGGATGGATTGCCGCTTGGCCTTCAGATTATCGGAAAGCATTTTGATGAAAGCACTGTTTACCGCGTAGCGCATGCTTTTGAGCAGGCTACAGAATTCCATAAGCAAAAACCGGGACTGTAAGGGGGGAAATTCATGAAATACGAAACGGTTATCGGACTTGAAGTACACGTAGAGCTAAAAACAGATTCAAAAATATTCTCGGCCAGCCCAAACCATTTTGGAGCTGAGCCCAACTCAAACACAACGGTCGTCGATCTCGGCTACCCTGGAGTGCTTCCTGTCATTAATAAAAAGGCAGTTGAATTCGGAATGAAAGCTGCGATGGCACTGAATTGTGAAATCGCACCTGTTACAAAATTTGACCGGAAGAATTATTTTTACCCGGATAACCCAAAAGCCTACCAGATTTCGCAATTCGATAAGCCAATTGGCGAGCATGGCTGGATTGAGATCGAAGTCGACGGCTATAAGAAAAAAATCGGGATTACGCGGATCCATCTTGAAGAAGATGCAGGAAAACTGTCTCATGCTAAAGGATATTCTCTTGTAGACTATAACCGCCAGGGTACACCGCTGATCGAGATTGTATCTGAGCCGGATATCCGCACGCCAAATGAAGCATATGCATATCTGGAGAAACTAAAGTCCATCATCCAGTATACAGGCGTTTCTGACTGTAAAATGGAGGAGGGTTCACTTCGCTGTGATGCGAATATCTCCCTTCGTCCTGTCGGCCAGGAGGAATTTGGCACAAAGACAGAGCTTAAGAACCTGAACTCCTTTAACTTTGTCCGCAAAGGACTGGAGTACGAGGAAAAGCGGCAGGAAGAGATTCTAAGTTCAGGCGGTACAATCCAGCAGGAAACGTTGCGCTATGATGAAGCAACCAATACAACCATTCTAATGAGGGTAAAAGAGGGTTCGGATGATTATCGTTATTTTCCTGAGCCTGATTTGCTTGATATCCATATTGATGAAGAGTGGAAAGAGCGCATTCGTGCTGAGATTCCTGAGCTTCCGGACCAAAGAAAGAACCGCTATATTGAAGAACTCGGGCTTCCTGCTTATGATGCAGCTGTCCTGACAGTCACAAAAGAAACATCCGATTTCTTTGAAGCGGCTGTCCAAGCAGGAGCTGACGCAAAGCAGGCTTCTAACTGGGTGATGGGTGAGCTGTCGGCATACCTGAATGCTGAACAAAAAGAGCTAAACGATATAGCTCTGACTCCAGAGGGACTTGCCGGCATGATTAAACTGATCGAAAACGGCACCATCTCTTCCAAAATTGCCAAAACCGTCTTCAAAGAACTGGTTGAAAATGGCGGAGATCCAGAAACAATCGTAAAAGAAAAAGGCCTTGTCCAAATTTCGGACGAAGGTGCACTTCTTAAGATTATCGGAGAAACGCTTGATGCGAATCCGCAATCGATCGAGGATTTCAAAAATGGAAAACAAAAAGCGATCGGCTTCCTTGTCGGCCAAATCATGAAAGCCACAAAAGGACAGGCCAACCCGCCGCTTGTCAACAAATTATTGCAGCAGGAAATTCAGAAAAGATAGCTATATATCGGGGTATGAAATCATTCGGTTTCATGCCCCTTTTTTGTTTGAAGAATAACTGTCATTCGACAAATACCCCTATTATTTCCCAGGAAAAGCTATATTTTACATGTCCTTCAGCGTTATAATTACAGGTATGAAATCTAAAAAAACCAGGTGATTAGAAGTGGCCATTTTAAAAATAACAAATTTAGAAGAGCATGATGAACATACTGTTGTATTTCCTCCATTTAGTCTAGAGGTCTCAGCAGGCGAGGCCGCAGCAGTTCATACAAATACAAATGTAAGGAATGTATTATTGAGTATGTTCATGGGGTCAATGCCGATTTCCAATGGAGAAATAAGGGTTAACGAAATTAGTGCGGCGATAGACAAACGCAAATTTTTGGCGGACATTGGAATCTTCTCTTTAAATGACGGGCTATATGAAAGATTAACGGCGAAGGAAAACTTCTCATTTTATAAGAACCTATTTGGATCGGAAATATCAATAGAAGAAGGGCTGCGTGCTGTTCAGCTGGATGCAGAGCGAAATCAACAGGTTAGAAAATTGTCCTATTCACAAAAAAGACGTGTCCATTTTGGCCGTATGCTTTTTCAGAACCCTGCATTGTATATTTTTGAAGAGCCTGACCAAAATATTGATTTGGAAACAAAGCGTGTCTTCATAAAACTGATAAGGAAACTTTGCCAAAATGGGAAAGGTGTTTTAATACTAACTGGTAATTTGGAGAGTGCTCTTGCAGTGACCAACAAGGTTTATAGGCTTGGTGAAACCGGTCTGCAGGAGCTTGACGTTTTACAGGATGAAGCGGATACAGCAGAAACAGCAGCGGCCCAGGAACAGCATGCTGGTCTGCTGAATGAAGAAACGCCAGCGGTACAGCCCGTTCGCTTCGAGAAAATCCCCACAAAAGTAAATGATAAAATCGTATTATTCGACCCGCCTGAAATTGATTACATTGAAAGCAGCGATGGCCAATCCAATATTTTTATAAAAGGTGAAGTGTATCCAAGTGTATTTACACTGGCAGAGCTGGAAAGAAAACTGCACCCCTATGGCTTCTTCAGATGTCACCGGTCCTATATTGTTAATTTGCAGAAGGTCCGGGAGGTTGTGACATGGACGAGAAATAGTTTTACACTGGTGCTCAATGATGCTTCTAAATCATCAATCCCTTTATCAAAAGGGAAAATGGCGGAGTTAAAAGAAATGCTGGGGTTAAGATAAGCTCCGTTCCACCTCTGTAGTGTTCCATTCAACCTCCATTTAGCTCTTTTCATCTTGAAGATAGTGTGGGGGTTTTCTCTATGGATTATGATGAATGCATAAAGAAAACGAATCGTATCTGCATAGGAGGATAAAAATGGAAAATATCATTGAGGTCAAATCATTAGCAAAATACTTTTCAGACAAACCGGCACTGGAAGATGTATCATTTAATGTAAAAAAGGGAGAGACTTTTGGGTTTTTAGGTCCAAGCGGATCCGGCAAAACAACTACCATTAAAATCTTAACCGCTCAATTAGCTCAGACAGATGGGGAGGCTTTAGTATTTGGGGTTAATGCTTCCAATCTGAAGAAAGAAGAATACCGTAAGAAAATCGGAATTCTGACTGATAATAGCGGTTTATATAGCCGTTTAACAATTTATGATAATTTGAAGCTGTACTGTGATCTTTATGATGTACCGGATAAGAGGATTGATGAGGTTTTGGGCATGGTCAATTTAATAGATGAAAAGAAGAAGGCTGTTTCTAAACTATCAAAAGGGATGACTCAGCGTGTGACACTGGCAAGGGCATTCTTGCATCAGCCTGAGCTGCTGTTTCTTGATGAACCGACTTCGGCACTTGATCCAGTAAATACAAAACATATATATAAAGGCTTAAAGGACTTAAAAGAAAAAGGAACCACGATCTTTTTGACCACGCACGATATGAATGAGGCTGAAACGCTATGTGACCGCGTTGCGTTCTTAAATAATGGGGCTATTCAATTGCTGGATTCACCTAAAGCGCTTCGCCGGAAATTTGCCGATCATACATTGACTGTTGAGCTGACCGATGGGAGCAAAGTAATTGTTGGTAAAGGACCTGGCGGAGCACAAACTGTGTATGATTACATGTCTGGAAATAAAATTGTTTCAATCTACTCGAACGAACCGACTTTAGGAGATATTTTTGTAGAAGTAACAGGGAGGAAATTAGCATGACTTTTTCAATGAAACGATCTATGGCCATCTTATATAAGGATTATAAAGATGTTTCAAAAAATTTATATGTTTCTACTACTGTCTTCCTGCCCCTTGTTATGGCCGCAATTTATGGACGCATGGGAATTGAGGGCATCGATGCACATTATATGGTCATCAATATGATTTTTAGTTTGGTAGCAGCCTATGTGCAGTGTTCACTAATTGCTGAGGAAAAAGAGAAAAATACATTAAGGGGACTTATGCTGTCTCCTGCAAGTACCCTGGAGATATTATTTGGGAAAAGTTTATTGAGTTTTATAAGCACCATTGCCGTCATCATAATCGCGGCATTTTTAACAGGTTATAATCCTGATAATCTAATAATAGTTGGTATGGCTATTATTCTATCTGCTGTCTTCTACATTGGAATTGGAACATTGCTTGGGCTGCTGACAAAATCCGTCATGGAAGCATCGGTTGTTATTTTGCCCATTATGATGATTTTTTCCTTTGGCTCGTTCTTGACCCCTTTTATAGAAAAATATCCTGTTTTAAAATTTATTGAGTATTTGCCGAATCTGCAGCTGATTGAGTTGGCTAATCAGGTTGAAGCGGGGGCTGGCCTAGCGGATGTATGGTTCCATCTGGCAGCAATAATTGTATGGACTGCTGCTGTGTTTGCTCTCGTGATCGCCGTTTACAAAAAACGAATGATGGATTGATGACAAGGCTGGCCGTTTTTCGCCGGCCTTCGTTTTTTGCCGACAGCCTCCTTGTCTAATTTCCCAGGAAAAGATGTTTTTCTGCAAAATTCGGCAGCAGCAAACAGAAGGAATGATGGGGAGCCATACAGAATTAGTAATTAGGTATTTAGAAAAAAAGGAGTGTTTATTAATGGAATTACTGGATTGGTTTCAAAAAGGGATAAGACTTCAAGAATACACTGAGGGAATGAAAGTAAATAAAGATGAAATGATGGGCATTTACGATCGTTTCTCTTTATCAGAAAAAGAGAAAGCAAGATTGGCAGAATTTAGGGACACTGGCATCAAAGTGATTGTACTCACTGAAGATTGGTGCGGAGATGCCATGCTGAATATTCCGATTTTATTAAAAATCACAGAGGAAACCGGAATGGAAGTCCGATTTATTTTGAGGGATCAGAACCTTGAGCTGATGGATCAATATTTGACTAACGGAACATCCAGAGCAATACCCATTTATATTTTTATAGATAAAGAGGGGAAGGAAAAAGCTGTTTGGGGACCTCGTGCCAAACAGATTCAGGAAATGGTTGATGATGAAAGAAGCAAGCTCCCCGCAAAGGATGCTGAAGACTTTAAGGACAAACAAATGGGCATGTACAGGAGATTAACTGCTTCCTATCAGGAGGATTCTAAGATCTGGCATTTTGTGGCTGATAGTATAATAGATGCTATTGTTTTGGGGAAATAAAGACGGAAGGATGTTTTAAATGGGATGGAACCGGAATTCCATAACTGCGATAATGGATATAAAATACCCTATTTTCCAGGCTCCTATGGCCGGAGGGATGACAACGCCGGAATTAATCAGCGCGGTGTCCAATTGTGGAGGACTTGGAAATATGGGTGCAGGCTATATGAGTTCAGATGAAATAAGGAACGATATAAAACGGATTCGGAAGCTGACAGATAAGCCATTTGGCATCAATCTCTTTGTTCCGGATAGTGAGGCTTCGGCGGATGCAGAGGAAATCAGCAGCATGGAGGATGTACTCGCCGGATACGGCAGTGAGCTTGGTATGAAGGAAAAACCTTCACTGCCAGAAAAGGATTATGTTGATTTATACAGTAAACAGCTTGATGTTTTGATGGAAGAACGGGTGCCTGTTTGCAGCTTTACATTTGGCATACCTGATTCTTCCATTATTTCTGAATTAAAGAAACAGGGTACGATTATTATTGGAACTGCAACCAATGTAAATGAAGCAGTAGAATGGGAAGAGGCTGGCGCAGATGTGATTGTTGCTCAAGGGGTTGAAGCCGGGGGGCACCGTGGAACTTTCCACAGCGAAGAAAGCGGGCTTATCGGTTCCATGGCTCTAATACCACAGGCAGCAGATGCGGTTGGCTGTCCTGTAGCTGCGGCAGGGGGAATAATGGATGCCCGCGGTATTGCTGCGGCTATGATACTTGGCGCAGCAGGAGCCCAGCTGGGAACAGCTTTTCTTACATGCAGGGAAAGCGGGGCTCACTCACTGTACAAGCACGCACTATTAAATGCAAGGGAAGATCAAACAGCTGTTACGAAAGCATTTTCCGGAAAGCTTGCAAGAGGGATTCGCAACAGGTTCATGGTAGAGATGAAGGGTCTGCAGGCATTACCTTATCCATTGCAGAATGATATGACAGCCCCTATCCGAAAGCAGGCAGCCAAGCTGGAGCGGCCGGAGTTTATGTCATTATGGGCTGGACAGGGATTGAGACTGGCTGAAAAGGTGACAGTTAAGGAGCTGATGATAAAGCTTGTTAAGGGGACAGAAGCTTTATTGGATAAGTAAAAAGCAGTGCCAGGTGCGGCACTGCTTCTGTCTTATTTGCCAGCTAATACGTTTGTAAGCGGCGGTACGATTTGCTTTTTGCGTGAAACAACGCCCTTTAATAAGGCACTGTTGTTTTCAAGTGTTACATCATAAGCTTTTTCAACTGCTGCAGCTTCTTTGCCAAGAGAGATGGCAACTGAGTCGTTGTTAAGGATGTCAGTTAAAACAAAAACAAAAAGATCAAGCTCTTTGTTATTGATATTTTCAGTAATGACAGCTTCCAATTCTTCCTGGCGGCTTAATACGTCATTTAGGTCCACAGCATTAACCTGAGCGATTTCTGTTTTATAGCTTCCCATTTGGAATTCCTTTGCGTCAAGGGAGATCAGCTCTTTCACGCTCTTCTTGCTTAAATCTGCTCCTGCTTTAAGCATTTCCAGCCCAAATTCTTCAGCGTTTACTCCCGCGATTTCAGCAAGCTCGCGAGCAGCTGCAACGTCCTGATCTGTGCATGTAGGAGATTTGAACAGCAAAGAATCGGAAATGATAGCCGAAAGCATTAAGCCAGCTGTTGCCTTGCTGATTTCTACTCCGTTTTCCTTGTACATTTTGTTCAGAATAGTTGCTGTGCAGCCAACCGGCTCTGCGCGGTAGTAAAGCGGATCGCTTGTTTCAAAGTTTGCGATGCGGTGGTGGTCAATAACCTCAAGGATTTTTACATCTCTGATATCATCAGCGCTTTGCTGGAATTCGTTATGGTCCACAAGAATCACTTCGCTTGCTTCTTTGGATACTGCCTCAACAAGACGGGGAGCTTCAGCCTTAAAATAATTTAAAGCATATTGTGTTTCCTCATTTACCTGGCCCAGGCGGATTGGCTCTGCATCAACGCCTAATTTGTTTTTTAATTCTGCATAAGCAAGTGCTGAGCAGATTGAGTCAGTGTCTGGGTTTTTGTGTCCGAATACAAATACTTTTGACATAAATCCTACTCCTTCTATATGTAATGTTGGTTTTGGCATGCTGTTATTTTACCATATTTCTAATGTAATGGTGGTACAGGGAAAAATCAAATTTTGTTTTTTCCAATTGTTAGAGGAAGCTTGGATGTTTTGGAGAAATAAATTAAGGATAGTAAGGAGGAGACATGCATGGGGAAAGTAGCCATAATTTCTGATATTCATGGAAATATCACAGCTCTGGAGGCGGTGCTGGACAATATCCGCGAACGAGGAATTGAGATTATATTTTGCCTGGGTGATTTGATAGGGAAAGGTCCCAACTCCCTTAAAGCCGTTGAAAGGATAAAAGAAACCTGTGAAGTGGTCCTCCTCGGAAATTGGGATGATTTCATGCAGAAGCCGCTGGACTTTGAAGAGGGGCAATGGCATCAGAGACAGCTGGGGGAAGAGGCGTTAGCCTATTTAGGAACACTGCCGTTTCATCACGATTTTTATATGAGCGGCAAATATGTCAGGCTCTACCATGCTTCCGCCAAAAGCATTTATCATCGGGTTGTGCCAATGCGGGATTCTTATGAAGAAAAGCTCGCTATGTTTGAGAATACAGAAAATATTAATGCCGGAGAGGAGGGACTAATTCCGGATGTTGTCGGTTACGGGGATATTCATGCTGCTTTGATTGAACCGATTCATCCGCAAAGGACACTATTCAATGCTGGAAGCGTTGGGAATTCCCTGGACATTCCTCAGGCAACCTATGCCATTTTGCATGGGGAATATTTATCGAAAGAGGCTGCGCCTTTCTCAATCGAAATTGTCCGGGTTCCTTATGATATTGAAAAGGAAATAAGCATTGCCAAGGATATGGGAATGCCGAATCTTGAGGCCTACGCGCTCGAGTTGCGTGAAGCGCAATATAGGGGGGGGCCTAAGAAAGTATAATCAACTGATAAGAACCTGTACGCACATAAATAAAATTATCCGCACTTAAAACAAGGCTATGCGCACATAAAAATTTTTATCCGCACACAAATCCTGGTTATTCGCACATAAATTACTGATTCAGACATTTTTTTGCACATTTAACTCAAAAAAGCTGACTTCCCGCCTGATGCGGAGTCAGCTTTTTCCGTTATTAAAAGATTTTCCGGCCTTTTTTGGACAGTGCATAATAAATGCCGTGCTGCAGGTTTGTGAAGCAGTTAAATTTAGAAAGATTAAAATTAGTTTCCGTAATCTTTGTGCCAAGTTCTGGTGAAATGCCAACCAGAATGGTTTCGGTGCCAATCAGGTTAGCTGCAGCTGCCAATTTGCTTAAGAATTCGACGGTATAGGCACTGATGGATTGATTTAACCCGGTTAGGTCCAGAATCAGGCAATCTGCCTGGTGCTTCGGCAGGCTGTGAAGCGTTTTATCCACGAGCTCTTCAGAGCGGAATTCATCGTATCTTCCCAAAAGAGGGACAACAACGATTCCATCCAGGACAGGAATAACCGGTGAAGAGATTTCTTTAACAAGCTGCTTTAATTCAATCGTCCGGTCTTCCACTAATTTTTCAAGCTCGCTGATTTTTTTTGATTCTTCGCGCCTCGCCAAAGCGTGTATATTTTCCTCAACAGTAACACTTGAAGGGAAGTAATCCAGCTCTGTATTATCCTGTCCGGCCAACTGGTCAGCTGCTTTTTTATACCAAAGGCTTGTTCCAAACACGGCGGAAAAGATTCCTGCAAAATGTCCCGGCAGGAATGTTCCAGACTCGTTTTTCCCTTGTTCTTTGTTAATCTTATATTCCCAGCTGTCAATTGCTCTGACCTTGGCGGTTTTCGCAGCGGGATCTAAATCAGTGATGATGAATTTTCCCCAGCCGGCAGAAGCATATATTCTGGGTATGATATTAGCCACTTCTTCTATGGGAAGTTTTAAATCCTTGAAAAATTTCCCTACAACCATTCCCTGCCTGAACCCGGTGGTCTCAAGTACAAGGCTGGAAGTTTCTTTTCCTGAAATCTCTTCAATCGTATCGAAGAAGCTTTTCATGGCGGATTTTATCCAAAATAGGACTGCATCATCGCCTTCAAAATTAAACAGACCTTTTTCCAGGTCCCAATTAAAATCAAAACCATCAATTTTTGTTTCAAGCACTAGGCTTTCTTCTGTCATACCATTACCCCCTGATATTGATATGTATAGTTAAGTCACTTTATTTGTCTCGTAAGTAACCAATGATATATACCCTCAGCTTCAAACCATAAACCTATTCTAGAAAATTACCTGCGCCTGTTTACATTCAATTTTTTCGACTTTTCATTTACATAAGCGTACATAATCTCTTTCTCATTCAAACTGTTTTGCTCCAGCTGCTCTAAAAGCCAATCTTTAGTCTGTCCCAGCAGCTGGAGATTACGCGTCTGAATCCTGCCATCCACAATAACCGCAATAGGGAGACCCTCATCCTGAATGGAGATATTTAAATGTTCGACGGTTACGGGCGTATTGGCCACTTTCGGTATGATGCTCACTTCACCTATAGGCTCAAGAATAGCGTAATCCACATCTGCAATTTTGGGATAGCCTTTGCTTCTTAAGATAGACAGCAGCTGAGTCATGGAGAGGTGGGATTTTTCCAGATTGTCTTCTAGGATTTCCCCATTTTTAATCAGCATCGTCGGTTCCCCAAGAAAAAATCGGTTGCCAATTTGGTTTAAAGTCAAATAGGAAAAGAGAATATGAAGGCCTACAAGAATAGCCAATACTGCTAATGTCGGCCAGTATTCAGTGCTGATGAGAGGCTCGGAGGCAACTGTGCCAACGATAATGATGGCGACAAGATCATACGGAGTCATCTGAATAATTGTCGACTTGCCCATCAGTCTCATAATCATGATCGTGATTAAGTAAAGACTTAAAATTTTTAAGATCAAGAACATATGCAAGCTCCCCTTTGACTGCACTTTTATTCAAAGGATTTGCTTAATGATCGGCTTTCATGTGAAAAATAATAAAAAAACCCGAATGCAGGATCCGGGTTTCGATTAGGCTCGTTTTTTATGATCTCTTGGAGGGATGCGGTCATCTTTCAGGCGCTTATCATTGATTTTAGGCTCATTTTTATCAATGAAGTTATTAATATTCGAACGGTGAAGGAAAATCAAAAATAATAGGAAAATAGAAAAGATAAGTTCATGTTCAGTGCCTTCGGTAAATAAGGAATAGATAAGTAAAGATGCACCCACCGATAAAGAGCCAAAAAATACATACTTCGTTGCGTAAATGACTGCGACAAAAGAAATGTAGGCGATTAAAAACATCCAAATATTTGCTGCAAGCAATACACCTGCCGTGGTTGCGATGGCTTTTCCTCCGCGGAATCCTGCAAAGATCGGGAAGCAGTGGCCGGCTACTGCAACCATCCCGACCATTAACGGATCGGGCTCAGCGTTCAGGATGACAGGCAATGCTGCAGCAGCTGCTCCCTTGCCCACATCCACCAGCAGAACTGCGATAGCTGCTTTTTTGCCAAGTACCCTTAGTGTATTAGTCGCACCAGGATTATTGCTGCCATGATCACGGATGTCGATCCCAAAGGCATATTTGCCGATCAATAAGGCTGTAGGAATTGATCCTATCAGGTACGCTGCCAAGTAAATAAGAAATGTCATCGTATCCATCCTTTTTCATCAATATATTCAATAATGGTTTAGAGTTGTCCATTATTTAAAAATATTTTCACTGCCCTCCTCATTAAGTAGTCATCGCTTACAGTTTACCATATAATGGTTTTGTTCGAAGCGGGAAAATAATTATTATTTTAATATTAATCAATGTAAAAATATGGAAATAAGAGCTTTTTGGAGAGGTTTTTTATAAAAAAAAGTATTGAATTATTCGATTCTCTCGATTATGATTGTTTCGGCACTCAAAAAGAAAGAATGTTATCCGAATAGATATAAAGGAAGCTGCTATATTCCAGGATTTATTTGATCAGCAAAATATCCAGCAGGATATTTTCATGTTCCAGATCACTCCGCTGTCAGGAACATTGGAAGGAGATGATTTTCATGGAGCACTTTTCATTGGAAGAATGGCGAAAATATGTGAAAAATGAGCTGTCAGAACCAGAGCGTGAACTCTATGAAGATCATCTCTATATATGTGATCAATGTCTGGAAGTATACCTCGAGGCAATGGACGAGGAAGAGGATTCCTTCCCGGAAATGCCGGGAGAAGATGAGTTTACCAATCTTGTTATGGCTCAAATTTCAGGAGGAATTCCGGAAGAAGCTGACAAGGAACACAAAGAACTTCCCAAAAAAGAATCCTGGTTTGAGCGCTGGTTTCCCATTGCATTTGCCTGCTTTATGCTGTTTGGGGGATTAGTAACTATGTACCGGGATAAAAACCAAATAGACCAGGATTAACTCTTAACAGACAGTTAGGAGTTTTTTTGTGTACAAAAAGTTTGAAAATTCATTTAAAAATACTTGCAATAAAAAGACTAATCAGTTTATTTTATAAGATAAGAATATGCATGGGGAGTGAGAAATATGGGAAGAAGGCAGGTTTCGCAGGAAATGCGAAAAATGAGCAAGAGCATCCATCTTGAGCAATGGATCTGGGACTTGGCAGCACAAATGCAGCCGTGCCGTTCAGCGGCTATCAGAGATTTATTTCTCGCTAAAGTAAAAGAAGACTTGGTAATGGCTGGATTGGCGGAGGAAAATACAGAAATCACGAGTGAACATGCCAGCCTGTATATAGAAGTAATTCTGAAAAGAAGTGACATCAGCCAAAAGTGCTGCTGATATTTAATACGCAGGAATAACTTGAATTTTCTCAGAGAATAAACCAAATACAATGGAGGGAGAGACTTGTCGCCTATCGTATCAGAGGAATATAAGCGGAAGAAAAAGAAAGAGATCCTGGCGGGCGCATTGGCCTGCTTTGCCAAAAAGGGATTTCAGGCAGCGACCATTGATGACATTGTCGCTTATTCAGGAATCAGCAAGGGAGCCATCTATAATTATTTTAAAAGCAAGGAAGAAATCTATCTGGAGCTTTTGAATGAGCAGACAGAATCAGCTAATGCAAGACTTGCTGAGAGAATATCCAGTTTCTCTTCAGCGGAAGAGAAACTGGAATATCTTTTTGATTTGTATAGGAATATGAGCCCATTCAGCCAGGAACGAAAAGATAGAATTACTGTACAGCTGGAATTTACACTGCATTCCTCAAGAGATGAAAACTTGAATCGAATTTTGAACGAAAGAGGAAAGAAGTTCTTTTTGAAATTGATAACAAATATTATGGAAGAAGGACAGACTGCCGGGGAATTCCGTCCGGATGCAGATCCAAATCATGTAGCGGGATTATTCTGGACTTTTATGGACGGGGCAATGCTTCATAGAGTAATTAATGAAGAATATCCATATAAAACCATTATTGACTATGTTAAGAGCCTTGTTTTGCAGGACCTGAAACAGGAATAATGCTCAACCGCATCCTGCTTAATATTGATTTTAGATGACATGTTCAAGAAATATAACTTAATTACGATACTTTTTTGCATAATGAGGGTATAATTCATTTGTGCATCTGACCACTTGTGAAAATAGCGGGAAGTGAATAGAATAGAAACGGACGGCAGTGAAAAATTGCTAAGCCGTGAACTGTTCGCTATGATGTTAAAAGATGGAATAATATATACGGATTAAGTTTAGATATTTCAATAATAGGATGATGGGCTATGAAAAGAGCAAGAATTATTTATAATCCGACTTCAGGCCGGGAAATTTTTAAAAGACATTTAGCAGAGGTTCTGCAAAAGCTGGAGAGTGCAGGATATGAAACCTCATGCCATGCCACCACAGGTGAAGGGGATGCGATTAAAGCTGCACGGGCAGCTGTTGAACGCCGCTTCGACCTGGTTATTGCAGCAGGCGGCGACGGTACGATTAACGAGGTGGTAAACGGGCTCGCTGAACAGGATTACCGTCCGCGTCTCGGCATTATCCCTACGGGCACAACCAATGATTTTGCCCGTGCGCTCCATATTCCAAGAGATGTGGAAGCGGCTGCTGAAATCATTGTAAAAGGAGATACCATTCCTGTCGATATTGGCCGCATAAATGAAAAATATTTTATAAATATTGCTGGTGGCGGAAGGCTGACAGAGCTGACTTACGAGGTGCCAAGCAAGCTTAAAACAATGATTGGCCAGCTTGCCTATTACCTTAAGGGAATCGAAATGCTGCCTTCCTTCCGTTCAACCGAAGTAAGCATCGAGTTTGACGGGAAAATCTTTGAAGGTGAAGCCATGCTTTTCCTTGTCGGTCTGACAAATTCAGTCGGCGGGTTTGAAAAGCTGGCGCCGGATTCCTGTATAAATGACGGGCTATTTTCCCTGCTGATATTAAAGAAAACTAATCTTGCTGATTTTATCCGGATCGCGACAATGGCTGTCCGGGGCGAGCATGTAAAAGATCCGAACGTTATCTATACGCAGGCAAACCGCATCAAAGTACAATCCAAAGAGAAAGTCCAGCTCAATCTTGACGGTGAATTTGGCGGGCTGCTTCCTGCTGAATTCGTAAACCTGTACAGGCATTTGGAAGTGTTTGTCCCAATTGACCAGATTCGTGAAGAAGACCGTCCGACCGATTGGGAAAGTTCCCACGAATAATAGGAAGTCCGCTCTCTAACAGAGGGCGGGCTTTTATTTTGTTAAACGCTTGTAATTGTAAACGATGCAAATAGACTGGAAAATATGCTAATAGACGGTTAAATTTTGCAAATAGGTATGCTAAAGGGTATGCAGGTTCAGAATCTGTTCCATATCCATTTCGTATTTAGCCCTGTTTTGTGATACAATCTGTCTAGTCAAAATAGGTCACGGAATTAAGCTGAAAAGGAAGAAAATGATGAGCAGAACATTACCGGTGCAAAAAAATGATTATATAGATGTTACATTTGAGGATTTGACGCATGAAGGGGCAGGAGTTGCAAAGGTGGACGGTTATCCGCTATTTGTGCCGGATGGGCTTCCCGGTGAGAGAGCAAAGGTAAAAGTGATTAAGGTGAATAAGGGATATGGATTTGGGCGCCTGATCGAGATATATGAAAGCAGCCCATATCGAGTAGAAGCACCCTGCCCGATTTATAAGGAGTGCGGCGGATGTCAGCTGCAGCACCTGAGCTATGAAGGCCAGCTTCTCGCCAAGGAAAAACAGGTCAGAGATGTTCTGGAAAGGATCGGGAAGCTTGAGGGAGTCAAGGTGCATCCGGTTCTCGGCATGAAGGATCCTTGGCGCTACAGAAATAAAGCGCAGGTTCCGATTGGCGAGCAGGAAGGCGGACTGATCGGCGGATTTTATCAGCAGCGCACCCACCAGATCATTGATATGAAGGAATGCCTCATCCAGCAGGAAAAAAATGATGAGGTTGTACAAAAGGTAAAGGAAATTTGCGGCCGCTATGGT
The DNA here is from genome assembly GCA_030348385.1 of Cytobacillus sp. NJ13. NCBI lineage: Bacteria > Bacillati > Bacillota > Bacilli > Caryophanales > Bacillaceae > Cytobacillus > Cytobacillus sp. NJ13. Next base: position 3,155,201 of record JAUCFP010000006.1, on the reverse strand, counting down.
GTCCGCGCTTATGATGAAGGCAGGCATAAAGGCGAGCTTCGCCACGTTATGGCGCGCCATGGGCTTGTGACAGGCGAAGTGATGATTGTCCTTGTCACAAGGACGAGCGAGCTTCCGCATAAGGAAAAGATTGTGGAAGAGATTGCATCAAGCATTGAAGGTGTTAAATCCGTCGTCCATAATGTGAATTCCAAGAAGACGAATGTGATCATGGGAGCTGTCACACGAGTCCTCTGGGGCGAAGAAGTGATCTATGATTTTATTGGCGATATTAAATTTGCGATTTCCGCCCGCTCCTTTTATCAGGTAAACCCGGAGCAAACAAAAGTTTTATATGATAAAGCTCTGGAATATGCGAATCTGAGCGGAGAAGAAAAGGTTATCGATGCGTACTGCGGAATTGGCACCATTTCGCTTTTCCTGGCCCAGAAAGCAAAAGAGGTGTTCGGTGTTGAAATCGTGCCGGAAGCTATTGAGGATGCGAAGAGAAATGCTGACCTAAACGGTATGACAAATGCTTCATTTGCAGTCGGGAAAGCAGAAGAAGTAATTCCTGAATGGTATAAAAAGGGGAACACCGCAGATGTGCTAGTCGTTGACCCGCCGCGAAAAGGCTGTGATGAAGCTCTGCTGAAAACCATTTTAAGCATGAAGCCAAAGAAAGTCGTCTATGTATCCTGCAATCCGGGAACATTGGCAAGGGATCTGCGTATTTTGGAGGACGGCGGGTACAGGACCATCGAAGTGCAGCCGGTGGATATGTTCCCTCAGACTATGCATTGTGAAGCTGTCGCGGGATTAGAATGGAGAGAGGGCAGCTGACCTATAGGGAAGCTGCTTTTTTAGGTTCTCTAAAGAATCCCCATGCTTTTTTTCTTATAATTCTGTAAAATATAGTTTATAGAGTTATAAATGGGGTGAGCTAATTGGTTAATGATTTCCCGATACTTGGAAATGATGGTGAATCGATTTATTCCAATCCTGATGAATTGCTCGATTTGTTCCTGAACTGTACGGCAGATGGGGTTGCCATCATTGATATGGAGAACCGTTTTATAAGGATAAATCATATGTATACGGTGATTTTTGGGTATACCGAAGAGCAAGTTATTGGCAGAAAGTTTACCGATTTTCAGAACCCGGAAGAAGTGAAGTGTATTATAAAACTGGTTAAACTGGGGAAAGTTTACAGCAATGTGATTACACAGCGCTATCATCAGGATGGTTCGGTACTGGATATATCGGTTTCGTATTCTCCTTTCAGAAATTCCAAGGGTAAAATCATCGCCGTTCTGGCTATATTCCGGGATATGACAGAGTTTAAAAGCATGGAGAGAGAATTAAGAAAAACCAGGGAACTGTACGATTTGATTACTGGGAATACGACAGATATGATAAAAGTCTTTACAAAGGATCAAACGGTGATTTATGCATCCCCATCTCATGAAAAAGCTTTGGGATATTCGCCGATGCAGCTTGTTGGGAAGACCTGCGGCACGTTCATATATACCGAGGAAGAGAGAGAAAAGTTTAGCAGGGTATGTCAAAAGCTGCTGGAAACGGGAGAACCTCAGATCCTTGAAACGAAGTTGGATACGGTTAATGGCGAAATCGTTTTCGTAGAGACAAGCATTTCCCCTATTTTAAACGATAAAGGTGAGATTGAATTATTTGTGGCAGTAGGCAGAAACATAACAGACAGAGTTAATAATGATGCGGCTTTGCGTAACTTGGACCGCCTGTCCATTATCGGACAGCTCGCAGCAGGGGTTGCACATGAGATCAGGAACCCGCTGACTTCATTAAAAGGTTTCTCAAAACTGCTCCAATCCAGCGTTAATCAGGAAAAACAGGGTGATTATTTATCGATTATCATGGAGGAGCTTGATCGAATTGATATCATTGTCAATGAGTTCATGTCCCTGGCAAAGCCCCAGGCAATCGAGTTTGAGAAAGGGAGCTTAATGTCAATTCTTGAAAGTACGATTAACGTACTTCATCCGCAGGCACTGCTTCACAATGTTCAAATTCATCTCAAACATCGTGAGAATGATGTCATGCTATTATGTTCACCTCTCCAGCTGAAGCAAGTGTTTGTGAATTTTTTAAAAAATGCGATTGAAGCGATGCCGAATGGCGGAAATGTATATATCAGTGCTGAAAGAATAGAGAGCAGGCGTGTGAGGATTGCTTTTGCAGATGAAGGAGCAGGCATTGACGATGAAATGCTGAAGTATCTTGGGACCCCTTTTTATACGACAAAAGATAAAGGAATCGGTTTGGGGCTCACAGTCAGCAATAAGATTATTCAGGAGCATCAAGGTTTGATGGCCATCGAAAGTCTTATAGGTGAAGGCACTACGGTGATTGTGGAATTGGATTGTATATAGTGTGTACAGCTCATCTCTATAGGGGTGGGTTTTTTATTTTCAAAAAATGAAACACTGCCTTGCAGCGCATAGCAAGGCAGTGTTATTAATCTAAAGCATCTTTTAGAACTTCACCCTCCAAAAAGTCCGGAGCAGGTATGTCCAGCAGCTTATAGACAGTTGGGGCAATATCCAGTGTGGTAATCGAGTCAATCCGGCTCTCCTTTTTAAAAGAAGAACCTTGTGCAAAGAATACGGCCCTGAGTTCTTTCCGATCAGGATTACCGCCGTGGCTTCCGAGTTCAATTGCCGGCATATGTGGACTTGTTAGGCTGCTGCCCATCATATAGCCCCTTGCGCCAAGCAGCAAAATGTCTCCCTGGTTAGGGTGCTTATTCTCTTTATTATTTCCATAGGCAATCTGATAAGGTTTTTCTTCCTTTCTTAAGAGGTGATGGAAAAACTGCTTCGCAGTTTGATTAAAATGGCTGAACTGCCCTTGCACTATGGAATCACCAGCTTCATCAAAATAGCCCTTTAGGATTTTCGTCTGAAATTCCGGCTTGATTTTATACTCGCTAAAGAGTTTCTCGACTTGGTCTGCAGCCTTTTCCTTCTCTTTCTTAGTGAGGTTTTCGTTCAGATAAATTTGTGCAGCTGACCCGCTGGCCACAGCCATTGCTTTGGAGTTCTCCTCATCCACTTTGCCTTTTTTATCTGTCTTTAAAAGGCCTGATTCTTTCAAAAGAGTGTTTGGAGCAAGGATGGTGTGAACTGGCTCCATGCCGTGGTCGGATACAACAAGAAGGTGGTCTTCTCCGCTAAGGCTATCCAACGTCTGTCCAACGACATCATCGGAAAGCTTGTATGCCCATTCAATGTATTTTTTATGTTTTTGAGAATTGTCCTCTGAATACCCAGGCTGCCGAGGATCTGTCAGCAGAAAGTGATGTGATTCATGATCAATTTGAGGTGTATAAAACATCAGCAAATCCGGCTGGTATTCTTCTTTAATATACAGAGACACATCAGTTGCCCAACTGACAAAACGTGAACTGATTTCTTCGTACTCTTCTCTAGTAATCCACTTTTTTTCGAATGCCTTTGTATCATCCTGAACTGGAAAAAAGCCGAATTCTGAAAGCAGCTCCTCTTCAAATCCGTCGGGTCCTTCAATGAGGGCTGAAGTAACGGCCGTCCGGTAAATGCTTGCTTTCTCAAGGCCAGGGTCCATTTTCAGCTTAAACCAGAATCCTGCAGATTCGCCATCGGCTTCAACAGGAATTGCCCCCCATTCATTGGCGTTGACAGTGACATCTTTGGGGTCTGCCGAACGGTTTTCCGAAAAAATGAATCGGTTATAGTTGGTCTTTCCATCATCTGAAGTGTCTAAAGCCAATATATAAATTTCTTTATTCTTTGCTTTTTTTAATGGCAGCTTCAATATAGCTTCCTTTAAAGGGCTAAAGCTGCTTTCGGTGTGCTTCCAGCTCTCTGCTTTTTTGAACTGAAGCTTATCCAGAGAACTCTCTGCCCAGGTTTCGCCATAATAGACTGCGTAATCAGCCTGTGTTCCTGCATCAGGATTTGACCCTGGAAACAGCACTGTGGCAGTTGTTTTGCCGTTTTTTTTGGCCTCTGCCCAAAGCGGGCTTTTATCGAGCGGCTGATGGAAGGCGCTTTCTCCATTTGCCAATTCTTTTTGGGGATCCTGCCACTTATTGCTGACCATGCCGGTTTCAGACGGGGCTGCACCTGAAGCAATTGCCGCATGTGAGGGGGCGGTCAGCGATGGGGTTACGGTTTTGGAATCCTTGGCGGCCACTCCATTCTTCATGAGTGCTTTAATGTGGGGGAGCTTGCCTTCCTTTACATACTCTTTTGTCAGGTCATTTCTCATTCCATCAAAGGAAATCAGCACAACCTTGTTTTCCTGTCCAACCCGATCCTCTGCATATCCTGAGGAAGGAAATACAATCGATCCTATTAATAAAATAACTATATAAAAATAGTGCTTATTCATTATGTTTCCTCCAAGGTGTAAGTAAATTGGTACAAGAGGTTATTCCCTGTATTTCTTATAAATAAACAAATAATCGGCTTTTTACTGGCTATGGCCACTCAATTGTATGTATGAAGAAGGAAGATATGCAGAGGCCAATTATCCCGAATCAGTTAAATAAAGTGATGCAATAGATTCAATAAAATTTTTCCAGTCCCAAAACGGTAGACTGAAAGTTTGCGAATCTATATTTTTAGAGTAGTCTGCAAAATTCGACAGAAATAGATTAGGGATATGGAGGAAAGTATATGGCAATGTTAAAAGGTTCATATGGAAACAGAGCTCTATTAAAAGGGACTGTTGCTGCAGCTATATTTGCAGTAGGAGTCATGGCACCAACAATTCCGAACTTTTCAAGCGAGACAGTGGCAGAAGCGGCATCATTTACTTATACGGTAGATGCGACCAGTCTGAATGTCCGTTCTGGCCCGGGGACAAATTATAGCCGGATCGGCAGTCTGGCCCAAGGCAGCAGTATCCAGGCAATCGAACGCCTTGCCAGCGGCTGGTACAAAATTAACTACAATGGCAAAACAGGCTATGTCAGCGGCCAATACGTCCGAACAAATGAAAAACTTTACCGGGTAAATGCTACATCATTAAATGTCCGAAAAGGTCCGGGAATAAATTACAGCAGTGTGGGCCTCATAAAAAACGGATCAGTATTAAGTGTCATACATAAGGAAAGCAATGGCTGGTATAAAATCTCCTACAACGGCAGCACGGGGTATGTAAGCGGTGATTATGTGACAGCCGGTGATCCCCGTCAGGCAAGGATCAATGTACCGCTCATTGCCCAGCGGCCGGAGCTGCCCAGCGGATGTGAAGTGACTTCCCTTGCCATGGCACTGAAGTTTTATGGGGTGAATGTCAGCAAAACAACACTTGCAAAAGAAATGCCATACGACTCAACCAAGCTGGTGAGAAATGCGGACGGTTCTATTAAAACCTGGGGTGACCCTGATGTCGGGTTCGTCGGAACGCCTTTTGGCAATGGCCACACGATAAATCCGGGACCGCTGAAAAAGCTGCTTGACCAATATCGTCCTGGTGGAGTAAACCTGACCGGAAAAGATTTTTCGGAAATCGAAAAGGCTGTTTCAGAGGGTAACCCTGTCTTGGCATGGTTTACAATCAGCCATGAAATGCCGAATAATAGAAGCTGGAAAACGCCTGCCGGCAAAACGATCAGCGCACCGACACCATTGCACTGCATAGTCGTAACCGGTGTGGATGCAGATTATGTTTACTTTAATGACAGTGAAGCAGTTAAGAAAGATGTGAAAATGCCAAAAGAGAAGTTCATTAAGATTTACAATGCAATGGGCAAGCGTGCATTGGCTGTAAAATAGCCAGAAAGCACCTGCGGAAAATTTCCGCAGGTGCTTTTTTTTGAAGATAAATATACGTCTTAGGTCTTAGCAAGGATTACTTTTGTGGTCTATGGCGGGCAATCGTGTTATTTTGTATCGTATAACTTGAGAAGTTTTTTAAAAATGTTTTAATAGATTTAAGGATGTACGCCTTTTTTGCGGAAAGATGTCTGTGGATGAAACTTTAGGTTTATAAATAACGTATAAATAAGTAGGACTATGAGTAGGAGTCGATAAATATGAATTCCTTTTTAACATTTGCATTTCGTTTGCTGACGGCTGTTCCTGTGTCTGTCAGTGTTTGGCTGGCAAGTTACTTTGCATTCGGGCAAACTTTCATTTTGTCAGGGATATATGGAGCTGGAGCAGGGCTTCTTACTTATTGGGCCGGGGGATTAATTCAGCGCCGCCGCTTTTTGAAAAAGCATGGATTGACGAAAAGGGAATACCAATACATTAAGCGAAATCTTGATGAGGCGCGCCGCAAGATAACCCGTTTGCACAAAGCGATGTTCTCGATTCGGCATTTCCCGACGCTTAAGCAGCGCATGGAGTTCATGAGGGTGACGAGAAGGATTTACAGACTGACCAGGAGTGAGCCGAAACGTTTTTACCAGGCCGAGCAGTTTTATTTTTCTCATCTGGATTCCGCGGTGGAGCTGGCGGAAAAGTATGTCTTTCTGTCTTCCCAGCCGAGAAAATCGCGTGAACTGGATCAGTCCCTCCAGGAGACCAGACGTACACTTGATGCACTTACCCATCATGTGGAGGAAGATCTTCACAGGGTTATAGCTGAAGATATTGATCAGCTTCATCTTGAAATTGATGTTGCCAAGAATTCGATTGAGAAGATAAAAGATTCAAGAATTCATGATGAAAGCAGGAGATTAAAATGAACGAAGAAAAACCGTCCCTGTTAAAAAACACTAATTTATTGGATGATCTGATGGCAGATCCTTTTGGGGAAAAGCAGGAGGCTGCTCCCTCGCCATTGCAATCGGAAAAGCGGACAAGGCTGATCGATGTGATTCCGGAAGAAAACCGGGAAAAAGCCTATCAGCTTGCAAAGCAAATCGATCCTGCCAATCACCAGGCGATGATCTCATACGGAACACCGGCTCAATCAAAGCTGCTGACGTTTTCTCATACAATGCTCGAGCATGTTCAGAAAAAGGACGTTGGTGAAGTGGGAACAATCATCAATGATCTGATGAAGAAATTCAATGATGTGAATCCGGATGAGCTGAAGCCGGAGAAATCATCCTTTTTTGCGCGTATGTTTGGAAAGATATCCGGTTCTGTTCAGGAAGTCCTATCCAAATACCAAAAAACGGGTGCTCAAATCGACCGCATCAGCGTCAAACTGGAAAGAAGCAAGAATGCACTTCTTTCCGACATTGTCATGTTAGATAAGCTTTACGAAAATAATAAAGAGTATTTTCATGCTTTAAATGTATATATTGCAGCAGGTGAACTGAAGCTTGAAGAGCTTCATGAAAAGACGATTCCCGAGCTGAAGAAGAAGGCAGAAGAGTCGAATGACCAGATGAAGTTCCAGGAAGTGAACGATATGATGCAGTTTGCCGACCGTCTGGATAAACGTCTTTATGACTTGAAGCTGAGCCGTGAAATAACGATTCAAAGCGCACCGCAGATCCGTCTGATTCAGAATACCAATCAGGCATTGGTCGAAAAAATCCAGTCTTCCATCATGACGGCCATCCCGCTTTGGAAAAACCAGGTGGCCATCGCATTGACATTGCTTCGCCAGCGCCATGCCGTCGAAGCCCAGAAGAAGGTCTCAAAAACAACTAATGATCTTCTTTTGAAAAATGCAGAAATGCTGAAAATGAATACAATTGAAACGGCACGTGAGAATGAGCGGGGCCTTGTCGACATCGAAACGTTAAAGAAAACACAGGAGAACCTGATTTCCACTCTTGAAGAAACCCTGAGAATCCAGGAGGAGGGCCGCCATAAACGCCGGCAGGCAGAACACGACCTGGCCAATATGGAAAATGATTTGAGGCAGAAGCTGCTGGAGATTAAGGGAAATTAGAGGGATAAAAAAAGAGCGATGTTCAATCAAACGTTTGATTGAAATCGCTCTTTGCTGTTTAAACTGTTAATCCTGCTTCAGGGGCAGGTGTTTGTTTTTTTATAGGCAGCTTGATGACAGCTTCTGTTCCTCTCCCTTTTTCACTATTGAAATAAATGGATCCATTATGAGATTGGACAATTTTGAAGCTGACTGTAAGTCCGAGGCCGGTGCCTTTCTCTTTCGAAGAATAGAAAGGTTCACCGATCCTGTTAAGGCGTTCTTTCGACATGCCGCAGCCATCATCCTTAATCAGGATAGTCATCTGCTGGTCTTCCGCCTGCAGTGTAACCGTTACTTTACCGCCATCTCTTGATGCTTCAATGGCATTTTTTATTATATTAATAAAAAGCTGCTTTAGCTGATTTGGTTCACATTCAATCATATACACATCCGATTTTAATAGAAATTCTATCTGGACATTGTGCATGCTGGCTTCTGTTTTCAAAAGCGAAATGACATTAAAAAGGATTTTTTGAACATCCGCTTTTGTAAAACAAATATCCTGAGGCTTGGCAAGGAGCAGCAGCTCTCCGACAATATGGTTGATCCGGTCCAGCTCCTCCTGCATGATCTGATAATAGAATTGATGCTTTTCATCTTCCAGCTGCATGAGCTGTACGAAGCCTTTTAAAGATGTCAGCGGATTTCTGATTTCGTGCGCAACACTGGCAGACAGCTCGCCAACAACAGAAAGTTTTTCGGTGCGGCGCAATCTTTCTTCAGCTTGCCGAAGCTTTGTCACATCTTTTCCATATCCGATGATTCCGGCAATTTGACCGTTCACAATGAGCGGAAGTGCGGTGCATTGAATAGTGAGCTGGCTGCCATTTTTATGATTGAATTCAAATTCACAGGTTTTCGGCTGTTTATCTTTAAGGATGCCTGTAAAGTCTTCAATGGCCTTCATTTTATAAGGAGCTGGTATGATATCATCGATGCTTTTACCCAATGTCTCATCAGGACTGTAGCCTGTCACCGCTTTGAATTGGGGATTTACTTTCGTGATGGTGCCATGAAGGTCAGTCATAAAGACAATTTCAGTATTATATTCAAACAAGGATTTATATTGCTGCTGGCTTTCGGCAAGAAGCTTCTCCACATGCTTTCTTTCTGTAATATCCCGGCCGATAATAACCAGTCCTTTTCGGCTTCCATCGGCATGAAAGAGCGGCACTTTAATTGTATCAAAAGTTTTTTCAGTTCCGTCAGGCAAAGGAATGACTTCTTCAATGCGGGTAATTTTACCGTTTATCCAGGTTTCTTCATCTGAAGTTTCACAGTAGCGAAGTGCGTCACCATAAAAATCAGTGTACTCGGCCAGTTCAGAGTCCTTCTTGCCTTTATAATCGACATTTTCAAGATTGAACAACTTAAGTCCAAACTCATTAGACTCAATCCAGCGGCCCTGTCCGTCTTTAAAATTTACAAAGTCAACCATGGAATTGATTAAAGTGGAAAGGCGCTTTTCATCTTCCCTCGAGGCACTGAGCTCATCTCTTTTGCCAATAAAATAATAGAGCAGCCAGCCTGTAACGATAATGTACAGAAACTCTTTTGCTCTAAAAAGTAAACTGACAAGAGAAGAGGGCTCAAGCATATGCAAAAGGTAGTTCGTTCCGAATACCCAAATAAGGCTGATAATTACATATAAGCCCAATACCTTTTTTTTATTCATTAGCTTATATTTCTCCTGTTCTCTATCTGGCTGAAAAAAGAGCTGGAATTCAGTCAAATAAGTATTTTTTCGCTGTATAATAAAAGAATATAAGTTGCATATGCAAATTATTTACAGATTCTATTCTATATGATTTTAGAAGAGTCTTCTAGTGCCTAGAAATTTGTAAAACCATATTATAAGGAATAAGAAAGGGAAGGACAAGAATGTATCTTACTATAAAAGAAACCGCAGAATATTTATCCTACCCTGAATCATATGTAGAAAGCTTGATTCAGCAAAAGAAAATACGTGCCATTTATAACGGAGAACAGTATTTAATATACAAGGAACAGTTTAATGCCCATTTGAAGCAGGTGGAAAAATACAGGGAGCTGGTGGAAGAAATTCTAAATGAGCCGATACCCGAGGATCGGGATATCAAAGATGAGGATTAAATTGGACAATTTTCCTCGAATCACATTATTTTACAATGATTATTAGTTTGGATAAACTATAAGTAAATAATGTGTTAAAGGAGGAAGTATGGATGTTTGATATCTTAATTGTGGGTGCAGGCCCTGCTGGTGCAAGTGCTGCACTATTTGCTGCAAAAGCGGGCAAGAAGGTAGTGGTTGTGGATAATGATAAAAGCATGACTAAACGGGCGTGGGTTGAAAATCATTATGGCGTTATGGAAATCACTGGGCCAGAACTGATCGAAACAGGCAAAAAGCAAGCTGCTAAGTTTGGGGCAGAGATTGCAGAAGGAACTGTTGAAAACATTGAAAAAGCTGAAGGAAGTTTTACAATAACAGCAGGAGAAAAATCGTATTCAGCGAAGCATGTGATTTTAGCAGCTGGCGTATCTACTGATTTAGCAGAAAAAACCGGTTTGAAGACTAAAGCAGGCACCGAGCCCCGCATTAAAACGGTTCTGGATGTGGATGCTGACGGCAAGACGAATGTCGATGGCATTTGGGCAGCAGGAACAGTTGCAGGAGTCAGCGTCCATACAATCATTACAGCTGGTGATGGTGCAAAAGTTGCAATTAACGTGATCAGTGAATTAAACGGCGAGCGCTATGTGGACCATGATATAATGAAATAATAGGGAAAGAAGGCTTACCTGGGGCAGCCTTCTTTTTTTTGTCTATTTTTCCTATTAGTTATTTACTAATATTAACAATTTAACCAAAATATAGATGTTTTTACCCAGTGTACTCTAGTATCTTGTACCCTTATGATAGTTTTCAAAACATTATAAAATTTAATGAGCAGAATCTATTATTCTATTGGAGGTACTAGATGAGAAAACCAATTTTAAAAGTGGCATTAGCTTCGACTCTTATCTTTGGAGCTATTGGGACACAAGCAGTTTTTGCACATCCGGCAGACGTTAACCAGACTCAGCCGGTAAATGTATTCGATAAGAAGGCAGTCAATAAAATTAAGGCAGAAAATATCTATAATACTATTGATTATCTTTCACAAACACCGCGTGTAGCCGGTACGGAATCGGAGTATAACGCGGTTCAGTATATTAAAAGCCAATTCGAATCCTATGGCTACGAAACAGAGATTCAGCCATTCACGTTTTATGGATATACTCCTCCGAGCAGTATGGAAGTGACCATTAATGGTTATGAAGGGGAACTGCAGCCAAGATCCTTTACCTATTCAGTCAATGGGAATGTGAGCGGGGAGCTGGCATTTGCTGGGCTAGGCACACCGGAAGAACTGGAAGGCGCTGATCTTACAGGCAAAATTGCTCTTATCCAGCGCGGTTCCATTTCTTTTGCCGAGAAAGTTTTAAATGCAGCAGAAAAAGGGGCTGCCGGAGTAATTATTTTTAATAATGCAGAGGGTCCATTAAGCGGCACGCTTGGAGCCCATAATGAAGAATATGTTCCGGCGTTAACCCTGTCAAAAGCAGAAGGTGAGGCAATTCTTGCATTTCTGGAGAACGGTGAAACATTAACAGCTTCCCTATCTATTGAAGGTGCGGATGCAGGAGAAAAAATTTCCCACAACGTGATTGCCACAAAGAAACCAACCAACAAAAAGAAAGCAAACGACGACATTATTGTGGTTGGCTCTCACCATGATTCTGTAGCGGGGGCTCCTGGAGCGAATGATGATGCTTCCGGAACAGCGATGACATTAGAGCTGGCACGCGTATTCAAGGATATTCCGACAGATACAGAGATCCGGTTTGCAACATTCGGAGCAGAAGAGCTGGGATTGATTGGATCTTACCATTATGTTGACAGTCTTTCTGATGACGAAATCAGCAGAACCATTGCAAACTTTAATCTTGATATGGTGGGAAGCAAGGATGCGGGCGATTTAGTAATGATGACTTTGGATGGAGAAGAAAATCTTGTAACAGAACTTTCTCAAGCATCCAGTGAAAGGCTGAACGGTGAGCCGACGCCAGTATATCAGGGTGGCAGAAGTGACCATGTGCCTTTTGCTGAAGCAGGCATCGCAGCCGCGTTATTCATTCACAGCCCAACTGAACCATGGTACCATTCTCCGGAAGATACCATTGATAAGATCAGCAAAGAAAAGCTTCAGGATGCAGCGGAGATTGTGGGTGCAGCCATTTATGCTAAGGCACGTTTTGATAATATAGGCCCTAAACCGAAAAAGCAGCATAAAATAAAAGCAGCACCTGAAATGGTTCACGAGTTAGATGTAAAATAAGCAGAAGAGCAGCTGTTTCCTTTTAATGGGAGGCTGCTCTTTTACTATTATCCAGTTTCTTTTGCCCTTTTATGACCATTCATTCGCTGAAATCCAAGCATTAAAACTCATTATCCCAATTAATTATGCTAAAATGATACAAATTAAGAACTTGGATTTTTTGGAAAGAAGGATCGATGTGAAAAACATAAAAACATACATTCTCCTCACTTCCATCATGGCTTTGTGGGGATTGAATGTCAGCATTATAAAAATTCTTGTCAGTTATTTTCCTCCGGTTTCGATTACTTCTTTGCGAATACTAAGTGCGGGTATAACCGTGTTTTTGATATTAAGCATAATGGGAAAAGTGAGAAAGCCGAGCTTGAGGGAAATCTCGTATATTGTATTTGGCGGCCTATTAAGTGTTGTTAGCCACCATCTTTTTCTGGCTATAGGCCTAACGGGAACAAGTGCGGTGAATGGGGGGCTTATTCTAGGTGCCGGTCCGCTCTTGACAGCCATACTGTCTTCCATTCTGCTGCGCCATAAGCCTACAGGTATTCAGGTTATAGGTTTTCTGCTTGGCGGTGCAGGCGTGACTTTTATTGTCCTTTCAGGGAATAAAGGGATATCGAGCTTAACTCCGGGAGATTTCCTTGTGTTCCTGTCCATTCTTTCACAGGCTCTCAGCTTTATTGTAATCAGCAAGGCTTCGAAAACGCTTGATCCGCGATTGCTGACAGGCTATATGCTGATTTTTGGAGGCGTGATCCTTTTTGTAATGGCCAGCCTTATGGAACCCGGCGGACTTAAGGGCATAACCGAAGCCCCAGCCTATGTATGGGGTGCATTTGCCGCATCTGCCGTATTGGCAACAGCTATCGGCCATATGGTTTATAACACAGCCATCCGTAATATCGGGCCTGCAGAAGCCAGTATTTTTTTGAACCTGAATACCTTCTTCTCATTGGCAGGCTCAGCGTTCATTCTTGGTGAAGTAATTACTATAAACCATATGCTCGGGCTGGTTCTGATTGTGGGAGGTGTCCTTTCAGGATCTGGAGCATTGGAGGATTTAGTATTCAGGAAGCGGAGAAAAGAAAATAGCCAGTATATGTAAAGTGATCTCTTGACATAGAGATCACTTTTTTTGCAAAAAGTGGAATAGGGGAAAAGGTGTATTCAAAGTCTGGTAAGGGGAATAGAGAGGCTATAGAGAGAGGAGGAGCATGGATGTATTTATCAATAACAATAAAAATGGCTGTTGGACTAGTTGCCTTGTTAGCTGTAACCCGTATTCTTGGAAAGAAGGAGCTTTCACAGGTAACTCCGTTTGATTTTGTCTATGCGGTTGTTCTTGGAGGGATTATTGAGGAAACCATTTATGATGACAAAGTAACAACGCTTCAAGTGATCTATTCGGCTTTATTATGGGGAGCATTTATTTACATTATTGAAATCCTGGCAAAAAAGAAAAATATATTCAGGACGATTTTAAAGGGAAGGGAGTCGGTCCTTGTCAAGGATGGCAAGCTGAATGTGAAGGAGATGGAGAAAAACCATCTTGAAATGGAACAGCTGAGAACAATGCTGCGCCAAAAAGGAATATTCAGCATGAATGAAGTTAAATACGCTTACCTTGAGACCAATGGCGGCTTAAGTGTAATGAAATACCAAAAACAAGAGCCTGTCACTCATGAAATGATGAAACTTGAGGTGAAGGAAAAAAATCCTTCAACTTTACTGATTGATGAAGGAGAAGTAGTGGAACACGGCCTTAAATTACTGGGGAAAGATGGGGAGTGGCTGAGGGAGTCTATTAAAACGGAAGGCTATCATAATATCAAAGATATTTTCTGTGCAGAGTGGTCAGAGGAAGAAGGGTTTTATATCGTAGCTTATAAAAAATGAGCCTTGCAAATGCTGCAAGGCCCTCTTTGTTAATATCCCTTTTTATAATCTACTTGATTAATGCCGGGAGTACCGCTGTTTATGTACTCCTTTAAATTAGGAATGAATATATCTTCAATCACACGCTTGGTATAGTATTCCGTCGATCCGGCAGTATGCGGAGTAATGATGACATTATCAAGTTCCCATAGAGGGCTGTCTTCAGTAAGCGGTTCTTTTTCAAATACATCCATCCCTGCACCGGCAATCTGTCCGTTCTGCAGTGCGGCAATCAAATCTGTTTCTTTTACAATTTCACCCCGGCCGATATTGATGAAGAAAGCAGAATCCTTCATGCGGGAAAACTGTTCGGCTCCGAATAGCTGCCGTGTTTCCTGTGTAAGCGGAAGTGTGACCACAACATAGTCACATAGAGGCAGCACATCGTTCAGCTGACTGGAGGTATACATTTCATCTATATACTCTTCAGGTTTACCGGAGTGCCGAACTCCAATCACCTTCATGCCGAATGCTTTGGCAATCCTGGCAGTTTCCTTCCCGATGGCTCCTGTGCCAATCATGCCGATGGTTTTATTATGAATTTCAAGCTTCATTCCAGAATGGTGCCATACCTTAGCTTGCTGATTTTTTACATATGTATGGATTTTGCGGGTGAGCCCAAGCATTAATGCGAAAATCGTTTCTGAAATGGGGTTAGCATGTACGCCATTTGCGCTGGTAATCTGGATGCCCTGTGATTCCATTTCTGCCAGGGGCAGGGAATCGACCCCGGCACTCCAAGACTGGAACCACCGGAGATTGCTGTTTCCCTCAAGGACCATCTCTTTTAGTTCCTTTTTCCAGCCGGCGATAACTTCGGCTTCTTTCATCACATTGTGCCAGCTTGCTGAATCTTTTCCGGAAATGAGCTCCCAATCAGGGATGATTTCTTTAATTTTATCAATCTGTGAGGGTTCCAGATCATGTGTGACGATACAGGTTCTTTTTGACATGTGTGTTCCTCCAATTTATATTTTTAGAAAAGTCGGTAAATATATCATAATCTATAAAACTATAAATGTGAACTTTACTAATAAAATGAAAAACTTGCAAAGAAACAGGGGAATACTAACAAATAAATTGGGGTATTTAGCAAAGAAAACAAAAAAACATTAAACAAGTCCATAATTCTGCAAATAAACTAGTTCACGGCGCTGCTGTACGAACAAAAAAGTCCCCGGGCGCAGGCACCGGGGGCTTAACTATCTTTTAAGAGGGCTGAAAACCTATTAATTTTGCTTTCTTATCAACACCGAGTGTCTGTTTATCCGGGAAGGTAATGACAGAACTGATATAATCCCAGCGGATCAGAAAATGGGTGACGCAATCTTCTTCCTTTTGCTGTTCTTCCGGGATGTCGGTACCGTCTTCCTCTTTGACCATAGTACGTTTGAAGCAAGGATTCTCAACCCATATTCCCATACTTTCTGTCTTGATCAGTTTAACAAGGTACCATTCATCGGGCTGATAAATGCCTGTGATGGAGCCGACGAGATCATTTGGAAAGTTCTTGAATTTTATTTGAATTTTTTGTCCTGTAAAGTTTTCAAGATGCATATATGAACCTCCTGAACTATTAAAATTCGTTTTTTTATACTCTTCCTTTTTTTGATTGTTTTAAACATCAAAAAAGCAAGATCCACACGATTTGCTGGACCTTGCTTTTTTTTCTAACGTTCTCCGTCTACATATTTTCCGTGGTCAGGGACGGCAATTTCATCAAATTCATTGACGAGCCTGGCGAGGCTTTCCCTTAATACAGCGGCAGCCATTGGAATGCCGTGGCCTGTGATGGCGACATCTGGCTGAAGGGCTTCAAGTTTCTGTACGGAAGTCCGGGCAGAATCCCAATCAGTTGTCAGGTAGCGGGGCGGGCCGCTGATTTCCTGTTCCTGGGTAAGCACACTGTATAAGGACTCCTGCTTCACTGTTACGAAAGCGTCACCTGCAATCAGCACGCGATCCGACTCCCTGAATAAGGAGACATGGCCGGGAGTATGACCTGGTGTGTGAATCCATTTCCATCCTTCCATATAGGGAACATTTCCGTCATCAGGCAAAGGCTGAACATGGGTTCCGAGATCAATGCCTTCATGCGGAAAAGTGGGAGACATCTTTGCGACAAGTCCGCCTTCAACACTCGCGTCAGGTTTTGGATAATCCTGCTGTCCCGTTAAGAATGGCATTTCGAGTGTATGAGCGTATACAGGAAGCTGCCAGCGCTCAACCAAATCGATAATTGCACCAACATGATCAAAGTGGCCATGTGTAAGAATAATGGCTTTCGGTCTGGCATTCTCTCCAAAGAGTTCTTCCGCCGCATCCATAATTTTCTCTGCAGATTTTGGCATGCCTGCGTCAACCAGAACCCAGTCGCCAGGCTTTTCTGATATTCGCACAAAACAAACATTCACAATCTGTACTGTCAGGCAGTAGACTCCATCCGCTTCATTAACAATCATTCCGCTCGTGGAGGAAGTCATGGGCATATAGCGTTCAGTAGATGAACTTTCCTTCAAGGATATTACCTCCTTAGTAATTTTAGAAATAACAGGGCCTTTATCTTTTTGAGTATACCCTCATGTGATCTTTGTATGCGGCATATTCAGGAGGAGCAGGGAATAAATGCAAAAAAGCTCTGCCTGAAATTTGGCAGAGCTATGTATATTACATATTAAGATAGAAATTCATGCGGGTTTAATCCAAGTTCCATGCAGATCTCTGTAACAGCCTGTTTTTCATTCTGATCAAAGTTCCCATCAGCATAACCGATCGCGATGCAATAACGGGCTACAAGGCGGGCGATCTCAGGCTTATTTCTTACCCGGCCAACTGCTTTGAAGGCTTCGGCCCGGCCGATGATCGGGTCCATCTCAATCCGCTGGACGAACATATTGAATTGCTGTATCACTTTTTGTGTATCAAATACTTTTAATTCCTGGCTGTTGTTTACAAACTCGACCATCTTTTGGCGTTCAGTTGGATCAAGCCTGCCATCTGCCATGCCGACAAGAGCACATGAAGCTACAACGGCGTCCAGGACATCCTGGCTCTTGAATCGTGTAAACAGCTCCTGGGCACGGCGCTTTTGGTCATTGGCCCACTGTGCGTAATCCGTCTGATTAGGCGACCATGAATTGCCGCAGGAATTACAGGTGAGCTTCAGCTGGTTTTTTCCGATAAAGCCGCCAAGAAGTCCTACAGGCCCAAGGATGAGTCCTCCAATCGCCGCTTTTCCAAGGCCAAATCCTTTTTGGCCGGTCCGGATGTTAGTGGATCCGCACCGCGTGCAGGCAATATTTCCATCTGTATAGGATTGAGCCTGGACCGGCTGCCCATTCCCTGTCTGCCCGCCAAATGAAGATGGCTGCGAAGGTGGCGTGTTATAAGAAGTCTGATTGTAGGCAGGCTGGCCAAAGGACGAAGAGCTGTAGCCTGATTGTGCCTGCTGGCTATATTGCTGCTGGTTTTGCTGTGGACTGAATCCTTGAGCTGGCTGGCCAAAATGGGCTTGCTGCTGATATTGGCCCTGGCTGAATGAGGGCTGCTGACTTGGAGCAGGCTCATCATCTACGGAAACACCGAAATTGCGGCAAAGGGCAGCTAATCCACCCTGGAATCCGCTTGCAATGGCATTGAATTTCCACTCGCCATTGTGACGGTATAGCTCTGCAGTGACGATGGCTGTTTCAACAGTAAAATCGCGCCCAAGGTCGAAGCGGAGAAGCTCTTCATTTGTCATGGCATTAAAAATTCTCACATAAGCATTGGAAACTTGTCCAAAATTCTGTCCTCTCATCTGGGCATCATGAATGGTAATAGTAAAAGCAATTCGATGGATATGCTGCGGCACCTTATTTAACTCGATGCGGATTTGCTCATCATCCCCGCCACCGGCCCCTGTTCTATTATCACTGCTGTAAAGGATCGATCCGTTTCCGCCGGATGGATTATTATAAAACACAAAGTCGCTATCACTTTGCACTTTGCCGGATGCACCTGTTAAAAAGGCTGAAGCGTCCAGGTCATATTGCGATTGATTATGGCTGACATCCCAGCCCAATCCTGCCACCACAACCTGCAAACCAGGATTGGTTTTGGTCAAATCTACTTTTTGTCCCTTGCTCAATCGAACTCCCACAGATTTCACTCCTAATTCGTTTTTATGTATGAATATCTTGTTATACGTTTAGAGAAGAAAGAAGTTTCATAGTTTTCATTATAAGGGAATTGAATTCGAAGTGAAACTTGAGCGGCTATTTGAGGATGAAAAAATGGTTTTGAGGCTGGGAGTAGAATAGATTATTAATAATGATGTTATTGTCATAGGAGGAGATATTTTGAATAAAAGGGCAAAAGTTTTTGCGCACCGTGGCGTCAGCGGACATTTTCCAGAAAACACGATGGCCGCTTTCCAGGCTGCATTGGAGGCAGGGGCAGATGGAATTGAATTGGATGTGCAGATGGCGAAGGATGGAAAACTCGTGATCATTCATGATGAAACGGTGGATAGAACGACGGGCGGCACCGGTTATATAAAGGACTTGACCTTTGAAGAAATCCTGCGGCTTGATGCAGGGAGCTGGTTTGGGAATGTTAACCCCGGTGAAACAATTCCGGATCTGGAGCAGCTTTTACAATGGGCAGTTATGGAAGGCAACGAACTGCTGATTAATATTGAATTGAAAAATGATTTGATTGAATATCCCGGGATGGAAGAAAAGGTTATTGACCTTATCCTAAAATATAATTTGGAACAGCGTGTCATTATATCATCTTTCAATGCAGAAAGTCTGAAGAGAGTCCGGGACTTGCATGCAACTTTGCAGACGGGCTATTTAATAGAAGGGATTCCTGAAAACACTATCGAAATGGCAAAAAAAATCGGGGCAAACAGCATTCATTGTGAAGAAGGGTTTGCACTATCGGAGTTTGGCAGGAAAGCAAAAGAAGCAGGGTTTCCCCTGCGGGTATATACCGTAAATGATGAAACCCGCTGCAGATTTTTAAACAATGCCGGAGTCGAAGTAATCATGACGGATTTTCCGGAAAGGTTTTTGATATAAAGAGTTTATTGCCTGTGTAAATTCCGTTTATCCTCGAAACTCCGGATTTATCCGCGGAAATTAGGAATTCATCAGTGAACATTCGAATTTACCCGCAAATTCGAATGGCATGCCTCAAAATGGCATCAAAAAAACAAGCGCGGATCTCCAGCGCTTGTTTTTAGTTAACTCTACCAAAGCACAGGCTTGGCGACCATGAACCAGAGCATGAGCATTAATAGAAAAAGGTAGATCCAGACAGAGCGGGTAAGTTTTCTGATAAGGAAATGATGATCTGCTCCCGGCTCATCAAATTTCCTCAGAACGGGTGTAAAGGCACGGGCAAGAAAAAAGACGGAGCCTCCCATCACTGCCAGGGTCGCAACGATCCAGGATGTCGTCCAGTCCCAGTGGCTGTTCACAATAAGAAGGACACCCGAGCCTACAAGTACATGTCCTGCATGCTTGACAAGGCGCACGGATGTCCTGAAGATGCCTATGTATGCCTGCTGAACCCCTGGCTGAACCGATTCCAATTTATTGACGATTGGAATCAGAACAAAAAATGGCCCTACAGAAAGAATAGCACTGCTGACATGAATATACAGCAGTATTTGGTACAGAATGTCCATCTTGGCAGATTACTTCTTCACTGCGCTAAATTCATGAACCCATACACGCATTTGCGGCAGCCAAGGCATTCCCGGATGCATAGAAAGGATTGATTGTTTGTAGTCTTCTAAGCTTTCAAAGCCTTCCTGGCGGGCATGCTCGTCTGTTAACTCTCCTAGAGATTGGGAATAAACTTTTTCTACTGCGAAATCCTGGCCCTCAAGCGTCATGATTTCCCCGACATCAGCATAGCGGCCATTGCGGCGTGTAGCTGTTTTCTTTCCTGCAAGAACCTTTTCAATGTCCTCTTTTACTGTCACCATGCGGTCTACTGAACATGTTTTCGGCGGTAATGTATTTGGGTCATGCTGGTTTGACATGATATTATTCCTCCTTATGTAAATGTTTACTTTTAACACCTTACCATATTTTTAAGCGGGAAGGTAGTTTATGAATAAAAGTAACTTTAACGGGCAGAAAAGGCTTGAGGAAACGAATCCCTCAAGCCTATGGATTATTTTAACTTAAATGAACTTTTCAGCGATACAATCCTGTTAAATACAGGTTTTTCTGCTGTTGTGTGTTTCGGGTCGACATTGAAATAGCCATGACGGAAGAATTGAAATTTATCCTGGGCTTGTACATCCTTCATGTTAGGTTCAATGAAACCATGAACAATTTCAAGTGAGTTCGGGTTCACGTAGTCAAGGAACGTTTTTCCTTCAGCTTCGTTTTCAGCAGTATCATCTGTGTCTGCCTCAGCGTTCTGATCGGCATCTTCGTCAAGAATCAATGGCTCGTATAAACGGAATTCAGCCGGAATGGCACTCTTTGCATCCACCCAGTGAAGCGTACCCTTTACTTTTCGGCCGGTAAAACCTGTTCCGCTCTTCGTTTCAGGGTCATACGTGCAATGCAGCTCAACAACATTGCCATCCTCATCCTTGATGACATCGTTGCACTTGATGAAGTATGCATGCTTTAAGCGTACTTCATTGCCAGGGAAGAGGCGAAAATATTTTTTCGGCGGGTCTTCCATGAAATCGTCCTGTTCTACATAAATCTCCCTGGAGAAAGGAATTTGGCGCATGCCCATCTCCGGATTTTCTGGATTGATTTCCGCATCAAGCATTTCAGTCTGATCTTCCGGGTAGTTTGTAATCACAACCTTTAACGGGCGAAGCACACCCATTGTACGAGGGGCTTTCAATTTCAGGTCTTCGCGGACATAATGCTCAAGCATGGCTTCATCCACTACACCGGAACCTTTTGAAACACCCGTTTCTTTTACGAACTCTCGGATTGCTTCCGGAGTATAGCCCTTGCGTCTTAGACCGGAAATTGTCGGCATGCGCGGGTCATCCCAGCCATCAACATAATTCTCTTCCACAAGCTGCTTCAGTTTTCTTTTGCTCATAACTGTATTAGAAATATTCAGGCGGCCAAACTCGATTTGCTGCGGTGTACTTTCCATTTCACACTCTGCGACAACCCAGTTATATAGCGGACGCTGATCTTCAAACTCGGTTGTACATAAGGAATGGGTAACTCCTTCGATTGCATCCTCAAGCGGGTGGGCGAAAGCATACATCGGATAGATGCACCACGTATCACCCGTATTGTGGTGAGTTGCATGTGAAACACGATAGATAACCGGATCGCGCAAGTTCAGGTTCGGTGAAGACATGTCGATCTTTGCTCTGAGAACTTTTGCTCCGTTTTCAAATTCACCTTTACGCATGCGTTCAAATAAATCAAGATTCTCTTCAGCTGAACGGCTGCGGTATGGACTTTCTTTTCCAGGCTCTGTCAGTGTTCCGCGGTATTGGCGGATCTCTTCCTGGCTTAAGTCATCCACATATGCTTTTTCTTTCTTAATTAAAAGAACTGCACGGTTATACATTTCCTCGAAATAATTCGAAGCAAAGTGAAGCTCCTCCCACTCGTATCCAAGCCATTTAACATCTTCTTTAATGGCATCCACAAATTCCTGATCTTCCTTAAGCGGATTTGTATCATCAAATCGGAGGTTCGTCTTTCCGTTAAAATCATCTGCCAGGCCGAAGTTGATGACAATCGATTTGGCATGTCCGATATGAAGATAACCGTTCGGCTCAGGCGGGAAACGGGTAATGACCTCTTTACGCTTTCCCGACTCCAGATCCTCTTTAATAATCGTTCGTATAAAATTTGAATTGTTTTCCAAACCGGTATCAGCCTTTCTGTTTATGTAGTTAGTACTTATTTTAATAATATCGGGAAGGAAAATAAAGCGAAACTTCCCTTTGCTGCGCTCCTAAGGCTTGCTTTTGGTTTATAGGGCAATGCTGCTTATTTCTTTATTCATTCTATCTATTATAAACAAGACGATGCTGGAAAAAAAGTTTTTCTGAAGACTGGATGCGAAGTTTTACAAAAATGTTAAATACTTTCAAATAAGGAGGGATAGAGGGAGGTGAAAAGAATATCTATTAATAGGAATTAATCTATTGAATGGAGGAAGGAACATGTCTGAAAAGTATCCGATTTTAGAAGGCGCGGACCCTTTTTATTTTGAAGGAAATGAGATTGGGATTTTAGTTTCGCACGGCTTTACCGGTTCAACTCAAAGTATGCGTCCGCTTGGGGAAGCTTATGCAAATGCAGGGTATACGGTCTGCGGTCCACGGCTGAGGGGACATGGCACTCATTATGAAGAAATGGAAACAACGACCTATCAGGACTGGATTCACTCTGTTGAAGAAGGCTATCAGTGGCTGAAAGAGCGCTGCAGCACGGTATTTGTTACAGGTCTGTCGATGGGGGGTACCCTGACATTATATATGGCCGAGAAATATCCGGAGATTAAGGGGATTATCCCGATTAATGCAGCTATTGAAATTCCTGATATGGCGTCAGCATCCAGCCTGGAGGATGTCCGCTTCCTTGATGCAATTGGTTCAGACATTAAAAATCCTGATATAAAAGAGCTTGCCTATGAAAAGACACCGGTTAAATCACTTGGTGAAATAACGGAACTGATGAAGAAGGTCAAAGCCGATTTAGGAAAAGTGGCTTGTCCTGCGCTGATTTTTGTCTCAAAAGAAGATCATGTAGTTCCGCCTTCCAATTCGCAGGAAATATACAGCAGCATTATATCAGCTGCAAAGGAATTGGTCACCCTGGAAAACAGCTTTCATGTGGCAACACTGGATAACGATCAGGACATCATTATAGAAAAAACACTGCTTTTTCTGCAGCGGGTACTGGAAACAAGCAGTCTTCAGGGGTGACGGGGGAGCTTAATCAGGCTCCTTTTTTTATGGACTTTAATAGGAGATTTTCATTGTCTCAATAAAGTTCTATCCCTTGATGTGGTGCAAATTCCCGTTCCTTTTTCCAATCAGTTATGGTAGTATTTAGTGATGCGAAATAATTAACTGGTTTGTTCTGGAGATAAAAGGAAAGCGGGGGATGCAGTTGATAAAGGATGTAAAAGAGACTTTGTGGACAAAGTCTTTCATTATGCTGATGGTCGGGAATTTATTTGTCTTTATGTCGTTTCAGATGCTGATTCCGACACTGCCTCCATATATAAAGTCCATAGGAGCAACTGGTCTTGAAATTGGGCTGGTTACGGCGCTGTTTTCGATTGGAGCCGTTTTGAGCAGGCCTTTCATCGGATTTATGCTTGAATATAGAGCAAGGAAGCAGCTGGTGCTGATTGGGGCAGCGGCACTTCTGGCCATAACGGTTATTTATCCGCTGTCAAGCGTGGTGATGATTTTCCTGCTGTTCCGATTCATCCACGGGCTCGCTTGGGGATGGTCAACTACTGTGAACGGGACAGCAGCTGTAGATGTAGTGCCTAATTCCCGTCTTGGAGAGGGAATGGGTTATTATGGCCTAAGTGTTACAATCGGGATGATCATCGCTCCGAGTCTTGGAATCTATCTATATCAGATTACCTCTTTTACCAATCTTATATATATATCGAGTATACTCGGCTTAATTGCCATTGGGCTCCTGTCTATAGTTCGCTACGAAACGCCTGAAGCTGTTCTGAAAACAAGGAAAGAGGATCTGAAATTTTCTTACTTAGGCTCTTTAATCGAAAAATCCAGCTGGTTTCCTGCCTTTATCACGATTATTGTGACATTTGGGTATGGTTCCATCGTAACGTTCATCGTTATTTTTGGAGAAGAGCGCGGCATTGATCAGATTTTCCTTTTCTACCTGTTCAATGCGATCATGGCATCGCTTTCGAGACCGATTGCCGGAAAATGGTTTGACCAGCGAGGGCCAAAGGGACTTGTGCTGGTCTGCACGTTCCTGACCTTCATCGGCATGTGGGTACTTTCTTTCGCTCATTCGAATTTGTTTATTATCATAAGCGGAATATTGTTCGGAATTGGCTTTGGATCATTGATTCCTACTCTGCAGTCATGGACGCTGTCGATGACACCACCCAACCGCCGGGGTGTGGCAAATGGAATGTTCTTCTCATCCATCGACCTTGGCATTGGACTAAGCGGCCTTGTTTTTGGGGTGCTTGCACAGTTTGTGGAAACGGCAGCACTATTCCAAATATCAAGTGTGTTCCTGATCCTTGGCATGGCTGTTACAGTCCTCTATGGCAGACGGCGCTCAGCCGCCCGCACGCAGCAAGCCTCTTAATGAAGAATGAAAACTGGCAGGCAGGAATATATATTTCTGTCTGCCAGTTTTTATTTTGATTTGGGGTGGTATTTATAAATAGAAGCAGGTTCTAACTATTAAGAATATTACACAGGAATACAGAAATGTTTCAAAAATGATAGAGAAATGAAATTTTTTGCAGAAAAATTTTTGCTACAATATAAGGATAAAGGATGAAAATTGGCGCATTATGCGTTTTTTATAAAAGCATGCTGATAAAGTCCTATGAAATTAGGAAATCAGCAGGCTGTTCAATAAAATTCTTTTAAAAGCCGGCGCCTTTTGGCGCACTTTTAAAAATAGCACTGCGGGGGATCAAGATGACTTTAGAAAAGCAGCTAATCAGCAAAACCTTTTATGAGACCTTCATGGAACCTAATGAAAATGTACATCCGATCAGGGTTTTGGGTGAACTGTATGTGGCTGAGCAGCAGAACGAAGTGCCCGATTTAACCAATATCCGTTTCGCCCAGGGTGAGGTGTATTTCCTTAACAAAGATTATGAAGCGGCCATTTTTAAATGGGAGAGCATTCCGAATGAATTGGCGCCATGGGCACAGAAAAATATGGCTGATGCCTATTTTGAATTGGATTTGCTTTCAAATGCAGAGGACTTTTACAAATCCATTGAAACAGATTCAGAGGTGCTGAAAACCGAAGTCCTCCTTCATCTGTTTTCACTTTACATACAGCGCGGCAAGCTTGAACTGGCTGTTGAATCCATTAAAGATTCGGTCCGATTAAATCCGGATTATCCGGATGTGACCGATCTGGCACGCGGATTCTTTGAAGAACACAGCGATTGGGGAAATGCGGTGGAGCTGGCTGTTAATGAAGCAATCAGGACGGAATCCCTATCCTGGTTTGAAGTTCTTCACTCGTATGTGGAACAGGGGCGGACAGCTAAAATGGAGCCGGACTATTTCAGTGAGGCGCTTTCGGTGTTATACCGTGTGGACGAGGCTCATTTTGAAAGTTTATCAGCGGCTCTGTGGAATAGCTACAAGAAATCAGATCTGTATTTCTCATGGCTGAAAGAATATAACCATCTTCTTCTAAATATGGAGCCAGGGCGCTCACATACATGGAGCCTGCTTTCCGAGCTTTACAAGGATACTTATTTTGAACTAATCAGCGGTAAGCATCTAATCCGGGACTTATCACACCTGATACCGAATCATATAACTAACTGGGTGAAAATAGCTGCACCTTCGCATTCCCTTGTTTCGGCCTCGGCAGTGCTGGCGTGGAGCGAAATTTTCCCGTCCAATATTGATTCTTCAGCTGTCAGCGAGGCAGAAGGCCTTGTGAATCGCTCTGTCCGCTATCAGGATGGCTTGGAGGAAAGCTTCAAGCTATTTGAAAATGTCATGAAATGGGCGAAGGAAAAGGGCGTGCTGATGGGTGAACGCTTTGAATGGATGGTCCGTGAGCTCCTTGATTTGGATGCCGGGCATTTGCTGATTGCCGGTGCGGCTTCAAATGGAAAATCCTCGTTTGTGAACACTCTTCTCGGTGAAGAGCTGATGGGAGATTCCACTTCTGCTTCAGTGCTGTTCAAGGATAGTGATGAAGCGGAAATTCATGCCGTTACGGACGAGGAAGTTCGGAGTATTTCTGACCTTGAGGACTTTAGGCAAAGCGCAGAAAATAGCCAGCAGACGCTTATCCGCTGCAGAATGCCTCTCGCCTTTTTACAGAATAATAGACTTGCTGTCATAGATACACCAGGTCTTGCGGGGCAAAGCAAGTTCAGGAATGGTGTGTTCCAATATCTCCATTTTGCAGACAGCATGCTGTTTGTCCTGAATGCGGATTCGCCTCTGACAGATAAAGAGCTGGATCTAGCTGTAAGAATGAGAGAACAGGCTCCGGAATTGCCTATTCATTTCCTTCTCAGTAAAATGGACCGGATTCCAGACAGCCAGGATGCCATGGATCTTCTGGATGAAACGCAGTCCCGTGTTCATACCTATTTTCCAAAAGCAAAGGTGTTTGCTTTCTCCGCCTATTATGAAAGCGAAAGCCAGCTGAATGATTTAGCAGTCTTCATCAAGTCGATGATGGATGAACGGAACCGGAAAGAAGAGCGTACAGCAAAGGTCCTTTACTATATTAAAAAATCCATCAAATTCCTTCTTGAAAAACGCGTTGAGATGGAAAACAGCTTGATTGATACTATTAAATGGAACGAAGAAATGGTAACAAAGCTTAAGGGTGCCAACAATCAGCTGAGTGATATGGAAGAAGAAAAGGTCCGGACGATTAAAAAGTCCTACAGCCAAATTAAAGATGAAATGAGACAGGATCTTGAGAAAAAGATTCCGGAACTGCTTCGGAATTGTTCTGAAATGGTGACAGAAGACAGTGATTTTGGAAGAATCCACACTGAACTTAATGACGAAATGAATAATCGGGTACATGAATATATTGAAGAGACGGTTTTGCCGGATTTCCATGTTTCCATTCAGGAATGGATTGCTGAAAGTGAAGGAGAGTTCAGAAGCAGCCAGGCATATCTGGATGAAATGAGCGAAAGCTTCAATGAGCTATATGGCGAGGAGAAGATCTCGCTGGACTGTGACTTCAGGGTTCTGGATGACTGGCGCCGCGACGCGGATCGAATGACGCGGGGAAGTGTTCAGCTGGAAAAGGCCAACATTCTAAACCGCTTTTCGCCATCGCAGTTCCTGCTGAAGAGTGCAGGCAAGCTGCTTGGTGCGATTCAGCAGAATAAAGCCATGCTCCATAATAAATATAAACAGTTTATTGAACATGAAGACTATAGCGAGATCGCAGAATCCATCACCAATAAATTCATGCAGCAATTTGAGCTTTTCGAGAAATCGCTTGAACGGGATATTAAAATGTTCTTCAGAAATCCGTTCGATGTATTGAATCATACGGTTGAAGAGACCTATACGGACATTGCAGAAAATAAAGAAGCTTTAAGTGATATGCGCAAAAATCCTGAGATTTACCAGGATCCTCTTACACTATTTGACCTGAAGCTCCGCCAGTTTGAATGGATGACTTCAGCAGGGGAAAAAGTTAAGGAATATCGTTAAACATTAGGAAGGGGTTTTCCTTCCTTTTTTTTATGAAAAAAATACAAAAAACAGGTTTGGTTTATAACGAATAAGGGTAAAGAAGCTAGGCTATTAAAATCTTAAACTCATAAAAGTGAACATGAACTTGAAAAAGGAAACAAAGATAAAGAAAAATTGGGGGAAAGAAGGAGAGAACAGGTGAGCTTTAAGAGAAAGCAAATAATGGGTTTGGGCCTAACTGTATTTTTTATGTTTATTCTAATGTTTGTCATTCTGTCTATGGTGAACGGAATGAAGGCCAACATGCTGGAAATTGTGGAGGATCGCTATTATAAGGTAAACCAGGCTACAGAGATCAGACAGCTTTTTTACCAGACAGATCAGCAGCTGCTGAGTGTGCTCACCGACATAGAATCGGCAGATCCAGCCATGACTGCTGAATTGATTGAGGCAAACCATGAAGGGATACAAACCCGGATATTGAAATTGGAAGATGAATTAAATAGACAGAAGTCCAGTCTGCTATTAAAGGAAGTAGAACAGGCATATGAATCATATGCCCAAATGCAAAACAGCTTCATTGGATTAATGGGAAGCGGAGATCTGGATTCCTTGGAAAATCTGTACAGGGGTGAAAGGGAAAACCGAAACTCTCTTCTAGTAAAGCTGGCTGAATTTAAAGAATATCAGGAATCCATCATGGCTGATTCGCTGGAAAGTGCAAATGAAACGTATAGCCAGTTAGTATCGACTTTGGTTGCTGCGGTTGCAATAGCCATTATTTTAATCGTCGGAGTGACGGTTTGGGTGATCAGAAGCACAGGCAGAAGCATCAGCATAATTACAAAAGGGATTAAGGATATTGATTATCAAGATCTTTCTTCCATTTCAAGGCTGAATATCGAAACAAAAGATGAGATCGGTGAAATCGCGAAAGCCTTCAACTCTATGGCTGATTCCCTCGAGACCTATTACGAAAAAGAACAGCGCTATTCGGCTGAAATCAGTGAGCAGAATTGGATTCAAAGCCATTCTGCTGCGTTAGTAAGCATCTATAGCCAGCATGTGACCATAGCGAATTTGGCAGATGATTTTATTTCCAGGCTGGCACCTGCCTCCGGAGCCAATCTCGGAGTCATTTATGTGAAAGATGACAGCGGAAGCAAACCTGTATTTAAAAAACAAGCTGCTTATGCAGATGGGGCGGAAGATGCAGGAAGAGACTTTTTCCTTGCTGGGGAAGGAATAGCAGGGCAAACAGTCAGGGATAAAAAAACAATATTCCTTCAAGATGTTCCTGAAGATTACAAGGTCCTATCAACTGGTTTGGGAGATGTCAGGCCGAAAAGCATCATGATGGCACCCGTCATGCTCAAAGACGAGGTCGTGGCAGTTGTGGAATTGGCAAGTTTGAGGACATTCACTGATGCACAGATCAAGCTCCTCGAAAAAGTAATTGAAACATTAGGAATAGCCATTACGAATATTTCAGGAAGAATGGAGATCGAACGCTTATTGGCAGAATCTCAGGCACAGACAGAGGAACTGCAGGCACAGGCTGAAGAGCTGCAGTCCCAGTCAGAGGAGCTGCAGGCGCAATCTGAAGAAATGCAGAGTCAATCCGAAGAGCTGCGTATGATTAACGAACAGCTTGAAGAGCGCTCCAGAGATGCGGAAATGAAATCCGAAGAACTTCAGGCTGCCAAGGAAGAGCTGGAGGAAAAAGCAAAGCAGCTGAGTTTAAGCTCAAAATACAAGTCAGAATTCCTGGCAAATATGTCGCATGAGCTGCGCACGCCGCTTAACAGCATATTGCTTTTATCAGAGATGCTGGCAGAAGACCCGGATCAAATCCTCACTGAGGAACAGAAGGAGTTTTCCAAGGTTATTCATACATCAGGACAGGATTTGCTTACCCTGATCAATGATATTCTGGACCTTTCAAAAGTAGAAGTAGGAAAACTGGAGATCAGCTTTGAGGAAGTCAATTTAGGTGAAATGTCGCAGCGTATGAAGCAGCATTTTACACAAGTGGCCAAGCATAAAAACCTTGAGTTTACTGTAAGCTCTTCAGAAGAAGTGCCGCCTGTATTCCATACCGATGAGCAGCGGCTGCAGCAAATTGTGAAAAATCTCCTGTCAAATGCATTTAAATTTACGGAAGAAGGTTCAGTAGCAGTCACTTTTGAAAAAGCCGCACAGAGCGATTTCTTTGGCTTGCCGTTATCCGCCTATACAGATGATTGGCTTAAAATAACAGTGCTGGATACAGGCATTGGCATTCCAGCAGAAAAGCAGCAGCTGATTTTTGAAGCCTTCCAGCAGGCTGATGGAGCCACGATGAGAAGATATGGCGGAACGGGGCTGGGATTGTCCATCTCCAAGGAATTTGCCCAGCTGCTCGGCGGCATTTGCAAAGTGGAGAGTGAAGAAGGAAAAGGAAGCCGTTTTACACTGATCATTCCAAATCTGCCAAACGGCATGCCTGAAATAGAGGCAGGTACGCTTGCTTTTGAAGAGGCTGCTGTAACCGCTGAACCTATGGAGGAAGTGTCTGAGGCTGCAGAACCCCCAGTTTCTGAAGAAAATAGTGAAGCAGAGCATCAGCATACAGGTACCGAGCTCAAAGATAAAACAGTCATTGTCGTAGATGATGATCACAGAAATATTTATGCGCTTAAAAATGCTTTGAATAAAGAAGGCATGAATGTCCTTACAGCAGAAAACGGGATGCAATGCCTGGATTTAATAATGGGTACAGAAAAGATTGATATTGTGCTGATGGATATTATGATGCCGGTTATGGATGGTTATGAAACCATGAAGAGGCTTCGCGGACTGGACAGGCATCAGGATGTTCCAATCATTGCCCTTACTGCCAAGGCAATGAAAGGCGATAGGGAAAAGTGCATGGAAGCTGGTGCAACAGATTATATCAGCAAGCCATTAAAACTGGACCAGCTGCTGTCCGTTATGAGGGTGTGGCTTTCATAGATGGAACTAGGGGGCACCAGTCCTGACATAGGACACTGTCATCATAATTTTATTCTCGAAAGTTGAGGAATGAATAGAATTGAAAAAGGAAGAATTAGAGATAGATTTGCTTTTAAAGGCTATTTACGGTTTATCCGGGTATGATTTCCGGCAATATATGCGCTCTTCTATTGCGAGGAGGATCCAAAATCGCCTTAGCAGGGATCGGCTGCCCAATATTACAAGTCTCACGGAGAAGGTAATACATGAAGAGGGGTATCTGCAAAAGGTTCTGAGCGATTTTTCAATCAATGTTACAGAAATGTTCCGGGACCCTTCGTTTTTTAAAGCTTTTCGTAATGAGGCTGTTCCGATGCTTAGAGAATTGCCTGAGATCAGAATTTGGCATGCAGGGTGTTCGACTGGAGAGGAAGCCTATTCCATGTCTATTTTGATGGAAGAAGAAGGTCTGGGAGAACGAACTAAAATTTATGCCACAGACATCAATGAAAAAGTGCTGGAAAAGGCAGAGAGCGGAATGATCCCTCTGCAAAAAATGCAGCTCTATACAAAGAATTACATTATGGCAGGCGGAAAAAAATCATTCTCCGAATACTACACAACCGATTGTGAAGCAGCTTATTTGAATTCATCCCTGCTTGATCGAATGGTTTTTGCACAGCATAATCTGGTGACCGATGGTTCTTTTAATGAATTTCATGTGATTATATGCCGCAATGTCATGATTTATTTTAATCCTGATCTGCAAAGCCATGTTTTTAATCTTTTTAATGAAAGCCTCAGCATGGGAGGGTTTCTGGGAATTGGAAGCAAGGAAGCGCTGAGGATGGAAGTGCCTGTATTTGAAGAAATCAACCTGCAGGAAAAGATTTTCAGGAAAACCGCTCGAGCATAAGAAAAACAGAGTGCGGACCCTATTTGAGGGACTGCACTCTGTTTTTTTGCAAAAATATTATGTATACACCCTAATCTGCCTGAACCAGAACAACACACATATCATCATCAGCGCTTGCCTGCTGCAGTTTAGTCAGAATCATATCAATTGGTTCTGCTGTTCTGGCAGCATTCCAATGGAAGGATGCGAAGCGCTGAAGATATTCACAAGGGTTAAGATTATTCTGCTCTACTGCTTCTTCCACTCCGTCCGTAAACAAGAGCAGCTGGATGGAGTCTATATAGGGGATTGTTTCTTTTTGTATCGTAATATCTTCAAAAAAGCCTACTGCACACATATTGCTGGATAAGCTGACCATTTCCTTTTTATCTGTGAGTGCATATCCGGCTGGATGTCCAGCATTTACATATTCGACGGTTTTGTCTTTTTTATTAAGGACGAGATAAATGGCTGTAAAATAATATGGAATTCGCTGATTGCGCTGATTAAGGGAGTTCATCCACCGGTTTAGTTCCTTCATGACGTATTCAGGGTCGCTGCATGTTCTGATGGCATCCCTTAGAACAGAAGAGATAAACATGCATACAAGTGATGCTGAAATTCCGTGGCCCATCATGTCCAGCTGAATGGCTGCAAAGCGGTGTTCATCTATTTGGTGCCAGTAATACATATCCCCTGCAAGCTTGTTGGCTGGCAGGTAGGACGCTTTTAACAGTGTATGTTCATGATAAATGGGCTCGCTCAGCATGCTGGTCTGAACCTGCATGGATAAATCCAATTCATTCTTGATTTTATTTTCCTGCTCCTTATGCCAGTCCTTTTCATATTTAAGCCTTAAAGCAGCACGAATCCGGGCGAGCAGTTCCGTTTTATTTATGGGCTTCATAACATAATCAGTTCCGCCCGCATCAAGAGCTTCTGCTACTTTATTTGAATCTTCCAGTGCAGTTACAAAAATCACCGGTATATCCTTTAAATGCGGAATCTGCTGAAGCCGCCGGCATGCTTCAATTCCATCCATCTCCGGCATCATAATATCCATTAAGATAATGTCTGCTTTTATATCAGCTGAGAAAGGTGAATATCCCTGAAGATGCTGAAACATATCCTTTGCAGAAGAAAACGTTAAATGGTCTTTATACCCGGCGCGTTTTAATATATGCTGAATAACAAACAAATTGGCTTGATTATCGTCCACAACTAGGATTCCCATAGACTTTTTCCCTTCCCGTGTTTTTACGATTTAATTCTTTATATAAATATCCTTAACATATACCCCGTTTTGGAAAGGGGAAAACCATAATATTAATAGTTTTTTTGCTTTGGGTAATCCGGCAGGCCGGCATAAAATAAACTAAATATTGTAAGCGTTTTCTTTTATTTTACTGAAATAATATTATAAAGCGATATAATTACACAAATTGATCATATTTAATATATTTATATATCTTTGTGTA
Source organism: Cytobacillus sp. NJ13 (assembly GCA_030348385.1). NCBI lineage: Bacteria > Bacillati > Bacillota > Bacilli > Caryophanales > Bacillaceae > Cytobacillus > Cytobacillus sp. NJ13. The sequence continues at coordinate 3,122,271 of JAUCFP010000006.1, read as the reverse complement.
TTTTTATGGTGAACAACTGTATTTTCAGGATAGAATTTTCTCTTGATTTCTTTTCGGATAAGAGTAAAATAAAGATTAAATTTTCAGAGATTAGGAGATGTCAGGATGAAAGTCGTGAAGTTCGGAGGATCTTCTTTAGCATCCGGAAAGCAACTCGAAAAAGTTTTCAATATTGTAAATGCTGATCCAGAGCGGAAGATAATAGTCGTCTCGGCTCCTGGAAAGCGATTTTCAGCAGATAATAAGGTTACTGATTTATTAATCGCGTGTGCAGAGAAACGGATTCAGGGGGAAGCAGCAGATGACTTGGCTGAAGCTGTATTGGATCGGTATGGCCAAATAGCTGATGAATTGGAGCTGGGTCTGGACATTAAAGATATCATTAGGGAGGATCTTTTTACAAGGCTCTCCAGCGATACAGATGATCCTGAAGTTTTTATGGATCTGATCAAGGCGAGCGGCGAGGATAATAACGCTAAGCTTGTTGCAGCTTATTTTCAGCAGCAGGGAGTGGAAGCAAGGTATGTGAACCCGAAAGAAGCGGGATTGCTCGTAAGCCCAGAGCCCGGAAATGCACAGGTCCTTCCTGAGGCATATGAGAATCTATATTCCTTAAGGGAACAGCACGGGATTATCATTTTTCCAGGCTTCTTTGGATATAGCAGGGATGGGCAGGTGTTCACATTTTCAAGAAGCGGATCGGATGTGACAGGTTCCATTTTGGCTGGGGCAGCCAAAGCGGATTTGTATGAAAACTTTACAGATGTGGATGCTGTATATTCGGTAAATCCATTTATTGTGGAAAGGCCTAAAGAAATCAAGGAACTGACATACCGAGAAATGCGGGAGCTTTCCTATGCAGGTTTTACAGTCCTGCATGATGAAGCACTTGTGCCGGCATTCAGGGCTGGAATTCCTGTGCAGATTAAAAATACGAATAATCCATCTGCTCCTGGCACCAGGATTGTGAACGAGCGCGATAATACAAACGGACCTGTGATCGGGATTGCAAGTGATCAGGGATTCTGCAGCATATACGTCGGCAAATACTTAATGAACAGGGAAGTCGGCTTCGGGAGGAAGCTGCTGACCATTTTGGAAGAGTATGGCCTCAGCTATGAGCATACGCCGTCAGGAATTGATGACATCTCCATTATTCTTCGTGAAAACCAATTTACTGATGGTATGGAGGAAGAAATACTTAGCCGCATTCAACATGAACTTCACGCAGATGAGGTGAAAATCCAGCACAGCCTGTCGCTTATCATGGTGGTTGGTGAAGGGATGCGCCAAAATATCGGAACAATGGCCCGCGCCTCCAAAGCCCTCGCTAAAGCGAAAGTAAATATGGAAATGATCAATCAGGGCTCATCTGAAGTGAGCATGATGTTTGGCGTACAGGCAGTGGATGAAAAACGCGCGGTACAGGCGCTTTACAATGAGTTCTTTGCTGCGGTAGCAGTGGTGTGATAACTATGCAATAGATAATTTGGTTTATCCGAGGGTAAATCTTATTTATTCGAAAGTAAAATGTTTTATCTGAAAGTAAATATGCGTTATATGCAAATAAGTGTAATAAAATTCCCATTTCAGCGAGCTGCGGTAAAAATAAATCAAACGTTTGATTGAAAAGGCTTGAGGCATAAACCTCGGGCTTTATTTTTTTGGAATGAAAAATCTAAAGATAATCAAAATAAGAAGGAAACTTTTTTTATTATGGAAGGAGAATGGACATGAAGAAATTACTGATCATAGGAATACTGCTTCTTTTGCCGCTGAATATGCTGGCAGTTCCAGGCAATGCAGCTGCACAGAAACCGTGCATCACCCAATCAGAGGTTAAGTTTGAAAATGAATTCCGCAGATTATGGATCGACCATGTATTATGGACAAGCAATTATATTACAAGTGCTACAACAGCCGGGGCGGAGGATCAGAAGCAGGTTCTGGCAAGGCTCTTGAAAAACCAGGAGGACATCGGCAATTCAATAAAGCCTTATTATGGAGATGCTGCAGGAAATAAGCTTACAGAGCTGCTTAAGGAGCATATCGTTATTGCCGGAGATATTGTTGAAGCTGCCAAGAGCGGGCAAGGCGCCAAAGTGAATCAGCTGAACAAAGAATGGCATCGGAATGCCGATGATATCGCTGCATTTCTAAGCGGAGCCAATCCTAATTTGAAAAATGAAGATGTGAAAAAATTACTATACACGCATCTTGAATTGGTGACGGATGATTTAACAGCAAGCCTGGTTAAAGATTGGGATGCCAGAATCGTTTCGATTGATGATGGAATTACGCATATTATCATGATGGCAGATGCTATTTCTGATGCGGTTGTGAAGCAATTCCCGGACAAATTCAAGGGGTAAATACAAGAGGCTTCAGCACATGCTGGAGCTTCTCTTTTTTTTCCTTTGACAAAGCAGCCCGTCTCATTATAAGCTATTTAGCGTGCCGAAAAAAATAATGTAAATTTTTCACATATAGAAGGAGGGGTATCCGCTATGTCAGGGGATCAAAAGAAAAAGATGATCATATTGATGATCAATATGTTTATTGCGATCGGAAGCTTTGGGATTATCATTCCGATTTTGCCGGCTTATTTGGAATCCATTAATCAGGGGGGAACGGCAGCAGGCCTGATGATTGCCATTTTTGCGGGTGCCCAGCTGATTTTTTCTCCCATTGCGGGGAAATGGGCTGACCAGTATGGCCGCAGAAAGATGATTATCTACGGATTAGCTGGTTTGACATTATCCATGCTTGTCTTTTATGCAGTAGATTCCATTTGGCTGCTTTACTTTTCACGTGTCATTGGAGGCATTGGGGCAGCCTTGCTGATTCCTGCTATTTTTGCTTACATTGCTGATATTACTACCATGGAGCAGCGTGCAAAAGGGAATGGCCTTGTCTCAGCTGCGATGTCACTTGGAATTGTGGTTGGGCCTGGAATTGGCGGGTTTTTAGCAGACTTCGGCTTGAAAATGCCATTTCTGATTTCAGCGCTTGTATCTCTAGTGGCTGTTATTTTTTCAATTGTGCTCCTTGAAGAAAGCAGCACATTGCAGACCGTGCCAGGAGAGATGCCTGAAGAGGAACCGATGGTCAAGAAACTGGCAATGTCTGTTAAGAAGCCTTATTTTATTCCGCTTGTCATTACATTGGTGATGAGTTTTGGGCTAATGGCGTATGAATCTGTGCTGGGACTGTACCTTGATAATGAGTTTGCTGCTACTCCGCAGGAAATAGCCATTATGGTGACTTCAACGGGGGTCATTAGTGTTATTGTTCAGTTATTTGTAGTCGATCGGGTGGTTAATAAATTCGGAGAAGGAAAGGTATTGAATATCTTTTTGGCTGTTGCAGCGTCAGGATTCCTTGTCTCGCTGTTTGCAGGAAGCTATGCGCTTTTCTTCGTTATTTCGCTGATCATATTCCTTGCCACTTCCATCCTGCGTCCGGTTTTAACCACACTAATATCAAAAATGGCCGGCAATGAGCAGGGATTTGCGATGGGTATGAATAATGCTTATATGAGTATTGGAAACGTGCTTGGTCCAACGATTGCCGGTGTACTTTACGATGTGCGGATAACCTATCCGTTTGTTCTCGGTCTGGCCCTATTGATCGTTACACTGTTTATCACGATTGCCTGGCAAAAAAAGGAGCCAAAACCGAAAGCGGCTGTATAGAAAACTGCTTGGAGACATTGTCTTCAGGCTTTTTTTTATCAGCCCTTTATTCTAAAGCAAATTATAACGATCTTGTAAGAAAATAGTCAGATTATAATTGTGGCAATTTTGTGAAAGAAACGCAGTACGATTGACATAGTTTAAATAATGTATTATTCTGAAAATAACGAAAATATTGAGCGAATGACGGCTGCGGGAGAGAGCATTCAGTAGCCACCGAAGGAGCAAGCTTCAAAAATACCCTTGAAGCCAATCTCTCAGGTAGACAGAACCGCAGTCGGACGCATCTCTGGAGAGCGCGCAGGAATCCTGCGACACCAAAGGGGTCAAACTCTCAGGTAAAAGGACAGGGAAGGGGGATGAAGAAGCCGCCTTTTTTCTGTCCTTTTTATATGGATGGCAGCTTCAGGAATTGCAGATGGAGGAATCTATATGAATACAAATATTAACGCAAGCCGGGCGACATTGCTGATATCCTGTCCTGAGAGGCCAGGCATTATCTCCACAGTCTCCAATTTCCTGCTGGAGCATAAGGCTAATATTGTCCATTTTGACCAGCATACAACCGATCCGCTGGCAGGCATCTTCTTTATGCGGATTGAATTCGATATGAATCATTTTGATGAGTCTTTTTCAAAACTGAAAGAGGATCTGCCTGAAATGGCCAGGGATTACTCGATGGAGTGGAAGCTGAGCGGCAAAGGCGAGCGCAAGCGGATGGCCATATTTGTTTCTAAAATGGATCACTGTCTGCTGGAGCTGCTATGGCGCTGGAAATCGAAGGAGCTTGAAGTGGATATTCCCTTGGTGATCAGCAATCATCCCGACATGAGGGAAGTGGTGGAGGGTTTCGGAATACCTTATCATCATGTTCCGATTACGCCTGACACTAAAGCTGAAGCCGAGCAAAAGTCGGTGGAGCTGCTGGATGGAAAAGTGGATTTCATTGTACTGGCGAGATATATGCAGATCCTTTCGCCTAGCTTTATTTCCAAATATCCAAACAGGATTATCAATATCCATCATAGCTTTCTGCCAGCCTTCGTGGGAGCCAATCCTTATGCACGGGCGTTTAACCGCGGAGTAAAGCTGATTGGGGCAACAGCTCATTATGTAACGAATGATTTGGATGAAGGCCCGATCATTGAGCAGGATGTCCAGCGGGTTAACCACCGACACACTGCACAGGATCTCAAAATTGCAGGACGTCACGTGGAAAGACAGGTTCTCGCCCAGGCAGTCGCCTGGCATGTGGAAGACAAAGTCATTGTTCATGGAAATAAGACGATCGTTTTTTAGGTGACAGACAGACACCATACTCTGTCAAAAAAAATAGATTCAGCATCCAGGAGATTACAGACATCATGAGAGAAGGTGAGCAGAAATGAAAAAGAAAAAATTATCAATGCTTGAAATGATTAAGGCAAATAAAGAAGAGCTTTTAAAAGATAGCCGGGAGCTTGAGAAAATCGAAAAGAAAATAGACGATAAATATGCAAAAGCACAGTAAGAATGAACACCCGGCCTGGGAATAAAACAGGCCGGGTGTTTTTTTGAGCTGAGTTAAAAAGTGAAAATGGAGGGAGATGTATTTAGGATTAGTGCCTGTAGGAAGAGCAGGGAAAGAACGATGGGAGCTAATGAGGGATAATAATGCCTTTGAGGAGAAAAAAGAGGGAGTGAAGGGAACAAATAAGGATGAATAGTGCCTTTGAGGAGAGGCAAGAGGGAATGAAGGGAACAAATCAAGGTGAATAGCGCCTCAGAGGAGAGAAAATAGGGCGAAGGGAACTAATGCAGATAGGTAGTTTCCTCTTGATAGAAAGAATTAAAAACGCCCAGGGAATCCCTGGACGCCAACTTCTTATTTTTGTTTAAAGAAATCTGTGAATGCATGGTACATTTCCATTCCCTGATAAAAGAACAGGCTGGAAGCTGTTAATGAAAATAACCCAATCATTAAGAATCGAATCCACATTATTCGTTTCCTCCTTTAATTGTTTTGTTGGACAATTAAGGAGTGTGGATTACATAATTCGCCTCGTAGAAGATGGGAGTATAGAATATCTTTTTCCTGCGGGCGATGATGTGCAGGGCACTGTATATAAAAAGGATAATGGTTAGGATTGTGATGGCTAAAGAAATCAGATCCTGCATGAAGATATGTTTTTTAGGATCATCTTTTAATAGAAAGCTCTCGGTAGAGTCTGAAACAGTTACCGCTTTGCTTTGGTCCATTGGAATATCATTAAAATGAACACCAGGGTACTGGGTGATGAGGAAGGTTAAAAATACAGACAGCATTAAGAATGGCATTAACTTCATTTTTTTCATTCCCTCACCCCTTTTGAAGATTATAACTATCATCATAACCACTATTTATAGATTAGTAAACTAAAAGATTTTGACAGGATTCGTTAATATTCTATGTATATATTGTAAAAATAGTTGGGACAAATGATACAGGGGAACAAAGGCATTTTGGCTGCAAGTCTGGATTATAGGTTGAATGAATAACCAAATCCTTACAAAAGTCCTGATAAAATAGGCAGAGGTATTGTCATTCTCCTTTACACATCTTCATATTGCTTTAAAAAATGCCTCTTATAATCAAATGTGAATCCAGATTGAATTAAGAGGTGAAGAAAATGAACAATGAAAGGTCGATTGATGATTTAATCAAGAAGTTTAATGAAGAGAACTTGAAGAGGGACATTGACCGCCGGAGCTTTTTATCTGGTGCAGGGAAAATTGCCGGTTTCTCGCTTGCCCTGGCTATGGCGCAATCATTAGGGGTGGGCAATTTAACTGTTGATGCTGCCCCTAAGTTCAGCAGGTATCCTTTTACACTCGGTGTTGCTTCAGGAGATCCTCTTTCAGACAGTGTAGTTTTATGGACAAGGCTTGCACCAGATCCGCTTAATGGAGGCGGGATGCCTAACCATGCTGTACCGGTCAATTGGGAACTTGCTGAAGATGAACACTTCCGTAAGGTTGTTAAACGCGGAACAGAAATTGCAGTGCCGGATTTGGCGCATTCAGTGCACGTGGAGGCAGAAGGCTTAATGCCGGACACTGTCTATTATTATCGTTTTAAAAGCGGCAATGAACTAAGCCCAATCGGCAAAACAAAGACGCTTCCGGCTGCGGGTGCCAAAGTATCCGGGCTATCATTTGCATTTGCTTCATGCCAGCAGTATGAACATGGATTTTTTACAGCCTATCAGCATATGGCAAAGGAAAATCTGGATTTTGTCATTCACCTTGGCGACTACATATATGAATATGGACCAAATGAATATATTTCACCAACCGGAAACGTTCGCCACCATAGCGGACCGGAAATTATCTCTATAGAAGATTACCGGAATCGCCATGCCCAGTACAAAACTGATCCGCATCTGAGAGAAGCTCATGCTGCTTTTCCTTGGGTAGTAACTTGGGATGACCACGAGGTGGAAAATAACTATGCAGCAGGGATTCCGGAGAAAGGCCAGTCAGCTGAAGAGTTCATTAAACGCCGTACGGCTGCTTATCAGGCATACTACGAGCACATGCCGCTCCGGCTATCTTCCATGCCAAACAGTGATGGTATGCAGCTGTATAGGGAATTCAGCTATGGCAGCCTTGCATCCTTCCTTGTGCTTGATTCACGCCAGTATCGGGATGACCAGGCAAATGGGGATGGAAGCAAGCCTCATACGCCGGAGTCGCTTGATCCAAACCGCACTCTTCTCGGCAAAGAACAAGAACAGTGGGTTGAAGGCAATCTTAAAAGCTCCAAAGCTCATTGGAATGTATTAGCACAGCAGGTATTCTTTGCGCAGAGGAATTTTGGGACAAGTGCTTCGCCGAAGTTCAGCATGGATTCCTGGGATGGTTACCCTGCTGCCCGGCAGCGTTTGGCTGATTTTGCTGCTTCAAACAATATCGGAAACCTAATTGTTCTGACTGGGGATGTTCATGCAAGCTGGGCTTCCAATATTCTAACAGACTATAATGATCCAAATGCAAAGCTGATTGGGGCCGAATTTGTCGGAACATCTATCACATCAGGTGGCAACGGATCAGATGTGAGAGCGGATACGGAAAAGACGCTTGCAGAAAATCCGCATATTAAGTTCTTTAATAATTATAGAGGCTATGTCCGCTGCCAGGTAACACCAGAGCAATGGCGTGCAGATTATCGGGTTCTTCCTTTGGTAACAGAGCCTGGGGCGGATATTTCAACGAGAGCATCCTTTGTTTTTGAAAAAGATCAGGCTGGCTTGAAGCAGGTTTCGGCTTCAGCTGTCCCTCAGGGAGTTCGAATATCTGCTGAGGTGGAGGAAGACCGCCATCACGCCCATACCCGTGCACATGAAAAGCAGCTTAAGAAAAAGCGTGAAAAAGTATTACATTAAAAGGACGGTGAGAAGATGATATCCAACATTGGCATTCCAGGCTTAATTCTCGTTCTTGTCATTGCATTGATCATATTTGGGCCATCCAAGCTTCCCGAAATCGGGAGGGCATTTGGGCGGACCTTAACGGAATTTAAAAGTGCCGCAAAAGATTTAGTGTCAGATGAGGTAAAGAATGAAGAGAAAAAACCAGTACTTTCAGCTCTGAAAAAAGAAAAGTAGCAAATTAAAATACAGGCGGATTCACTTCGCCTGTATTTTAATTGCATGTATTATGTGAAACATTTCACATAATGTTCATTTTTGAATAATCCACAGTATAGAAAAGTATAATATATTAATACCGTGCTTATATTGTTTATATAATTTTTAACTGCCATCAAGGAGGCACGATCATCATGAGAAAAATATTCCAATTTTTATTAATATCAGGATTAGTCATGACGCCTTTTTTTACAAGTGCTCATGTGAAATGGTTCACGAATGTGACACCTCAAAAGGAAACGATTGAAAATATATTGTCACCTTTATTTATGGGACTGGCACTGACAGCTGCAATTGTACTTGCGATGCTGACATTGATTATCCCAAGGACAGCGCAATGGGGCAAAGTTAAAAAGCTGGATGACTGGCTCTCAGGATTCCGCAAATACAGCAGGTATATCCTTAAGTATGGTACAGCCGCTGCTTTAATAATCCAGGTGACAAATGGAACATTATTTGCGCCTGAATTTCATTTAACCAATACGATTGCCATGATTCTAACTTGGGCAGCGATTGGCTTTCTGCTTATTCCGCATCATATCTCTACAAAGGCCGGAGCCATTATTTTACTGGGACTATTTGTGTACGTTACCCTTCAGAATGGCATCTTCCATATGCTTGATTATGGATATTATGTTGCCATTATTGGTGTCTTGCTGGTCGGCAGCACGAAGCTTGAGAAGGTTGGATTTCCATTCCTGTATTTAGGCACAGGTTTATCTTTATGCTGGGTGGCTGTTGAAAAATGGGTATATCCAAGCATGTCTCTCGATATTGTTGCCAATCACGGAGTTTCCACATTCGGTTTTGCACCTGCTGCATTCGTTGTTATGGCTGCATTCATTGAGTTTGTTGTCGGTTACCTTCTAGTGGTAGGGATCCTTAACCGTGTAGTTGGCTTCGTCGTGACGGTTATTTTTATCACAACCACAATGCTGTTTGGAATGACAGAAGTAATCGGTCATTTTATGATCCATATTGTGCTGATTATCTTCATCATTGAAGGGGTGTCTTTCTATAACCCGCCTATTAAGCTGCATAAAACCAAGGCTGATCAATTTGTGTTTGTATTCCTGAACTTTATTTTCGTCCTTGCGACATTCATTCTGATTTATTACCGATTTGCTTAAGGGTTGACACCGTAAGAAAAATAGAATATGATTAACGTATAGTTGAATAGTTTCTCCTAAAGGGGAGTAGCTTTTACAGCAGAGTCGTCATTTCGGAGTTAAGAGCTCCCGGCTTTGTTGGCAACCTTAACGTTGTTAGCAAGACCTTTGCCTGTTTCGGGTAAAGGTCTTTTTGTTTTTTTAAAACCTTTACCGCTTGCTGGTAGAGGTTTTTTTATTGCCTGATAGAGCTTGGCAATGGAAATCCTCAATCGACATAACTGCAGGGAAACAGTGCGAAGCTTTCAATACTTAAAAAAAATAGAAGGAAAGGAGACCAAGATGAAAAAAGCTAAAGTATCATTTGCAGAATTAATTAAGAGAAACAAAGAAGAGCTGCTGAGAGATCAAGAATTGCTGGCTAAAATTGAAAAACGTTTAGACGAAAAATACACAAAGGTGAAATAAGGGAGGGTGTTTAGATGGAATTATCTCTAATACTTGAGTATGGATGGGTATTGCTGCTGCTTGTGGCGCTGGAGGGTTTATTGGCTGCTGATAACGCGCTGGTGCTGGCGATTATGGTTAAGCACCTTCCGGAGGAGCAGAGGAAGAAAGCTTTATTTTACGGGTTGGCTGGAGCGTTTGTTTTCCGTTTCGGATCGTTATTTGCGATTTCATATTTAGTAGATGTATGGCAGGTTCAAGCCATTGGAGCGCTATACCTTCTGTTTATCGCGGCTAATCACATATTAAGAAAATTTCTTGTAAAAAAAGGCGAGGAAGAAGCAGAAGTAACGAAAGAAAAGAAACAATCTGGTTTTTGGCTGACAGTTTTTAAAGTTGAGCTAGCTGATATAGCATTCGCTGTAGATTCCATTCTGGCAGCGGTCGCTCTGGCAGTGGCTCTTCCGGATTCAGGGCTTGGCCATGTAGGCGGACTTGATGGCGGAAAGTTCTTTGTCATCTTTGCCGGCGGTATGATCGGATTGATCATTATGCGTTTTGCTGCAAACCTCTTTGTGGATCTGCTTCACAGGAGACCTGGACTTGAGGTTGCAGCATTTGGTATTGTCGGCTGGGTTGGTGTCAAACTGGCTGTCTATACAATGTCCCATCCGGCGCTGGCGATCCTGCCTGAAGGATTTGCCAAGTCGACCGAATGGAAAGTTACTTTCTATGCAGTCTTAATTGGAATAGCACTAGCTGGATGGTTCCTTTCCAAGGAAAAACAGGAAGTGCCAGCTGAAGAAAGAGCAAGCTAAATCAAGCAGGGCGGAGTATATCCGCCCTGTTTTTTTATGTAGAGATAATTCAATCAAACGTTTGATTGAATATCCCTGAGCCCTAAGCTGGCCTGCCATTCAGCTTTCAGGATGCTCATTTCTATTAAGTTCCAATAATCATTTCTAACTTTATTGGTCTGCCTGAGAAGTCCTTCTTTTTGGAAACCTGCCTGCTCGTATATCTTAATAGCAGGCAGATTAAAATCGAAAACCCCGAGACTGATTCTATTTAATTTCAGCTCTTGGAACGCTAAGTTCAGGATTTGATGAATCATTTCTGAAGCATACCCTTTCCCCCGTGCTGCGGGGCAGATGAAAACCTTGCCAATCCTCGCAGTTTCGTTGACACGGTCAACTCTGCCAAGAGAAATATGACCGACGATTTCATCGTCTGCCATAACTTTATAGATATATTCCGAGCTGGTTTCCAGATTCGCAGAGCTAATATAACTAGCAAGCTGCTCATGATCAAGCGGGAATTTGAAATGGACACCGCTCCACTGAACCATTAATTCCTGTGTGCTGATCCAGCTGATGAGCAAATCGAAATCTTTTTCTGTAAAAGGTTCTAATTTTACCATGGGAATCTCCTTCTTATTAATTAAAGGAATGATTGAAATACTTGGTTTAAAAATGATAGTCGGGATGGACTGCCAGCTTTATTTTTGCCTTTTCTTTTTCCACGGACGCAAGACAGATATCGCAAAAATGAAAAGGGTGACTGCAATTTGAAAGTAGACGGCATACTGGCGAACAGTATGATTATCTATGAAAACAGGATTTGTCAGCGCCTTGCTGCCTTCTGCTTCAAGCAGAGCCAGATTTTCCACCATTAATTCATCGACGATTGTAATGCCGACAATAGTTTGGATAATAAATAAAATCCATTTAATTGTTACCCATCTGTGCTTGAAAAACCCCCAATTTGTAAAAAGTCCATAAATAAAGCCCACTAGTAATGTGCCGACAGCACCAGTCCGCACAATATAGTCGCTGATAGCCACCACGTTTTGGTACATATCCAATGTTTGATCATAAGCAGCTAACTTCATGTTGAAATTCAAAACGAGTGAGCTCATAATCCCTCCGAAAAATAAGGAAACCAGAACGATATGAAGAATTTTTAGCCATCTGGCTGCTTTTGTTCCCATCTTTTTCAACCTTTTTCCCTCCTTGTTAAACCACTTTATAAGTGTAGCAAGGGAAAAAGACTGTCCATATCAGCCTGAGCAGTAATTTGAGATAGGGCTTGGGGCTTAGTTTCCTTATTCACCTTTATGAATCACGGTGAATGCACTCAGCAGTTTTCCATTGGGATCCAATCTTCCGTTTTGTGGTATATCAACATATTAATCCTTCCTTTCAATTGCTGTTTTACCTATTTTACAAAGGGTCGGAAAAATCCTTCTATATATGCGTGAAATGCAAGTATTGGTACATATTAATTTAGAGAACATAAGGAAGGAGCAAATGAATTGACCAGAAGAGACGAGCAAAATAAACAACAGGCTCAAGGCCCAAAAGAGGAGAGGGAGCTTGTCAATGAGTTTGGAAAACATGAAGGAAATCAGCCTGTTCCGCAGCCTAAGGATTATGATGAGATAGAGTATTAGAAAAAGCAGGATATGCCCTGCTTTTTTTAATATAAGTCTCTGGCCTTAGATTATTTTAATGCCAGGGGAGCTTAATTCTCCTTGTATTCTTTTCTAAACTATAGTTAAGAAAAGCAAGAAGGGGAAAATGTATGAATGGAAAAATGGAAGTTAGTTTGCATGGGCTTATCATTTTATTAGCGTTGTATATATTGTTTAATTTAATGCCGACACTTTTGCCGGCTTATAAATGGGTTATCATTACAGGCATGGCTGCCATATTAGTGTTGGATTTTTACTTTTTTACTGCAGGCAAGTTGTCTCGCTTAAAATACAGCAGACTGGCACTGATGTTTATGTTCAGTCTGCTGTTAATTGTTTTTATTACCTTTTATTTAACAAAGATACTCGTTCTGACTGATGCCTATGGGCTCGAGAGTATGCTGAGGGAATATGAAGCGGAAGGGAAGCTCATCTTTTTCTTGGTTTGCTTTTTACAGCCCATTCTATTGCCGCTTCCCGAAGCCGTAACACTGCCTGCCGGAAGTGCCGTTTTCGGTCCCGCTGCCGCTGCCCTTCTTGGATTCACAGGAACAATTTCCGGGATTATTGTTATGTTCTGGACTGCAAGGATAGGAGGGTTAAAGCTTGTATCGAGGTTTATAAAGGAACGGCATCTGATAAAATACCAAAAATACATGGAGAAAAATGAGAACACCATACTAATGCTGCTGTTTGTTATTCCGATATTGCCAGATGAGATCATTTGTGTTGGAGCAGGAATGGGTGGTGTTTCATTTAAAAAGTTCCTGGGAATTGCGTCTATTTCCAAAATAGCAACTTCCTTGCTGCTGGCTTACTCACTTTCTTTGGCAGATGCCTTATCTTTATCTGGCTCACAGCTTTTATTAGTCGTTTCGGTTGTGATAGGGGTATTTTACAGTGTATCTTTCATGTATAAAAAGAGAGAAAGAAACTATAAGAATTGCGAGTAACCCTACACCCAAATACGGACAGCAAATGCTGCTGTCCGGCTGACAATGATTATTTCACCATTTTTATATTCACATACCCAAGTAAAATGACATAACCCACTAGCAAAATGGGAAAAAGTATCTGGGCATCCGGATGGTTTATGAAACCCCCTCCTATCAGCAGCAGCCCCATTACAATATTGTAAACACCAACAAGCTTTGCCAGTTTATCTTTATCACTGACTCTTTGCTGGTTGAATCCCGATAGAAGCCATGTTTGCTTTTTTACTCCGATTAAATATCCAAGAATTAGCAAAATTAATCCGATAACGATAAAATGCTGATTCAAAAAAATCTCCTCCTTATCTTCTTTTTATTATGGAAGGAACGATATAAAAACCTAAAAATAATGTTATGGCCAAATACAAGGTTAAAAGTTCAATATTAATCGAAATGTTATTTAATATTTGGCTGGAGACGATGAGATAACTCAAGAGGAGGACAAGGGATCCAGAGTAAACATATAGGGAGGACTGCAAAATATTGAGGTTTACCCTTTCGTCGTACTCTAGCTCTTCCTTGGCTTCCTTTCTTTTAATCCTTATCCACTTGAAGCCGCCAACGCTTATTGTTAATCCAGTGATAAACCCCCATTTAATATTGTCTGTCATAAGTGTGATAGCCAGAAAAGCAAGAAAAGCTCCTAAACAGACAGTCCAGCTATTTACTTTCATTTACCCTTCCTCCTTTAATGGTTCTCATCAATCCAAAACAGCTCATCTAACGGTGTCTCTAAGTGTTTGCTGATTAACAGGCAGACACGTATGGTTGGGTTATATTTTTGTGCTTCAATCAAATTCATCGTTTGCCGGGTTACGCCAACCAGCTTTGCAAGTTCTCCCTGAGTTAAACGATCTTTTTCAATACGCACAAGCTTCACCTTGTTTTTAATAGTGAACTCTTTCAAGTGCCTCACTCATTTCCGTTTCTTGCCTTTATTGTAATATATATTTATAAAAAGTAAAATATATATTACATTGTTTTGTAAAAAAAATCCTGTTGAGGCTCTTAGAATGTTTTTTCGAGCAAGATCTGTTATTTATTTTCCATAACTAATATCATCAATTTGGCTTATACATGCTCTATAGGGAAATTCCCTTATTTTAGATAGATGCGAAGATTCCCGATGCTTTGGCTACCAGCTGATCCTGGTCGTTATAAATCAGGCAGTCTGTATGGTTGAGGGTGCGCCCTCTTTTCACAAGGTGAGCATTGGCGATAAGAAATTCACCTGTCGCCCCCTTTAGGAAAGTGACCTTTAAATCAGCCGTCACCACGGATTGCATTTGGTTTTCATCCGGCTCGAAAATATTCCCCATCGCTACATCCGCAAGAGTGGAAATGATGCCTCCATGAACCAGCCCCGCGCTGTTAATAAAGAGCGGCTGGATTGGCAAAGTGACTTTCATATTGCTTTCACTGACTCTTTCGTAATGGAATTTCAGAAATTCATCAAAAGGCTGTTTGATTAGCATTTTGTACACTCCAATTTCATTAAGGTTAAAATGTTTATTCCCGATTTTTTGTGAAATCCCTGCTTATTGCTGCTAATTTGTATAGGAAAGGCTGCATTATCTCGAATTTATGATTTTATTACATGGTTTCTTAAAATCAAAAAAAGTGTTATTATTTTCAATAAATTCAAAAAAAGGCAGGTCTGGAATATGGCAAAAGTAGAGAATATTAGTTTCGCAGAAAACTTTCCTATTTCATTTAAGGAACTGGAAGAAGAAGCAGAGAAAGTGATGGGAGCTGGCGGATTTGGCTATGTCCAATCAGGAGCCGGAGGAGAAGAAACGCTGAAAAAGAATATTGAATCCTTTGCAAAATACTCAATTGTACCGAGAATGCTTAGAGATGTCTCAATTCCGGATATAAGTGTGAATTTATTTGGAAAAACGTATCCTTATCCAGTTTTCCTGGCACCGATTGGAATGCAGCGCCTTGAACACAGTGAGGGAGAGATTGCATCTGCCAGGGCGGCAGCTTCGTTTGGAATTCCTTTTATCCAGAGCACGGTATCCAGTTATTCCATTGAAGAAATCGCTAATGCAACAGGCACGAGCCCCAAGTGGTTCCAATTATATTGGTCCAATTATGAAGATGCTGCGTTCAGTATGGTGCGCCGGGCGGAGGAATTAGGCTATGAAGCCATTGTGTTAACAGTTGATACCGTGATGATGGGATGGAGGGAAGCAGATCTAAGAAACAATTTTTCACCGTTAAAGCTTGGCTATGGAAAAGCAAATTATGAGAGCGATCCAGTCTTTATGGCCTCTCTTCATGATGGTGATGTAGTTCAGGGAATCCTTGATAATATCCATCATCCAACATTAAGTTGGGAGCATATTGCAAGATTAAAAGAGAAAACAGATCTGCCGATTCTATTAAAGGGTATTCTCCATCCGGAAGATGCCAGGCAGGCCGTTGAAAAAGGGATAGACGGAATCATAGTCTCTAATCATGGCGGCAGGCAGCTTGATGGAGTGATTGCGGCGATTGATGCGCTGGGACCGATCGTGAAGGAAGTCAAAGGACGGATTCCAATATTGTTTGACAGCGGCATTCGCCGCGGTTCAGATGTGGTCAAAGCTCTGGCATTAGGAGCCGACGCAGTTTGCCTGGGACGGCCGTACGTGTACGGTTTGGCCATTGGCGGGCAGGCTGGGGTTGAAAAAGTACTTGCCAACTTAATTGAAGAAACGAAAGTGTCGCTGTCTCTGGTAGGGGTGGGGAGCCTAAAGGAGCTGGCAGGTCTGCAGCTAATTCGATAGTTTTTCATCTTTTAAAAATACCTGGTCAGTTGACAGTTCAGATTGTGTTTACTAATATACCTATAGCGGTACATGATTATTATGCCGATACTAAAGGAGATGCAGTCATGTTCGATTACACAGTTGAAACCGAAAAATCAATTGAAGAAGCAATATCCTCACTTGAAGGAAGTCTGAAGGAAGAAAAGTTCGGAGTTTTATGGCAGTTTAACGTTCAGGAGAAGCTGCAGGAAAAAGGATTGGAATATAACGAGGCATTCCATGTTTTAGAGGTATGTAATCCAAATGAAGCACATCGCGTTTTAACACAGAATAAATTGGCCGGCTACTTCCTGCCTTGTAAAATTGTTGTGTATGAAGATGAAGGCAAAACGAAAATTGGCATGCCTAAGCCGACAAGCATGATTGAACTAATCAAAGACGAATCTGTTCAAAGCTTCGCAGCAGAAATTGAAGAGCGCTTAATCCAGTGCATCAAGAAAAGCATTTAAGCAAAAAGATTGATGACAGTGACGGAATAATTTGTTAAGCTTGAAACAGCTTATCAAATTAAATATCTATGCAACTACTAGGGGTGCCCCGAATGTGCGGGCTGAGAGGAAAGCGCGTTATAGCTTTCTGACTCTTATGGACCTGATCTGGTTAATGCCAGCGGAGGGAAGTAGGATTTGACTGTATGTCAATTCATATACTTATACCAAGCCAGGTCCTTATGGGGATCTGGCTTTTTTGTATACATACTTCTCATCCTGATAAGCAATCAGGCGGCCCT
The DNA here is from genome assembly GCA_030348385.1 of Cytobacillus sp. NJ13. Classification (NCBI taxonomy): domain Bacteria; kingdom Bacillati; phylum Bacillota; class Bacilli; order Caryophanales; family Bacillaceae; genus Cytobacillus; species Cytobacillus sp. NJ13. The sequence continues at coordinate 3,105,342 of JAUCFP010000006.1, read as the reverse complement.
TTAGAAAGGAGGTTTAGATGAACAGAACCCGATTGTTAACTACGATGGCTTTATTTGTGGCAATTGGGACACTGGGATCCCATTTGCTCTGGTTTCCGGCAGGTATAGCCAAGGCCTATCCGGTTCAGCATGCGGTGAATGTATTGGCAGCGGTGACGCTTGGACCACTGCCTGCAGCAGCCGTGGCTTTTATGATTGGTCTGCTTCGTAATTTGCTTGGATTCGGAACGCTGCTTGCGTTTCCAGGCGGCATGATCGGTGCGTTTTTGGCTGGTGTGCTTTATTTGAAGTTCGGCCGGAAAATATGGGCTGCTGTTGGAGAGGTGGTGGGTACCGGCATAATCGGTGCATTGTTTGCTGTTCCATACGCAAAGTTTCTCATGGGAAGCGCAGCTGGCGCATTCTTCTTTGTACCGCCATTCCTGGTCAGCAGCATTGCCGGTGCGGCCATAGGCTGGATGGTTTTGGCGAAGGTTAAAGAGAAGAATTTGGTTCAGAATATGTGATGATTTTGGGATGACGAAGCTAGTTGAGTAAGCAGATATGCGGAGTGCAGCATAGCAATCTGACTTTATGAGCGATTTTCAAGAGTTATGGGCGAAATTCAAAATTTATGAGCGAAAAACCACAAGTTAGACCATCGGTAAAAAAACAATTAAAAATGTTAGAAAACTGCTAGGGGCGCTACGGCTGAGATAAGGAGCTTTTCCTTTGTCCCTTGGAACCTGATCTGGATAATGCCAGCGCAGGGAAGCGGTGAGGACCTCGATATATATCCTCATGCTTTTTCCCCGGCAGCTTCTGTAATTAATAAGGAGGCTATTTTTAATGACTTTTTCAGAGATTCTGCGCAAGGAAAATGAAGATTTGTTTCAGCTGATATTTGAGCATCCATTTGTTCAGGGTATCGGGAGAGGGGATGTGCCGAAAGAGGCGCTGGCCCATTACATTAAAGCGGACTTTGAGTATTTGAATGCGTTCATGCATATTTATGGGATTGCCATTTCAAAGTCAGCAGAGCGTAAGGATATTGCTTATTTTAATCAGCAAATAGAATTTGTATTGAACAGTGAAGTACATCCCCACCATAATTTTTGCCAGCAGATTGGCGTGGATTACGAAGCATTGCAGGGCTATCCGCTCCCGCCAACAGCTGATCATTATGTTAAGCATATGATGTATCATGCCCATACAGGCGGCATGGGTGAAATCCTTGCTGCATTATTGCCTTGTCCATGGACTTATTGGGAGATTGGGCTTGAGCTCATGAAGCAATATGAGCCGGATGAGAACCATCCGTTTTATACATGGATCTCTTTTTATGCAAATATAAGGGTCGAAGCTGTGACCATGAATATGAGAAACCGTTTGGATGAGCTTGCTGATGCGGCATCACCGGAAGAAAGGCAGCGAATGAAGGACGCTTTCCGAAAAAGCTGCCAGCTGGAGCTTGGCTTCTGGGAGATGGCTTATACCTGCGAAGAGTGGCCGGCGGGCAATCCGGCAGCAGTAAGATAAGAAAAGCGCAAGCGCCTGTTCACCCCCGACACCTCGAGGGGGTAGGCTGCTTGCGCTAGACAGTTATATCGAAGTTCAAAATTTTATACTTTCTTATTTAATAATAAAAACGCCTGCATCTGCTTTATGGCAGTGCAGGCGTGTTTTCAAAATCCCATCTGTAATGAGCGGTAATAGGAGTCTTAAAAGAAGAGAGTTTTACTTCAGCTGCGAATGGCGTGGAGTTATGTATGACGTAGGGAATGCCATTTTTCGTCCGTTTGTCAGATATGATTGCAACATGGTCGAATTTAGGAGAAAGAAAAACCACGATGTCACCCGGATGCCATTGCTGAAGGTTCTTAACATCTCCTGGTATTAGTTCTGTTGTTAATGACTTTGCGAAGCGGCTAAAAAAGACATTCTGGTTTGGCACCCGCCGAAAATCAATGTTCGGATCCGGCTTGCCCTTCACTCTTGAATACAAGTCCGTATTCTCGGCGATATCCTGATCAATAAGATCCTTTATGGTTACATCAGCCCCCTGGAATCCCCTCCAAATCACATCTGTACAGACACCTTCGCCATCAGGCGGATAGCCTCCCGCATAGTAGGCGCTTTTATATGGCGTGCGCTGGTCCACTTCTTTTCTGGCTGACAGGACCATATCAAGTGGATCGGCAATGCCGTTTTGATTCGAATCGGCCTGTGAATAATCAGAAGGCATTGCCATTTTCTTTGCCAGAGGATTTTCAAAATGAATGCCGATGTAATCCAGAATGATTCCGCTTCGGAAAAAAAGAATGAATAATAACAGTACTCCGATGATGGAAGCCCCCACTTTTTTAATCATAAAAGTCTCCTCATATATTTTAATGATTAGACGGTACTATTTTCCAATAAGTTACATGGAGGTATGATAAGATTGTTATAAAAATACCTAAGAGAGGGATATCATGGTTCATCATATAGGGATATCGGGAAGCGTCATTTTGTCAGACAGCAAGTTGTTTCATGTACTTTTTAAACGTCATTTGCCGCATATTGAGATAGGCGAATTTCAAGATGAGGAATCCTTCCGTCGCTTTATTGAAATGCTGGGCAAAACAAACAAAAACTTTGGTCTTCATTCGCCTCTTTTCCGGGGACAAAGCAAATACGATCTTCTGGAAAAGATCAGTATGAATCCGGAGGAAGCCTGGATTCAGTTTGAGACGGAAGTGGAAAGGATGTCCGGGCTTGGAGCTGAATACATTTTGGTGCACTTCCCTTACTTTAAAAAAGAAACCAGTGGGAATCCGGCAGAGATCATTGAGGAGGGACTCAAGAAACTCAGTGCTCTTCAGAGAAAATATGGGATTATGATTGTGTGTGAACCTAAATTGGGATTCAGGCAATCGCCAGCAGGAATTCAATATCTTGACCGTTTTCCTGTAGAGACATGGAGGAAATACGGACTCGGCCTTTGTGTTGATATCGGGGATTATATATTGGCCGCAGGCGAGAAGGCCATAAATTACATAGAAAAATGGTCCGAGTTTGTGAGAGTCGTTCATTTACATAATGTTGAATACCAGGGAGATAAATATATTTGGGTGCCTGTGCATCCATCTCATGAGAATGATGGCTGTCATTATAAAATTAAGAAGCTGATGGATTTTTTAGCAAAGGAATGTAAGGATGTATTTTTTGTCATGGAGTATACACCACACACGAACCCTCCGGAAAAAATGGTAGAAGAAGGGATTTGGTGGGCAAAAGAGGTGATTGAGGCCGGGTCTGTCAGGTAGGGCAGCGGCCGCCTGGCATTCATTCTGCTCTGGTTGAAAAGGAAGAATTAATTATATTATTTATTATAGTGAGTATGGGAATTACCTTGAAAGTATACTAAGATATATGTGAAATTATTCACAATAAAAAGAGGAGGTTAATTTATTCTTATGCTGGGATCAAAACTAAAAACGGCCCTGCAGGCTTCCATTCTTTTTACTTTTGGTTTTTGGCTTCTCTTTTTCTTTTCTGAAGGGAGACTGTTTTCTTTCTTCCTGATTATGATTTTTTTATACTGCTTTTTCGGAAATGTTATATACGGTGTTCCAGTTTCGCTGCTTTCTGAGTTTTTTACTAAAAATCTAGCAGTATGGCGGTTTCCCGCGGCGGCATTTATACATACCTTTTTGGCTGCTGTGACTTATTTTATTTTGGAAGGGTTTGCTTTTTTCGTTTTAATTGCTGCGGTGCTTTTCTTTTTAGTGGATGAGTGGCGGAAATGGGACCGCGAGATGCCGGGCGGCAGGAATATTACCTTGAATGCGGCAGGTTTCCTCATCGCTTGCCTGCTGCCGATGGGGTTCTTTTGGATGCTCCAGCAGGCAGATCTGGAAGAAAAAACTCATGACCTATATCTGATTCCAAAAGGGTATGCTGGTCAGGTGAGAATTGTTCATGAAATAGAGAATGCCCCTGTGCCTGAGACAGAAGGGGAGTACGATGTATTTAGGGTGAATGATAGAGGATATGCAATTACCTCTTTACCGCAAAGTGAAGGGTATATTGACGACTTGTACTATTATGTGGATGAAAAAGGAAAGCGTGAAGCTATACCACAAAGCTGTACTTCGCATGGCGGATCAGGCGGTGTACAGGGAGATGGATATGAATATTCGTATACCTATTTTTCGGTTGGCTGCGATGAGGACATGTATGATCAAGGAAATAGCCCTGGTATTGAGGATATTCTTTATGAAGAGGGTTTGATCAATCAAACGTTTGATTGAAATGGAAAACAGCCTGGAGATTCCAGGCTGTTAATTATTTATCGCAGTCTTACTTCCAAAGCCCCGCTGATCGAAGTTTCACTTTATAGTTGGAATGGCTCTTATGGAATGAACAGTTTCAGGCGTTTTTCTGCCAGTGCTTTTAATTGAAATGAAGATGGCATAGTCCAATGGGCAAGTGACTTTTGCCAGATAGGAATCTATGTGTTTTCTTAGACTAAGTATAGCTTCTTCATTATTAAGCTGTTCAGCAATGTGCTTGTCATTAATGACAAGCACCAGATTTTTCTCAAGTAAATAGTCCAAATTGATTTCCTCTTGTCCGGGGAGTGAGGTATGGACCAGAATCGGAAGTTTCTTTTGCAGTGCTTCACTAATTGTAACTCCACCTGGTTTGGTCAAAATAGCATCTGCTTTATTATATAGCTGGTTCATTTCAAAAGGGTCATCAATATATCCAATGGGCTCGATCTGCTTTGAATCAAGTGCTTGGAGCGAGCTATATAATTCGTCATTATTTCCGCAAAGGATCAGAAATCGAATATGGGGAACCTTCTGCATAGCTTCTATGAAATCACAGTTTACTAAGCCGCTGTTCCCTCCTGCAACCAGAATATGGCGTATCCGGTTATCTTTCTTAAATGGAACCTGGAGGTGATAGGCAGAATGAACCGGAATACCCGTTACAAAAATTTGCTCATCAGGAATATGGTGTTTTTTGATAAGTTTTTCCTTCGCCTCCGGATGAGGAACGAAATGAAAATCAATTCCCCGTTTTCCCCATATATCATTAATGAAAAAGTCCGTGTAAACATTGACCGCAGTGATGTCCCGGTATCGTCCCTTTTGCTTTAGTGAACTGATGATTCCAGATGGAAAAGAATGAGTGCAAAATATTAAATCCGGATTTTCTTCATCAAGGAACTTCTGCATCTTTCTTTCAAAATAATAGGATAGAACCTGTAAATCAGGCTGCAATTTAAAAGGATGCTGCTTATACATAATGGTGTAATATAATGCCCTGTAAAGGAAAGGGGCACCCAAAAAACCTTTTAAATATATACTTGAGACCAGCTTTTCAAGGTTATCACTGCAATAGGAAAGAAAGTCGACTATTTTGATTTCCGCATCAGGATATTGGCTTTGAATATGGTCCTGAAGTGTTTTTGCAACTTTTGAATGTCCCGTGGGGAATTGAAATAATGGGAGCAGGAGAACTTTCATAATACCCTCCTTTCTGTTACTTGAATTTATTTTTTGCATACTTAAAGAGCATGTAGATTACGAATACAACTAATAACACAATCCCTAGATATGGAACATATTCAGGATTTATATCAAAAAAGCTTCCTGCAAAGTATCCCGCGGCAATTATAGGGAGCACCCAGCTAAGGGAACCTGCTGCAGAATATAGAAGGTACTGATGAAAAGGAACTTTTGAAATGCCGGCAAAGTAAGGACTTATCTGTCGTATTCCCGGCATATAAAAACCCGCAAAGATCATAAAACGATGATTTTCCAAGTATTTTTTCTGGGCGGTATTCCATCTTCTTTCCGTGATCCCAATATATCTGCCATATTTTTTGAGAAAGGGCGTACCTGCTTTTTTTCCGATCCAATAGGCTGAAAGCATTCCAAGCAGCACACCTGCTTCTGCACAGACAGCAGATTCGGCAAAGCTTAATTGGTGATTTCCAATTAACACGCCAATCAGGAATAATAGCGATTCTTCAGGAGCAGGTATGCCGACAATCCCGAAAAATAAAAATAAAAAGATGATCCAGTAACCGTAGGACGAAATAAATTCAATAATAGTTTCAGTACTCATGTACGATGCCCCTGATATCCATCTTTTAAAGAAATAAAATGGATCCCTTTTAGTGCGGCCTGCTGCAAATACTGGTCGAGATGGCCAATCATATATTCAGGTGCACTGCAGTCAGCGCCAAGAGTTTCACCGCTGTCGTGGAGAAGAAAAATCCGGCCAGGCACGGTTTCTTTAGCTAACGACTCTGTAAGGGTGTCCCTGATTTGTTTGATCTTCCAATCCTTGAAAATGCCCGACCACATAATAATCTTATACTTCCTTGCCATCCAGAGGGTAAATAAATTGAAGTGGCCCCATGGCGGACGATAGAAATAGACTTCTTCATTAATCGTTTCTTCAATAATTTTTTTTGTTTGCTCCAGCTGTTTTTTTAAAGATCCCGGTGAAAGGATCCAGCTTGAGATATGCCGATAATGATGGATGCCAATTGTATGCCCATCTGCCTGCATCCTTTTAAGCAGCAATGGATGCTTGGCTGCTTTTTCCCCAACAACGAAAAAGGCTGCCTTAGCTTCATGCTTTTTTAAGACATCCAGAAGCCTTGCAGTATACTGGGGATCAGGACCATCATCAAAGGTTAAAGCAATGGAATGTGGCTCCGTTATTTCTTTTACAATTCCCCAATTCAGCGAACGTATGAGTACAGTGGGCAGAACTGCGTAACTAATAAATATAATCAGTGCGGCGGTAAAAAAATAAATCATGCAAACTAGATCCTTTCCGGCGGTGTATCACTTATTTTCATTCCCCTTTTATAGTGAGGGTAACCTTAATGTTCAGAGTGAATGTAAGGAAAATAAAATTAGATTTATTATTACTTTATCCCAGAATAAAGGGAAGTGAGATACATATTTTATCATATAAAAGGTGAAGTTAAGAGTTTAATATCAGAAAATTGATTTGATTGCCGTTATTCTTCATACAGCTTGGAGAAAACATAAAATTTATAAAAAATGACGTGCTGGATATGCACGCCATTTTAATAGTATTGTTTATTTTTTTAACAGTAAATACATGAAATAAGGAGCACCGATCAGCGCAACCATAATGCCGGCTGGCAGGCCGTCAGGATCAACCAGGTTCCGGCCAAGCGTGTCGGCGAATAAGAGAAGCCATCCTCCTAAAAGAATAGCGATCGGAATGAAAAGCTGATTCCGCGGTCCAACAAGTGCTTTAGCCATGTGCGGCGCAATTAAGCCGATAAAGGCGATTCCGCCGGTTACAGACACCGCTGAAGCGGCCAATGCAACGGCTGTAAGCAGAAGGATGATCCGTTCTTTTTCAATGGAAACCCCTATTCCGATGGCGACAGGCTCGCTTAGGCTTAATAGATTCAAGCGATTTGCTTTATATAAAGTAAATGGAATAAGCAGAAGAAGCCAGGGGAGGAGTGCCCAAATGAACGGCCAATCCGTTCCCCAGATATTCCCTGATAGCCATTTAGCTATGAAATCGACTTTCTCTCTTTCCGCTGAAGAAATCAGGACAACCATGACACCGGAAAGCGCCATGGAAAATCCAACCCCGACCAGCACCATCTTAACAGGCTGAAGCCCCTCGCTTTTCTTATAGGAAAAAGCATAGATGAAGATTGCAGTAAGTAAAGCGCCGAAAAATGCGCATAAAGGCAGCATGTATATGAAAGTGCCAGCTTCAATCGGGAAGAACAGAAAGAAAACCGCTATAGCAACCCCGGCACCGGAGTTTATGCCAATGATGCCTGGATCTGCCAGGTCATTGCGTGTAATCCCTTGTAAAATGGCACCGGATAATGCGAGTGCCATGCCGGCCAAGACAGTGATAAATACCCGCGGCAGCCGAATGGAAAATAACACAAACTCTTCTTTGAATGTGCCCTGTCCCATAATAGTCGGGATCAATCGGTCATATGAGAGGGAGGCGTAGCCTAATCCCATTCCAATCACAATGGTAACAATAATAAGTGCTGATAAAACAGCCATTAAAATTCGCTGTTTTTTTACTAACTCTGGCTGAATCATGAGAACGCCTTACCTCCTTTATGAACAATAAAAAGGAAGAAAGGGAGCCCCATAACGGCGATAATGGCCGCTGCCGGTGTTTCGTAAGGAGCGTTGATGGTTCTCCCGAGTGTATCGGCCAGAAGCATAAAAGCAGCTCCTGTGAGTGCGGACATGGGAAGAATAAAACGGTAGTCGGTACCTACAATAGCACGGACAATATGAGGCACCATCAGCCCCAGAAAAGCCATGTTGCCGACCAGTGCAACCGATGCGCCAGCAAGCAGTGTCACTAAAATGAAAAGGATGGTTTTAACCTGAGTTGTATTTTGCCCCAGCCCCACAGCTACTTCCTCATTTAAGCTTAAAATAGTCAGCTGCTTGGACAGAAAAAGCGAAACAAGAATGCCAATAGAAATAACCGGGACAATCACTTGCAGCTGGCTCCAGGATGTGCCGATGATTCCGCCTGCAGTCCACATGCTGACATCTTTTGAAATTTTAAAGTAGATGCCGACTCCTTCGGCTATTGCGAAAAGGAAGGCAGAAACCGCGGCTCCGGCCAATACGATCCGAATAGGAGAGAAACCTCCTTTTTTCATGGCGCCTATGCCAAAAACCAGCCCTGCTCCGACAGCTGCACCGATAAAACAGGCGAACAGAATCCCTATGTAATTTGCTGAGGGAATGAGCACAAGAGTTAATGCAAGTGCGGCATTTGCTCCAGCCGTTAATCCGAGCAGGCCTGGATCGGCGAGAGGGTTTCTTGTCATTCCCTGCATAATGGCCCCGGAAATGCTAAGCGCAGCTCCAACGAAGATCGCAGCAATTTCACGCGGCAGACGGATTTCACGAATAATCGAAATTTTTTCTCCGGAAGCATTGGAAGTAAGCGCCAGCCAAACATCTCTGACCGTGACATCCGCAGCTCCAAACACACACGCAGCCACAAACATGCCGGCAAAGATAACAAAGCCTGCGGCGAGTTTATAGATAAATGGAATGAAGGGTTGAGCATCTTTTGTCATTGTACTCTCATCTTTCTTTATGGGATCAGAACTGTCTTAAACTTCGAAAACTGTCCAGCTCCAGCTGACATGCGGGAGCTATGTGCTGTTCTTATAATAACAGAATTGATTCTTTTCGGGGACAAGGCGCTTCCGCTTTTCTAAATAGGAAAGAGGAATTCCCCAAAATAAGAATCCCTCCTGCAGTATTACTTTCCTAAAAATGATTCTTTAAAGAACTCCAGCTGTGCATCAAGTGTGATTGGATCACTGAAGGAAGCACCATTGCCTTCCATTTCAAAGACGCGGTTATTTTTTACAGCAGGGATATTTTTGTACGTATCAGTTTCCTGGAACGAATGGTCAGCTTCAGCGTATTTGCTCAGAATAATATAATCTCCGGAATACTCTGGAAGAACTTCTGTAGAAATAGCGTAATAGCCATCTTTTAGAGCCATTTCTTTAACTTTTTCAGGCATTTTTAAGTCCATTGCCTGGTACAGTATTTCAGTTCCGCGTGCCCAGTTATCGCCAAACACATAAAGCTGTTTATCAAAGATTTCGAATACAGAAACGGTTGCATCTTCACCTATTTTTGCACGGATGTCTTCACCAGCTGCTTCAGCACGCTGTTTGAAGTCTGCCACCCATTTCTTTGCTTCTTCTTCTTTATTAAGAAGCTTGCCGATTTCCTCATGCTGTGACAGATAATCTAACTTACCCCAAGTATAAGTTACAGTTGGTGCAATTTCTTTAAGCTTATCGTAGTTTTTAACAGTAGATAATGCAATGATCAAGTCTGGTTCTAATTCAATTATTTTTTCCAGGTTATCTTCAGATACTTCTTCAGCATCTTTCAATTCTTCTTCAAAACGAGGGTTATTTTTGGACCATGTATCCACTCCGACGATATTTACGCCTAATTGCATTACATTTCCTGTAAAGCCGGAAAGGAGGACAACTCTCTTAGGATCAGCCGGGACTTCAACTGGTCCAGTTTCAGATTCATAAGTAAAGGTGCCTGATTTTTTGTCTTCTTTTGGTTCTGCTTCTTTTGATTCTCCTTGCTCTGTATTGCCGCAGGCGCTAATAAGCAGAAGCAGCAAGATCGTAAACGGGATTAATAGTTTCTTCATGTTGATTTTCTCCTTTTAATAAATTATAAGTAATACACATTGGCTTGTTTGTGCGTGGGTCACGTCCGATGACTGCATCAATATTGAACACTTTCCTTAAGACATCCTGTGTAATGACTTCCTCATAGCTTCCTGATTTAACAATTTCACCATCTTTTAATGCAACGATATGGTCAGCAAAACGGGCTGCCTGGTTTAAATCATGAAGGACCATCACAATGGTGCGCTCCTGTTCCTGGTTCAGCTTTTGGAGAAGCTCGAGAACTTCAAGCTGATGGGCCATATCCAAGTATGTGGTCGGTTCATCAAGGAAAATGATGTCTGTTTCCTGTGCAAGAGCCATTGCGATCCAGACTCTCTGGCGCTGGCCGCCGGAAAGGGCGTCAACCGGGCGAAATTTGAAATCCTTTGTTCCAGTAACATCAAGAGCCCAATCAATAACTTCATAGTCCTTTTTCGTTAATCTGCCAAAGCCTTTCTGATAAGGAAAGCGTCCGTATGAGACCAGTTCGCCAACTGTTAAACCGCTTGCACTTTCGGGTGTTTGCGGCAAAATCGCCATTTTCTTGGCTAGGATCTTTGTATTTTCCTTTGAAATGTTTTCGCCATCCAAAATGACAGTACCTGATTGATGAGAAATGATTCGTGTAATCGCTTTTAAAAGGGTAGATTTTCCGCAGCCATTCGGGCCGATTATGGTCGTGATCTTTTTATCGGGAATCTGGACACTAAGGTCTTTCACAATCAAGCGTTCACTATATCCAATGTTCAAGCCATCTGTATATAGGCGGACCATTATGTAACCTCCGTTTAGTTGAGAATATATTTTAGTGATAATGATTATCAGTATCGGTTCTTTTTTACTATAAGTCTATCTGATTTTTATGTCAATAGTATATAAAGGAAAAGTATTCAGAAAAAAATTTCATTGTCAAAGGAGAAAAAAGGTCGTATAGTTGAAGTGAGAATGATAATCAATAGTAATTGGTTATAGGAGTGGACGGTAAATGAAAAATGCTGAAGTGTTTGATGTGACGGTCATTGGAGGCGGACCTGCGGGTCTTTATTCCACTTTCTACAGCGGATTAAGGAAAATGAAAACAAAGCTGATTGAGTTTCAGCCGATGCTGGGCGGTAAAATTCATGTATATCCGGAGAAAATGATCTGGGATGTGGGCGGCCTGACTCCGACTCCGGGAGCTAAGCTGATCGAACAGCTGGTGGAGCAGGGACTAACGTTTAACCCAACGGTTGTTCTTAATGAAAAGGTAGAATCCATTGCCAAAAATGAAGATGGTCTATTTGTCTTAAAAGGCTCTTCTGGAGAAGAGCACTATTCGAAAACCGTCATTGTAGCTGTTGGCAGCGGTATTTTAAAGCCGCAGAAACTGAAGATAGAAGGGGCAGAGCGTTTTGAAGTTTCCAATCTGAATTATACAGTCAAGTCGCTTAAACATTTTAAGGATAAGACTGTAATTGTTTCCGGCGGAGGAAATTCTGCAGTAGACTGGGCAAATGAATTGGAGCCGGTTGCCAAGCAGGTATACATCACTTGCAGGAGAGATGCTTTGACTGGCCATGAAGCTCAGGTTTCACAGCTGATGAATAGTTCGGTTATCTGCATTAACCATACGTCCATCACAAAATTACTTGCCGGCGGAAATCACGAGGAAATTGAACAGGTGGAATTGACTAATAATGAAACGGGCGAAGTTTCTTATCTGAAAATAGATGAAGTAGTAATTAATCATGGCTATGAACAGGATACGGAACTCTTAAAAAATAGCAATCTCAACATTGAAATGCTGGAAGATTTCTATATTGCAGGCAATGCAAACAGCGAAACGTCAGTTGAAGGGCTATATGCTGCAGGGGATATCCTAAAGCATGACGGCAAACTTCACTTAATTGCCGGAGCATTCCAGGATGCTGCCAATGCAGTAAACAAAGCGAAGCAGTACATTGAACCGGATGCTGCCGCAGCTGCGATGGTTTCTTCTCATAATGATGTCTTTAAAAAACGGAATCGGGAATTGGTGAAGCAGCTGGTGCACTAGGGTAAAAGACTAAGCGCACATAAATTTTTTTATCCGCACATAAAACTGGGTTATGTGCACAGAAAAAATTTTATCCGCACATAAAATAAGGCTATCCGCACATAAACTGAAAAAACGTTTGGAATTAAGGCGAAATAGCAGCGAAAAACCGGCCCACACGATGTGGACCGGTTTTTAAAGATAAGATTTATACAATCTGAAGTCTGACAACTGTCTAGCTTCAGCGCCTACCCCCTCGAGGTCACAAGCTTGTCTAGCTGCGGCTCCTAGGGACTCGGGTTCATAAGCCATTTCCTTTCAGAAGGAAAGACGCCTTCTTACAGGAACCGTCTTATGCCTGTCGTCCCTGGGCAGTCGCCTCCACATTTCGGTCAATCCTCCCAAAAAGGCAAAGAACGCCTTTCCGTAAGGCTCGTCTTGTGCTTGAGGCCCCCAGGATGGGGGTCATGCAGACGTTGCCACAGGACGTGGCGTTCTTAGTCTGCGTTCCTTCGTGGGCAAGGCGCTTCCGCTTTTCTTACGTACTGATCTTTTCTTTAACCTGAACTTCTGTCCTTATTTTCCTGAATTTAGCAAAGAATGCTGCCGTCATGATCAGCGACAGTATTCCAAAGATCACGACCATTATCTGAAGGCCGACAGCATCCAGAAGGAATCCGGTCAGAAGCAGGACAATCTGAAAAGTTACACGGTCAAGCATGTTTCGGAAGGAGAAGAATCTTCCGTGAAATTCCTTTGGCACTCTTGTTTGAAAAATGGTGGCGGCAGTCGGGAAGAAACAGCCGACGGCAAACCCAAAAATAAAGAAAGCCAAGATGGATAAAACAGGTACATCTGCAAAGTACAGAAGCAGCTGTGATAGACCGATGATGAAGGAGAAGAAAAACAGGATCGCATAAGGCGAACGTTTTTGACTGATTTGTTTAACAATGAATGCGCCAAGCATGAAGCCGAGTCCTTCTGCCGTATAGATCAATCCTTTAATGGATGAGCTGTCCTGAAGCTCACTGATATTAATGACCATTAAGTTAAAGCCGCCAAGGAACAGAAGCGGAACCAAGGTTAGGATCAATGTCATAAACACAATGGGCAGACCTTGAATAATCGGGAATACTTCCTTGAATCCTCCGCTGCCTCTGCTTGAGTTTCTACCTGTGCTTTCCTTCGAGACAGATTCTTCAAAATCCATAAAAAAAGTGATTAAAAAGAGAATCAGATAGGCGACAAGCGAAGCGATGTAAAGCATTGATAATGGCAAGATGACTAACAAAACGCCAGCTAAAGCAGTACCTAAAATTCTCGAAAGGGTGGACACATTCATATGGACTCCATTCAGCTGCAGCAGATCTTTATCTTCCACTACCAGCGGAATCGCAGCCTGCAGAGCTGGAAAATAGAAGGCTGCCGAGATTTGCAGGAATACCAGAAAAATAACCATCCACCAGACAGACCCGGTTTGTATGGCAATTAACATAAAAATAACGCTTAATGCCCGGGCGAAGCCAGACGCCAGCATGACCGTCTTCTTGCTGATTTGGTCAGTTATTCTTCCTGCCCAGGGTCCAACAGCAATCCCAGCCAGCAATCCGCCTGCCAAAATAAGCGACTTTAGAAAATCTGAGGGAACCTTTTCCTGCATAAATTCGAGATTCCCTATTATACCTAGCCACAAGCCCAGCCCTGCTATAAACTCCCCAGTTAATAAAATCCATACATTTTTATTTTTCCACATAATTGAGCCTCATTTTCTGATTAGTTCGATAATCTAAACATACTATAAATTAATAAAATAATGAATCTATTTTTTAAAATAGTTGAAAATGAAAATCGTTATCAATTATAATAACAGAAAAGAAGCAGGGGAGGAACAGGTATGTTTATTCAATTAAAAACGATTACGGTGAAAGAAGGCCATTCCAATAAGTTAGTCGATCGCTTTGCAGGGGAAGGCATAATCGAAGAGCAGCCTGGATTCGTTGATTTGAATGTTTTAAAGAAGAAACAGCGCAGCGGGGATGAAGAAGTGGCCGTCATGATTCGCTGGGAATCGGAAGAAGCCTGGAAGGCGTGGGAAACAAGTGATGTACATATTGCTGGGCACAAGGCAAACCGCGGCAAGCCGAAGCCGGAATATATTGTTGATAGCCGTCAGGATGTCTATCATTCTTTGGGCCAGAAGCAATACCGTGAGCCAGCTGAAATTAAATAAAGTGCAATGCCCATTCATAAAGGGATTTTTGAATGGGCATTTTTTATGTGATTGATATCTATTAAGCTTTCAATCCTGTTCCTTTCCGGGTGAGAAGCATGATAATCAGATAAGGAGCTCCAATGACTGAGATTACGATTCCAACCGGGATATCAGCAGGTGCAAGGAGATTTTTCCCTATCATATCTGCAATGAGAACAAGCGCTGCGCCTATTAATGCAGATAAAGGCAAATTGCTGAAGTAGTTGGGGCCGCAAAGGCGGCGTGCCAGATGTGGTGCCAGAAGGCCAATGAAAGCAATTCCGCCGCCAGCTGCTACACATGCTCCGGCAAGAGCCGCTGAAAGACAGAGAAGCAGCCGGCGCTCGGATTCGACTCTTAAGCCGAGTGCAACAGGAACTTCCTGTTTGAATTGAAGGATATTCATTGTTCTTGCCTTTATAAAGGCGACTGGCATCAGAACAAGAATCCAGGGAAGGAGTGCCCATACATACGGCCATTGAATACCCCAGATGCTGCCAGTCAGCCAAATGGCTGCCTGCTGAAAATCCTTTGGATCCATTTTCAGCTGCAGGATCAGCAGCAAGGCACCGCATAGTGCATTAAATCCAAGGCCAACGAGAAGAAGCCGTTCCGGGTCTATTCCGCCTTTCCACGAAAATCGGTAGATCAGAGCTGCAATGGCAAGTGCTCCGGCGAAAGCAAATACGGGAAGGAAGAACGGTTTAGCCAGAAGGCTTCCGCCCGATTGCCCGAACAGGTAGATTGAGAGAACAACTGCTAATCCGGCCCCGGCATTAATGCCGAGAATACCGGGGTCAGCCAGGGAATTCCGGGATAGCCCCTGAAGGATGCTGCCGGAAAGAGCAAGGCCTGCTCCTATTAGAAGGGCAATGATCATTCTTGGCAATCTTAGCTGAAGCAGCACGAGCTCCTGCTTCGGAGTGCCGCTGCCTGAGAGAACAGCCATAATTTCATTCATTCCGACTGGCATCACTCCAGTCGCGAGACTTAGCACAAAAGTAACCAGGATAAGGAATATAAAGGCTGCCATCCAGCCCCATGATTGGAGTAAAGCCTGTTTCCAATCCATTACATATACCCCCTTTTCCTTCTGGACAAATATAAGAAAAATGGAACACCGATTAGTGCAGTAACAGCACTGACAGGAGTCTCAAACGGCGGGTTAATCATCCGTGCCCCGATATCTGCCAATACAAGAAGCAAGGCACCTGCAATGGCACTAAGCGGGATGAGCCAGCGGTAGTCAGATCCAATCAAAAGCCGGACCATATGGGGAACTACCAGTCCGATAAAGCCTATAGCTCCGGCAATGGAAACGGCCGCCCCTGATAATAGTATAACCGCTGCAAGCCCAATCCAGCGGACTTTCTGCTGAGATTGACCAAGCCCTGCAGCCACTTCTTCTCCCAGAGCTAGGATTGTCAGGGAGCGGCTAATCCAAAGGGACAGGAGCAAGCCTAAAAAAACGGCGGGAAGCAAAATATACACATGGCGCCATTGTGTTCCTGAAAGACCTCCCGCAAACCAGAAGCTCAGGTCCTGGGCAGTCTGAAAGTAAAGGGCGATGCCAGTTGAAAGAGCGCTGAACAGGGTGCTTAATCCAGCGCCTGCCAGTGTCAAAGTGACAGGTGATATCCGCTCTTTTGAAAGCATGGAGAAAGATAATACAAGCAAGGCTCCAGCAGCGGAACCTGCAAATGACCAGATAAGCAGAACCCAGTATGATCCGCCGGAAAGAAAGGCAAGTGCAATTGCGATGGCCAGGCCTGCTCCATGTGTAATGCCGATTATAGAGGGATCTGCCAGCGGGTTGCGTGTAATTCCCTGCATAATGGTGCCGGCTACAGCAAGTGCTGCGCCAATAAGTGCCCCGGTCAGTGCCCGGGGAAGCCTGACTTCTCTGATAAGCTGATGTTCAATTTGACCTCCCTGAAAGGAGACAAATGACTCCCACACCACGGAAGGGGGAATCCAGATTGCACCCAGCCCGATCGATGCAAGCAGCCCGATAAGCACCAGCACAATTCCTGCCAGGCCCCATTTTATAGATTTTTGGTGTACAGGCTGCATGTGCTCTGTTATGTCAGCTGCAGTTCTGGCCATTACATTCAGTCCTTTTCTATGTAAATTTTGAGTGAAAATGATAATCGTTATCGTTCTAAATAATCGTAATTAATCTACTATCCTTTCACAGCTTTTGTCAATTCTTATTTAAGGAAAAAGAAGGGAGTATTTTTTGTATATGCTGAGCGGCAAACAATTCGAACCGTATGAAATTGCAGTATCAAGCTTGAGAGAGGGATTGTCGAAAACCATCAATGAAAATCGCAATGATTTTACACTTATATATATTTCAGCGGGGAGAGGCACAATCGAAACTCACAACCGCCTGCTGAAGATAGAGGCGGGGAAAAGCTGCTTTTTCTCGGAATGTGGCATAATTACCTCCGCATCAGCAGATCTGTTAACGGTTTATAATCTCACATGGGCAAAGGATAAAGATGTGCTTTCCGGATTTCTTTCCGGGATCCTGGCTAATCAGGAGCCATCAAAGATGGTGCCCTTGTGGGAAGAGCTGAGGAAAAGGAACAAAGAAAAATCTATATCTGCTGAGTGCAGATTTCAGTCCCAGCTGTGGAATATGATGTCTATTCTGACAGACAAGACAAAAGTAGACGGGATTGAAGAAGCGGTGGACCTGATCAGAAATAATCTTTCCCAGCCGGTTACTGTGGCAGAGCTGGCATCTAAAGCAAACATGAGCCCAGTTTCGTTTACCAGGGCCTTTCGAAAAAGAACCGGGATGGCGCCGAAGGAATTCCTGAATGGAGAAAGAATGAGAGCAGCCAAACAGCTGATGATGCAGAAGAAAGGGATTACAGCAAAAGAAGTGGCACTGCAAATCGGAATGCAGGATGAATTTTATTTCAGCCGTCTTTTTAAAATGAAAGCAGGCTTGCCGCCATCTGTATTTATGAAAAGGGCTAAGGAAAGAATTGCGGTGGTTAGTCAGCTCTTTTTGCAGGACCATCTCCTTTCGCTGGGTGTACAGCCTGTTGCAGCGCCATCCTATCCAACTGTTTATCCTGCCAGCAATGGAGTGCCGAGCTATCTTCAAAAAGAATTGGAGGGCACCATGCTCCTTAATGCAGAAAAGCTCTTTCAGCCAGAGGATATTCTCTTATCTCAGCCAGATCGAATCATAAAGACGCCTTTACATAATTATCAGCTCCAAAATGTGCTTCTCTCACAGCAGGAGAAGGTCCATCATATTCAGCTGCAGCCGGACTGGCGGCAGTATCTTTACGAAATTGCTTCTATGGTAGGATGTACAAGCCGGGCAGAATGCATAGAAAAAGACATCCACTGCCTTGAATTTAAAGTAAGGGATAAGCTATGTCCATTAACGAAAAAAGGCAGATGGGCAGTCATTTGGATCCGGCCGGAGGAAATACGTCTTTACGGACAGGGCGGGCATGCTCTGCTCAATCTGTTCTTTCAGAATTTGGGTTTTGAGCCTCATCCTGATTTGTATTTTGAAGGATATCGGAATGCAGACCTGAAGGATGTGGCTGATCTCAATCCTGATAAGCTTCTCATCTTATGGAGTCATGAAAGAGATGTTTGGAGAGCTGCTCATACTCCTGAATGGAATAAGATCCGTGCTGTCCAAACAGGTGAAGTATACTATCCTGACAGCCATGAGTGGGATCCTTGGGGACCGCTTGGGAGAAAGAAAATGCTTGAGGTATTTCCGGACGATTTGCTGAGAGCAAAACTTAAGGCTTAATTAATGCGAACAAGGGTCCAGCTGTTTTTTCAGCTGGACCCTATTTTTAGTGGAATGTAAGTTTTGTCCATGTAAGAAGTTGTAAAAGTCCATGTTAAGCTAATGTGATAATGATTATCATTGAGAATGAATTTCATTATTGCTTAGGAGGAATTATCCATGAAGAAGTTCTGTGCTCCATGGAGCATTGTTTTCATGTTATTTTTATTAATTTTAACAGGATGCGGTAAAAGTGAAGAGGCCTCTACAGAAGCAGCTGAAAAGAAAGAGGAAGAACAGACAGAGGAAACCAGAACGGTTGAACATCTTTTAGGAAAAGCAGAAGTGCCCGCCGAACCGAAAAAAGTAGTTTTGCTTTCACATGTTTCCTGGGAAGGATCGCTTGTATCAGTAGGGGTAAAGCCTTATGCAGTAATGGCATACGATAATGAGTTCCCGCCGCATTTAACGAAGGAGCTTGAAGGTGTTAAGGCGCTCCCATATGCCGATGAAATTAATTCAGAAGAAATTGTGAAGCTTGATCCGGATCTTCTTATCATAAGTGATCGCTATAAGCCTCTCTATGATCAGCTTTCTGAAACCATCCCAACAGTTGTTGTTGAAGTTGGCGGCGACTGGAAGGAAGATCACCTGAAAGTTGCAGAAGCTGTAGGCAAGCTTGACGAAGGAAAGAAAGTCATTGAAGATCTGGAGAAGGAAGCAGAGGATATCGGAAAACGAGTCCGTGAAAAAACAGGAGAAGAAACTTTCATGGCAGTGGCAATCAATAAAAAAGATATTCGTGTTTTTGGACTGACAAACCACGCAACCAACTCATTATTATTTGATGATCTGAAATTAACTCCAGCTGAAAACCTTCCAGAGGATTTTGGCGAAAATATCTCAATTGAAGGGTTAGCAAAATATAATCCTGACAATATAATTGACCTTACTTTCTTTAACAGCGGTGAATTTTACGATTCAGTCACCCAGGGTGAAGTTTGGAAAAGCCTGAAGGCTGTTCAGAATGACAACGTACATACTCTGTCCACTACTTGGGGATTCTGGGATCCGATTGAGCGCCAAAAAGGTTTGAAAGAAATTGAATCGCTTCTATTAAGCGAATAATTTTAGGCGGGAGGCCGGGATTTGCACCCGTCCTCTCCATTATCTTGATTCTTTTCATGGAAAAGGATCAAATTTTTTAACTGTTATTGAGAATGGTTATCAATTACTAGGTCTAAAGACTCGGTGAAAGGATGGAATTATGCATCATTCAGCCAAACAAATTGCAGAAAATGCAACGTTTCAAGCTTTTATTAATAGTTATTTGCGGGAAGTGGACAGCGGGCATTGGATGGAGAGCAGGGAGTGGATTCAGGAACAGCAGCTATCCATCCCTCTTTCAGGGGAGTCGGTAGCAGAAATAGAATTATCTGGTCAGTCCGTTAAATTCGCTGTCGAAGTCCTTTACCGTTCACGAACAGGAAGACATGTAATCGGCCATGCACTTAAATATTGTTCTAATCGGCGGGAATGGATTCATCAGGATAGACTGCCGATGATGATTTCACTTATCCATGAGATGCATTTAATGGCCAAAGCTAATGGCTGTCATGAACTTGCATCCCATTTTGATGAACTTGTGCTGAGGATGATTGAGAGCTACCAAACAATGGCGGCATATATTGAAGCGAGAATGAATGATGAGGACAGCCTGTATTCCGAAGATTGTACTTTCATTGAAGCAGAGCAATCGCTCCTGTTTGGGCACTGGCTTCACCCTACACCGAAAAGCAGGCAAGGAATGACTGGATGGCAGCAGCCAAGCTATGCGCCAGAATTAAAGGGACAGTTTCAGCTCCATTATTTCCAAATTGACCGGGAGATGATAAAAGAATCCTCTAATGACCAGGAAACTGCAAGTCAAATGATCCTTCAATCGATAAGAAAATCAATGCCGCACCTTACTGTTCCGGAAAAGGAATGCCTCATTCCAATGCACCCTCTTCAGGCCCAATGGCTTCTGCAGCAGGACTATGTCAGAGAGGCAATAGAGAAGGACCTTATAAAGGACCTTGGCAGTATGGGGCCTTATTATTCAGCTACTTCTTCCATCAGGACTGTTTACAATCCTGAAGAGGAATGGATGTATAAATTTTCGGTCCCGGTAAAAATCACAAATTCGCTAAGGAAGAACCGCTTCCATGAGCTAAGGGCAGGCACCGCCATGGCGGAGTTAATAAAGAAAATCCGATTTACAGAAAAACATCCTGTTTTCCGGATGATCGATGATCCAGCCTATATTACTGCCTTATTTCCTGGTCAGCAGGAATCAGGCTTTGAAGTTATTCTGCGATCCAATCCATTTCAGGAAGAAAAACAGAGGGGGGTAACTTCCATTGCTGCATTGGTTCAGGATCCTTTGCCTGGCAAACGTTCAAGGCTGCATCGGACCATTGAGAGAATAGCCGGAGAGGAATCTCGTGATATTCGGGAGGTCAGCATGGAATGGTTCCGGAAATATTGGAATTGTGCAGTGGAGCCGCTCATCCATTTATATGATGAACATGGGCTGGCATTGGAGGCACATCAGCAAAATAGCGTTTTGGACCTTTCTTCTGGATACCCGGAGGCTTATTATTACCGTGATAATCAAGGGTATTATCTATCAAATCTCCATAGAGAAACTTTATGTGAGCTGCTGCCTGTACTGGAAGAATGCCAGGAATTATTCTATGAGGATGCTCTCATTCAGGAAAGGTTTACGTATTATCTGTTCATGAATCAGCTTTTTTCAGTCATCTCAAGACTTGGGCAGGATGGTCTCATCAGTGAGGACCGTTTAATCAAATGGTGTCGAAACCAGCTTAGCTCTCTGGAAAAAGGGCTATCTGGACAGGGGAAGGATTTCATTCGGCATATTCTTCAATCTGAGAAATTATCTTATAAAGCCAATCTTTTAACCCGCTTTCATGATGTTGATGAGCTGATGGCAAAGAACGAACAAGCGGTTTACACCTATCTGCCCAATCCATTCGCCGTCAAGAAGAAGGAGGAAAACTATGCTGAAGCTGCATCCGCCGTTGTCTAAAACTTTTGAGAGAAGAATAATCAGGCAGCTCATGGAGGCCATCATTTTTGAAGGATTAATGGATTATGCCAAGTCGGCTGACCGGCCAGAAGATCCGCACTTACATTTTACGATTTTCGGAAACGAGCGAACATACTGCTGTGAGGGAAAAATTGCTTCATTTGACCGTGTGCGTTTAATAGAAGGAAGCATTCGCTCAGTCCACCATGATGGCTCACGAACGGAAACCACGATTGAGGAATTGGCTGAAGACCTTATTGCAGATCCGGAGAAAAGGAGTCAGCTTATTAATGAGCTGGAACAAACCGTTCTGCTGAGTGAGTGGAACGAAACTCATCTAATGCATTCTATTTCCAGGCGAAATTTCAGCTATGAAGAACTGGAATCAGAGATATGGGAAGGACATCCCTACCATCCCTGCTATAAGGCGAGGAGCGGATTTACACTTGGGGATCATGCTGCATATGGGCCGGAAGCAAGGCAATCATTCGAGCTGCAGTGGGCAGCCGTCAGACGTATGAATGCCAGAATAGAATTGCTGGAAGATGAAGAAAGCTTCTGGGAGCGGGAACTTGGCCCTTCCATGTTTGGACAATTGCTTTCTGATTTGCAGGATATCGGCAAAACCTTTGAAGAATACACATTTCTGCCCATTCACCCCTGGCAGGTGAAGTTTGCAAATGCTGATGCAGATATAGTACTTCTGGGAAGCAACGGAGATTTTTATCGGTCAACACAGTCCGTCCGTACTCTATGGAATATGACAAATCCAGATAAAGCTCATCTGAAACTTTCGATGAATATGGTGAACACATCATCGCTAAGAACTCTTGACACACACGCGGTTTGTGCCGCACCCCATATTTCCAAATGGATTGCAGATACAGTGAAAGGAGATCCATTTTTAAAAGAGGAAGCTTCTTTGGTCATTTTAAAGGAATACGCAGGAATTGCTTATCATCCCGGGGAGAAAGAAACTTGCGCAAAGCTCGGAGCTATATGGAGAGAGAGCATCCGGCTTTATATGGAAGAAGATGAAGAGGCGGTGCCATGTACGGCTTTGCCATTAATGGAAAGGGACGGATTTCCGTTTATTGACGAATGGCTGAAGCGCTATGGAATTGAAAAATGGCTGAAAAGGCTTGTGGAAGTATGTGTGGTTCCTGTCTGGCATTTGCTGTCCGCGCATGGAATTGCTGTTGAGGCGCATGCCCAGAATATGATTCTTCTTCATAAGGACGGCTGGCCAACACGTGTCGCACTGAGGGATTTCCATGACAGTGTTGAGTATTGCGACGACTTTTTGGCGGAGGCAAGCCCTATTCCAGACTTTGCGGGCATTCATGACCAATTTAAAAAAGGCAGGGAAGATCAGTATTATTGGATGTCTTCTATTGAATCGCTTAGAGAACTGGCAATGGATACATTATTTGTTTTTCATCTGTCTGAACTGTCCTATGTACTTGAAGAGCAATATGGCTTAAGCGAGCAGCGATTTTGGAAGCTGACAGGAGAAGCCTTAATGGAGCACCTGAGCTGTTATCCGGAATTGATATTCCGAAATTATCTGCTGCAGCATACTGCGCCGGTAATCTATGCGGAGTCACTCCTGAAGAGAAAAGTTCAAAAAGAAGAGGCGGGCGGTTTTCGCCATTATGTCAAAAACTCTTTAAGATAATCATTCAAAGGAGAATTGAGATGTTTTTTGTAAATGAACATTACTATACATTAGATGACCTTGAGCAGCAATATACAGAATTTGAAAACACTCCTCATTTAAGAGATTGCGGGAATAGAAGATTAGCTGTTTGTATGCCGGATGTGTTTCAATGGCTCGCTCTTTGTTTATTTGTACGCAGAAAAGGAGGATCCATTGTTCCGATCCATCCTTCCGTGCCGAAAGAAGGGGCAATCCGAATGGCTTCATCGGCTGGAAGCCATATCTTGCTTTACGGAAATACTCATACACCGATCGAACTGTCAGAACAAAAAAATGCCCGTGAAGGTGTCCTGGTCCAAATGAGTTCGGGTACGACCGGTGCACCTAAGTGCATTGAACGCAGCTGGGATTCCATCGAGCTTGAACTGGAAAGCTATGTTTCTGTATTGCCGGCAGATCATCAGACAACTTCTATTGTTGCCTGTCCGGTTACTCATTCATATGGGCTGATCTGCGGCGTATTTGCAAGCTTAAGACGCGGTGCAGAACCGGTCATTCTGTCAAATATGAACCCTAAGTATGTGCTTAAAAAAATAAAGGAATATCCGAAGCATATCCTTTATGGAGCACCTGCGCTTTTGCATACATTAACACTTTTGATTCGGGATGGCGGGCGGTTCGATTGTGTGATGACATCGGGCACCCTAATGCCATCCGGCTGGCTGGAATCTTTAAAGAGTGTTTCAAACCGGGTTCTGCAGCAGTATGGATGTTCGGAGGCCGGGTGTGTGGCCATTCACCCGGATGTAAGTGATCCCCGTGAAATGGGCTATCCTCTTCCCCATGTAAAAGTGGAAGCTGGAAGCAGAGAATACCCTGGTGAAATTATCATCCGTGATTCTGAGAAAACCATCTTTACTAAGGATCTTGGCTATATGGAAGACGGTGTCCTGACCTTTCTTGCAAGAATGGATGACACCATTAATGTAGCGGGATTGAACGTATATCCGCAAGAGGTGGAAGATGTCCTGATGGCAGAACCAAGAATTGCAGAAGCAGTGGTTTATAAAAAAATCCACCCGCTTTCCGGAGAAAGAGTCTGTGCACAGTATGTATGCACCCAGCCAATAGAGGAGCAGGAACTCCGGGAGTGGTGCAGGGAATATCTCGCACCTTACCAAATCCCGATGGAATTTATCCGGACAGAAGAAATCAAAAAGCTCCCGAATGGCAAGATCAGCAGAAAAAGGCTGGGAGAAGGAGTGCTGGCATGACAAGAGAAGAAATTTTACAGGCCTTACACGATATTCTGCAGCATCAAATAGAACTGCCTTCGATGGCTGCCTTTCATGAGGATGCCCGTTTAAATGAAGATTTATATATGGACTCCATCATGATCCTGCAGCTTATCCTTCATTTGGAAGTGGATTTTGGCTTTGATATCCCGGATGAAATGCTGGTGCCTAAAGATTTCAGAACCGTAGGAAGCCTGGCCGACTTTTTGAATCGCCTGCAGAAGCCTGTCACAGCGGAGCCTTCTTATGATTAAAGTTCATTGTTTTGTGAGCTGTGTATGCGAGGCAGTCAAAAAGACTGAAGGGGCCGATCACAGACCTTATTATTTCGGAGTGTGGGATGCAGATTTCGATGTATTGGATAATGGAGTTCTGACCTATCATTCCAAACGGATCGACCATGATTTTTTCCATCAATGGTATGAAATGCTGTATGGAATTAAGCTATATAGATGGTATGACGAAAAACGCAGCAAACAGGAAAATATAAACAAGCTTCTGAGCCTGCTTGAGAACAAGAAGCCCCACGAGTATGTAATGGTGATGCTTGATTTGTCCAAGCTGCCTGAAAGGGAGAATAAGTTTCATCAAAGTCCATTTCCGCATTATGTGATGCTGGAATTGACAGGGAACGAAGGGGAATGGTTTATGTATGATCCGGACTTCCGCTGGGAAGGAATTCTGCCAAAGGATAGGATTGTGGCAGCTATCGAGGATCCTTCTGCTGAAGGGGGATATTTCTTTGATGCCGCCAATATTATTCCGCCATCTGCAGAAACAGTGGAGGCATATTTTAATACATGCATTAAGCTTGACTGCAACCCAATGACTGATGCTGTTGGAAAGATTGTCGATCTATATACATCCGGAAGCGAAAACTACCCTTTATCAGGATTGACATTGGCCTTAAAAGAACTCCCTGTCCTCGCCATCCGAAAATACGCCTATGAACATGCTTTTGCGTTTTTCTGGGATTCACTTGGGTATATTGAGGAAGGCTTTGAAGCCTGGTGTGATGAAATTGAGAAGCTCGTAAAAGGATATACGGTTATCCAATATCGGGCGATGAAGCTTGCCATGACAGGAAACCTGGGTTTGAAAAATGAAATCTCTGTAAAACTGGATGAACTGAATATCCTGGAGTTTAAAATCAAGCAGGGATTGCAGAAAAGCTTTGTGGCCTGGGTTAAACTGCATGGATCCCAAAATATTAAGGAGGCAATTCTATGAAGCTATCTCTCTGCACCATCTCATTCCGTCATCACCTTCAGTCCATTGACCAAATCGCACATTATGCCCAGACAAATGGATTCCAGGGGATAGAACTATGGGGTGTGCATGCCAAAAACCTGGCAGAAGACATTCATTATGGCAGTGAGTGGCTTAGTTCCTATAATCTTGAAACGACCATGCTGAGCGACTATTTGCCTCTTGATGCGCCTCTTCCGGTTTTAATGACAGAAATGCAAAGAGTATGTGCACTGGCGCATAGGTGGGGAACGAAGAAAATAAGGACGTTTGCCGGGACAAAAGGCAGTGCAGATATCAGCAGGCTGGAAAGAATCGAACTGGTTTCACGCATGAAAATGCTCTGCAAAATGGCTGAAGCCGAGGGGCAGATGCTTCTTGTTGAAACTCATCCTAATACACTGACAGACAACCCATCCTCTACGCTTCAGCTCATTGAGGAAACGGACCATTCAGCGCTAAGAGTTAATTTTGATGTGCTTCATATATGGGAATCAGGAGTGGACCCGCTCTTTGCGCTAAAACAGCTGCGGCCATATATTTCGCATTTTCATTTTAAAAATATACAATCCCGATCCCAGCTTGGTGTGTTTGCCCCTAATAATGTCTATGCAGCAGCGGGCAGCAGGGAAGGCATGGTTTCATTATTTGAAGGAGCGGTAGATTACAGGATGTTCTTAAGAGAAGCTTCGGATCTGATAGAAATGGATGCTTCCCTGGAATGGTTTGGTCCAAATGTGAAAGGCATACTGACAAAAGACAGCAAGGAAATTATGAGAATTCTTCAGGCTCAGAATGCCTTATAGCAGACTGAAAAAGTCAATCAAACGTTTGATTGATTAAGGATGCAGTATGTTTTCACCTAGAATTTCTCTTAAATGAAAAGATGCAGGGAATAATATCCTGCATCTCATAAATTACATGGAAAAGAGAAAGGTTTATAGTACAATCAAAAAAAGCTTTAAGGATGTCTTAATCACCTTAAAGCTTTTTCGATTGCTTCTGCTGCTGATTCTATGTGGCGGAAATTTTTCTTTATATTCGTTTCTGTGTAGGTAATTTCAAAAGAATGATTGTTTTTCAAGTAACAGACAGATAAAACCTGCTGTTTGTCATTTGAAAAGGTCTGAGTGATTTGAGAGTCACAATAATATTTCAATGTTTCAAGCATGTTAAGTGTGTGATCTGATGACATAGCCTTTAGCCTCCTTTTGGATTGGCATGACTAACTGAGATCTTAATTCCATTATAAGGAATCCAACTTCTTGTTTATATGGATAATTTGTCACATTTTATCATAAGATTTGGGTTTTAATAGGGGCTATAATCAAGATTTGCAGTAAAAAGGCCAGTCTCCATAAGACTGGCCTTTATTTATGCAAGCTGCTGCTCCGCAAACGCGCGGTATAAATCGTGGGTTTGTGTCAATTCGGAATGTGTGCCAATGCCTGTGACACGGCCTTTTTCGATGAAAACAATTTGGTCTGCGCCGACAATTGTGGAAAGGCGGTGTGCGATGACGAAAGTTGTCCGGCCTACCATTAGGCGGGTAAGGGCCTGCTGGACGATGCCTTCAGATTGGCTGTCGAGGCTTGCGGTAGCTTCGTCCATCATCAATATTTTAGGGTCGCGCAGGAAAGCCCGCGCTATAGCAATACGCTGCCTTTGTCCCCCGGAAAGCTTCACACCCCGCTCACCAACTTCTGTATCAAGCCCTTTCGGAAAGTCGGCAATGAATTGATTGGCGTATGCCATTTTCGCCACTTCCCATAACTTCTCATCCGCAATGCTTTCGGAATCTTCGAGTCCATAGCATAAATTCTCACGGATTGTACCCGCCATCATGGCGCTTTCCTGTGAAACATAGCCAATTTGGCTGCGCCAGGATTTAAGGGATATCTGCTGGATGGGTATATCGCCAATTTTGATTTCACCAGCAGCTGGCTCGTAAAATCGTTCAAGCAAACCAAAAAGGGTGGTTTTTCCGCTTCCGCTTGGTCCTGCCAGTGCAATCATCTGACCTGGCTGGGCTTCCAGTGAGATATTTTCAAGAACACTCTCTTCTGTACTATAGGAGAAAGAGACATTGTCGATTGTAATCGGCTTGCTGCTGATATCCATTTTGATGCCGTCTTGTCCATCTTCCAATGGCTCCTCCAAAATTTCAATGATCCGTTCTGTTGCGCCTTTCGCTTTTTGCAGCTGAGTAAAAAACATCGCAAATGAGGTAATTGGCATAATAATCTGGAACAAATACAGCAAAAAGGCTACAAGAGAACCCGTTGACATCGTTCCGCTGGCCACACGCATGCCTCCATAGGCGATGATCATGACAATAACAACCATCATGATCAGGTACATAGTCGGGCCAATCATCGCAAAAATGCGGGCTTCCCGCAAGCCGTAGCCAAGCAGTTTGTCGATGCCATCCAATCCTTTTTCTTCTTCATTTTGTTCTGCAGCAGAAGACTTCATTAAGCGGATTTCACCGAGTGTTTGGGTAATGTTTCCGGTAAAGATGGCAGTTTCATCTTGAAGGCCCCGAGATATTTTTGCCATCTTTCGGCCAAGTGGAATCATAATTGCCAGTGTAATAGGAACAGAAGTGAGCATCAGCAGTGTCATTTTCCAGTCCATCACAAGCAGGATAATAATTGCACCGATAATACTGATAATACCGGTAATAAATTGCGGAAAGTGATTGGTAATCAGCTCCCTGACAATGCTAGTATCATTAACTACGCGGCTAACAGTCTGGCCGCTGGATTGCTTATCATAATAACTGACCGGAAGCCTTATGAGCTTCATCCACATCCGGTCCCGAAGCCGCGCCACCACTTTTTGGCCGACATAGCTGAGCAAATAGATGGAAATTCCGCTGATGATGGCCTGGACGATAAAGGCTGCCCCAATTCCGGCCATGAGCGGAATGCTTATGGATTCAACAGAAAAACCGTCCACCAGGTTTTTGGTCAGCAGCGGTACGAGAAGTCCAGTCAAGGTGGTTAAAATGCTGGCTGTTAAACCAATGATGAGGGCAATCTTTGGTATTTTTGTTGATAGAATGAGTGAAATGAATGGTTTTAGGCTGGTTTGGTGTTTATCCATGTTTTGAGGCTCCTGTTACAATTATTAATAATGAAGGGAGAAAATACTGCCTGATAATTATTAGTGAATTTTACATTATCGCCCTAAACTTTATTATGTATTCTTTCAGAGCAAAAGGAAAATTTAACGAATTCTTTTAGAAAAAATAAGTCAATAAATTATTTGAAAATTTAAATTAGTGTGTTAAACTAGATTTAGGTTTAAAATTTAAAACCTGGTTTACTATATTAAACCGGTTTGAGGTGGAAGGTATTCATGAAAGAAAAATATTGGGTTCCAGCATTAGAAAAGGCAAATAACATTTTAGCTCTCATTGGCGAGCGTCCCAATCAATTGCGCCTGATCGACATATCCAAGCAGCTGGGTATTAATAAGAGCTCTTTATTCTCCTTGTTAAATACGTTAGAAACCCTGCGTTGGATTGTGAAGGAAGAAGGCGATACATATTCACTTGGACCTGCATTGGGTGCGCTAAGTGCTGCGTACTTTAAGCAGTTCAATATATTGCAGTCCTTTTATAAGGAAGCGAGCGTGTCTGTTTCAAAAATAAATGAGCATATCCAGCTGGGAATGTTAGAAAAAGGAAACGTTGTCTATTTAGGGAAAATGGAAGGGGATTCAAGAGTCCGGCTTGTAACAGATCCCGGCATGCGTTTTCCTGCATATGCCTCTGCGATCGGTAAAATTCAGCTGACTCAATATGACAAAAATGAGCTAGAGGAGATATTTCCAAGCAGCCAGTTTGTGAAGAAGACACCTTTTACAATCTCCAATATCGACGATCTCTATGAGAACGTCAATGCAGCAAAGAAGAATGGCTATGCAATCGAGAACCAGGAAGCCTCACTAGGGTTTCATTGTGTGGCTGCGCCGGTCTATAACTACGAAAATAATATTATTGCAGGAGTCAGTTTTACAATGATGACGAATAGCTGGGAGCAGAAAAAGGATGCAGCGAAAGAGGAAATATTAAACCTCGCAAACCGGTTATCCCAATATGCCGGTTATACGGGCAATCAGAAACAGATGATTGAATAAATCTTAAAAAGGAGCGGAGAAAGGATGCAAATTGAAATCAAAGAGAAAGTCTATCAAAATTTTATTAATAACGAGTGGATAGAGTCAGGAACGAAGGAATCGATCAAAAGTTTTAATCCGGCAAATAAAGATGAGATAGTAGGTATCGTCCAGAATTCTTCCCGTGAAGATCTCGAGCATGCAGTTCAGGCAGCACATAAGGCGAAAAAAGCGTGGCGAAGGCTTGGCCAGGCAGCACGGGGGCAGTTCTTATACAAAGCAGCTAACATATTGGAAGCAAACTTGAATGATATAGCTGAAACAATGACAAGAGAAATGGGTAAAACCCTTCCTGAAGCAAAAGGGGAGACTGCCAGAGGGATTGCTATCCTCCGTTATTATGCAGGAGAAGGGATGAGAAAGGAAGGAGATGTCATTCCATCAACAGATAAAGATGCTCTCATGTTTACTAAAAGGGCGCCATTGGGTGTGGCAGGTATTATTACACCTTGGAATTTTCCTGTAGCCATTCCTATTTGGAAAATAGCCCCTGCTTTAGTTTACGGAAACACGGTTGTGTTCAAACCTGCTTCCGAAGCGGCTGTAACTGCGGCGAAGGTAGTGGAGTGTTTTGCTGAAGCTGGGCTTCCAGAAGGAGTTCTTAATTTTATTACTGGGTCAGGCTCTGTTATAGGTCAGGCTCTTATTGATCATAAACTGTTAAATGCTATTTCCTTTACAGGGTCTGAAACCGTTGGGGAAGGAGTTGCTAAATCAGCAGCGGGCCGCGGAATCAAATTCCAGCTGGAAATGGGGGGGAAGAACCCAGTTATTGTTGCTAAAGATGCTGATTTAGATGCAGCTGTTGAAGCGGTAATCAGCGGCGGATTTCGTTCTACCGGCCAGAAATGTACAGCTTCCAGCCGCGTAATTGTTGAAGCGGATGTGTACGATGACTTTAAAGAAAAACTAGTTGCAGAAACAAAAAAGATAACCGTAGGCGATGGCATGCAGGAAGGGATCTGGATGGGGCCTTGTGCAAGCGAAAGTCAGTTTCATACAGTAAAAAAATATATTGAGATGGCAAAGAATGAGGGTGCTTCACTAGTATATGGAGGAGAAGCTTTGACCGGAGGAGAGCTTAAAAAAGGATATTTTATCTCTCCGGCTATTTTTGAAGATGTAAAGTCTGAGATGACAATCGCACAGGAAGAAATCTTTGGTCCAGTTATTGCTCTTATAAAAGCAATTAATTTAGAAGAAGCAATCGCAATTGCCAATGATACAAAGTATGGCTTAAGTGCATCCATCTTTACTTCCAATATTAGCTCATTCCTTGAATTTATTGATGAGATTGAAGCAGGCCTTGTCCGCATCAATGCTGAAAGTGCTGGAGTTGAGCTTCAGGCCCCGTTTGGAGGGATGAAAGCATCAAGTACAGGATCCCGTGAACAGGGAGAAGCAGCAAAGGAGTTCTTTACTGCTATTAAAACCGTATTTATAAAAGGATAATGCCGGTAAAGCCAGGGGATTTTTGTCCCTGCTTTGCCATCTCAAATGATAAGGGTTGATTGGAGGGAAGAATGAATGCGGTTTCATGGAATCATACCGCCGGTTGTTACATTGTTCGATGAAGAAGGAAATCTGGATTTGGACTTAAACAAAAGATATCTCGATGAGTTAATTAACGAGGGTGTGCATGGCATTTTATTAATGGGCAGCACAGGTGAATTTACCTCGTTAACCATGGAGGAACGGAAATTATATGTAAAAGAAATGATTAAGTATATAAATCAGCGGGTTCCTGTTTTGGTGGGAATAGGACATACAGCCTTATGCGAAGTGCTAAATTTGTGCACTTTTGCTGAGGAACATGGAGCCGATGCAGTGCTTGCAGTCAACCCGTACTATTGGCCGCTTTCAGAAGTACAGCTATATGGTTTTTATGGAGCTATTGCTGAAAATACATCCCTGCCAGTCATTTTATATAATATTCCTTCTCTTAGCGGACAATCGCTCTCGGCAGACCTTGTAAAAAAATTATCGATAGATTACCAGAATATATGCGGGATTAAGGAAACTATAAATGACTTTGGCCACATTCGCCAGATGATCAAGGAAGTAACAAAGGTCCGAAGCGACTTTATGGTTTTTACCGCATTTGATGAGCATTTATTGCCGGGCCAAATGATTGGAACGGCAGGGAGTATAAATGGGACAGCCAGCTTTGCTCCTGAAATTTCGGTCAGTTTATATGAAGAATACCGGAATGGCAATCTGGCAAAGGCCGAACAGCAGCACCGAAAATTATCACATTTAATGGATATTTACACGCTCTGCCCATCATTTTTTATTGCAGTGAAAGAGGCGGTGCACCAAAGATGGTTTCATGTTAAAGCAGGCAACCGCCCTCCATTTGATCTATATCCTAAGGAACTGTCAGATAAGGTAGCAGCACTCATACAAACTATTGAAACGAAAGTAGGGTCAAATAATGAAAGAATCTAGAGAATTACTTGAAAAACTAGGTTATCCATCCACAGACTTATCAAAACTGCCTTCTTCTAACAAAACATTTCCAGATGGTGCACAGTACAGAATTGAACTGCCAAGTGTCGAAGGCCCGGCTGCCTTAAAAGAAACGTTAAAAGAAATCGATCATTATGGCCTGACCATTCACCGCATATCCCAGGGAAGCGGAATCATGCTGCAAACAGATGAAGAAATTCTGGAAATGTGCAGCCTGACTGCAGAAAGAGGAATAGAGCTCAGCTTATTTGTTGGGCCAAGGGGAACCTGGGATATCAGTTCAGGTCCATTAACTAGTGCCGGCAAGGCTCAAGCTCTGCGCCATGAAGGTGCGGACCAGCTTGTCTACGCAATGGAAGATTTAAAAAGAGGTGCCCGGTTAGGACTAAGAGGTGCATTAGTGGCAGATGAGGGACTGCTGTTAATGACAAAAGAAATGAAAAAAGCAGGTCAGCTTCCTGAGGATTTTGTCGTAAAAGTATCGGTGCAAATGGGCTCAGCTAACCCGGTTTCGATCAAACTAATGCAAGACCTGGGGGCAGGAACTTATAATGTACCTACAGCACTGACCCTGCCAAAACTAGCCTCAATCCGCCAGGCAATTGATATTCCAATAGATTTATATGTTGAGGTTCCAGACAACTTTGGCGGTTTTCTCCGATACTATGAAATTCCGGAATTTATCCGTGTGTTAGCACCTGTGTACATTAAGTTCGGCCTCCGCAATCACCCGGATGTGTATCCTTCCGGTAAACAGTGGGAAGCAACAAATATTTCTCTTGTACAAGAACGTGTGCGCCGGGCGGCTATCGGTGTTCAGATGATTGAACGCTATTATCCTGAAGCCAAAACTTCAAAACTAGGCGCTGAAGGTCTTGGAATTGCAAAAATTATCACTGCAGCTGCAGCAAATTAAAAGAAGGAGAGAAGGTTAAATGAAACTTGCCGCTTTTCGAATCGACTCAGAGACACGTACTGGTGTTTTAAAAGAAAACCATATAATAGATTTAAATGCCTTAGAAACCAAGATTGATAGTTCCTCAGGATTGAAAATTCCGAGGGATTTAAAGCAGATTATTGAACAAAGCGAAAGCATTCTTCCTGCTATCCAGTCACTCCTTGAGCAAAATGAACTGGATCTGGAGGACAGGGATGTATCGTTTCCCCTTTCAGATGTGGAAATACTGGCTCCTATTACACAGCCCGAAAAAATCATTTGTGTCGGTTTAAACTATCTTGACCATTGCAAAGAAACAGGATTGGAACCTCCAGCATCCCCCGTTATTTTTTCAAAATATGCAAATACAATCATTGGGGAAGGCGATGCCATTGAACTTCCTATCAACTCCTGCCAGGTGGACTATGAAGCGGAATTGGCAATTGTTATTGGGAAGGAAGCAAAATGTGTTTCAGAAGAAGAGGCAGAGGATTACATCTTTGGCTATACCATTATGAATGATGTGAGTGCCAGGGATCTTCAATTTGCAGATGGCCAATGGTCGCGCGGAAAATCAGCTGATACATTTGCGCCAATTGGGCCTGCTGTCGTAACAAAGGATGAAGCAGGAGATCCGCATAATCTAAATATCTCTTTACGTTTAAATAATGAAATCATGCAGGATTCCAATACGAAGAATTTGATCTTCAAGATCCCATATATTGTCTCTTTCCTCTCTCAGTCGATGACATTAAAACCAGGAGATTTAATTGCTACAGGTACACCGCCGGGCGTAGGCATGGGAAGAGATCCGCAAGTATGGCTAAAAGAAGGGGATCAGATTTCTATTACAATTGAGAACATCGGAACGTTAAACAATATAGTAGAAAAACATAAGCTTTTGCAAAAAAAGAACACCTGCAAAGATCCGCAGCTAACCTCTAAGTAATTCTCTCGCCTTTGTTTGGGGATTTTATTTGGCAGCCATAGTCAAAAAGGTTCACTTGAAACTTCATGAAAAATATCACACTCATCTTAAGAGCCGCTATATTAAAACAAATTGTAAACGATTTCATATATAGAAATCACATTTTTAATATGAATAAGGAGAGTGTTAAGATGCAAATCAAGCAGACAATTGACAAAGTTCCAGGCGGTCTGATGGTTGTGCCATTATTGTTAGGAGCCTTATTAAATACAATTGATCAGCTTCATCTTCCTTTTATTATGGAGTTGCTCAAAGGTTTAGGTGTAGCGCCTACACCGGACGGAAACTATGAATTTTTGAAAATAGGGGGCTTCACGCAGGCATTGTTTAAAGACGGTGCGTTAACCCTGTGTGCTTTATTCCTGTTCTGTGCCGGAAGCCAGATGAATCTCCGGGTAGGAGGAAAAGCTTTAAAAAAGGGTGTTCTATTAACAACATCGAAATATTTGGCTGGTTTTTTCATCGGAATGCTTTGGGGTATAATGTCAGATCCGGTGAATGGGTTCCTTGGGTTATCAACCATGGCGATCATCGCAGCGATGACAAATGGCAATGGCGGGATGTATGCAGCATTGACCGGGCAGTATGGGAATCGTTCGGATGTGGGGGCTACAGCTGTTCTCTCTTTGAACGATGGACCGTTTTTCACACTAATGGCTTTAGGATTAATGGGAGCTAACTTCCCGCTTATTGCCTTTATTGCAGTTCTGCTGCCAATTTTAATTGGAATGATTTTAGGTAACCTTGACCCTGAGATCCGAAATTTTCTTGCAGCCGGTGAAACACTTGTTATTCCTTTCTTTGCCTTCGCATTAGGTGCGGGTATGAATCTGGCAAGCTTCTTTAACCCGGAAGTTGTAGGAGCTGGAATTGTCCTGGCGTTCATGACAGTAATCTTCTCAGGGGGAGCAATGGTACTTACATTCAAGCTTTTCCGGGAGAAAAGCTATATCGCTCCATGGGCTGAGGCTTCAACTGCCGGCAATGCAGTAGCAACGCCCGCTGCCATTGCAGCGGCTGCATCGGTTGCAGCCGGATCTGGCTTAATGACAGCAGCCGAGGCTCAGGTTTATCAGGATTTAGTAGCTGTTGCCTCTGCTCAAATTTCAATCGCAACTATCAGTACGGCATTGCTTGTTCCAATCGCAGTAATTCTTGCAGATAAGTATCAGAAGAAAAAAGGCATTGATGGAAAAGTGGAATCGTTTGAAGGGAGCCAAAAAGCAAAACAAGATCCAGGAATTGAAGATCCTGCTGTTTAAATTTTTGTAATTTTTATATAATTCATGCAAATGGAAGGGGAGTTTGGTGTTGGAATATTCTTTTGAAGGTTTTATCAGAGAAGACGGAACTGTAGGAATTAGAAATCACATTGGAATTATCTGTTCAGTTGTTTGTTCCAGTGTCGTAGCCAAAGAAATCTCGGATAAGGTTCCCGGTACGGTTCCGTTCGTTCATGGCAATGGCTGTGCACAGCTTGGAGATGATTTTAAATTAACTAAGAACATGCTCGTTGGCATCTCCTCAAATCCGAATCTGCACTCAGCCCTTCTTGTCGGATTGGGCTGTGAAACAAATCAAATCAGCGGACTGCTTGAAAGCATACCAGATACAAAGCCTGTGAAAGGTATAGGAATTCAGCAGATGGCCGGAGGAGAGAACACAATTAAAAAAGGTGTCGAAATAGCTGAGCAATGGGCAAGAGAAGCAGCTGGCCAAGAGCGTCAGCGCATGCCGCTATCTTCACTGACAGTAGGAATTTTAACAGCTGACCTTGACGAAGACTCCTTATTTAAGATGGCTCCAGTAATAGGAGAAGCTGTTGACAGATTGGTCCATAATGAGGCCAATGTCATAGTGGGCCTCTCTAAAACTTTAGAGCCAGCAGGGGGACTTCTGTCAGAAAGATCCGCAAGGGAAGAGGTTAAAAATAGATTAAGAGTAATGGGAGAAGGGCTGCAGCGGAAACGCTGGAAAGAGATAAGCACTGAAGCCCCTGCTTATCAGGGATTTTCCGAAAAGGAAAGGTCACAAGCAGTTCTTGAAGCAGAGATAACTGGCACCAGCCCGATTAAGAGTTTGCTTGGATATAGTGAAATTCCTGCCGAAAGAGGCGTGTATCTGATCACCGTTCCGGGAAATATTGTTGAGGCATTGTCAAATATGGCATCAAGCGGATGCAATATAGTCATGATTGTGAGCAGCAGGGGAGTACTTACCGGTTCAGCCGCTTTGCCATGTATGACGATAACACCTAAAAATCAAGATGATTATTTTGACGAGCTTGTTGATTTTAGAGTCGGCGAAGGAGAGGTTTCGGATCAGGCGGAAGCCGTAATAGCCGATCTGCTGGAAATCTGCTCGGGAAAACAAACAAGCTTGGAAAAACTGGAATTAGGGGAATTCTCTATTCCTCATATAGGTACAACATTTTAATGCCAGGAATGGAGGTAGTATGATGAGCCAAAAATACAATGCGATCAAGCTGGACAGAAAAGACAATGTAGCAGTTGCACTCAGAAGCATAAAGCCGGGCGAATTCCTGGCAGTACAGGGCGAACATGAAGCAATCGAAATCAAAGAGAATATCCCGTATGGGCATAAGATTGCCGCCATTTATATCCCTAAAGACAGCAAGATCATTAAATATGGGGATTGCATGGGTATCTCAACGGAAGAAATTAGTCCTGGTTACCATGTTCACGTTTCCAATGTCCGCGGATTAAAAGAAGAGGAACGATTGAGTGCTCTTATGGAGGTGCAGCAGCGATGAAAACATTTGAAGGATATCGCCGGGCAAACGGGAGTATTGGTGTAAGAAATCATGTAATCGTTATTAATACGGCTGGTGAATTGGCCGGCCTTACGAAGAAAATGGCCCAGCTTGTACCGGGTGTAATTCCTGTAGCACATCAAGCAGGAAAGGCCCAATACCCAGAGGACTTAGAACAGACGATCCGAACTCTTAGAGGGACAGCCGGCCATCCAAATGTCAGCGCCGCACTTTTTTTAGGGATGGGTGAGGGTGACCCCGCTGAAGAAATTGTTTCAGCGCTGAAGAAGGATGGCCACCATGTACATGCGATTACTTTTCAAAAGGGACAGTCCATATCGGTCGTCCTTAATGAAGGAAAACTTTGGCTTGAAAAGGCAATGGAACGAAGCCGGAATGAGCAAAAAGAAACAGCTGATATAACTGAATTAACGATTGGCCTTGAATGCGGCGGATCGGATGCCTGGTCTGGAATAACGGCAAACCCTGCAATCGGGGTGTGCTCTGATGCGGTTGTAAGAGATGGCGGCACTAGTATTTTAGCCGAAACAACAGAAGCAATCGGAGCGGAGCATATATTAGCCAATCGGGCTGTAAATCCTGGAGTAGGAGAGAAATTCCTGAAAATTGTAAAGGACTATGAGATGAGAATCAGGGATACGGGTGAAGATATCAGATCCGCAAATCCTACCCCAGGAAATATGGCCGGCGGTTTAACGACACTGGAAGAAAAATCATTGGGATGTATTAAAAAAGGCGGCAATTCTCCTTTAATGGAAGTAGTGGCTTATGCTCAAAAGCCAGCTGAAAAGGGATTTATCTTTATGGATACACCGGGTTATGATGTGGAGTCGGTAGCCGGGCTTGCGGCAGGAGGAGCGCAAATTGTGCTATTCTCCACGGGAAAAGGCTCCCCGACCGGTTCGCCAATTGTACCGGTGATAAAGATTGGAACAAATCCAAAACTGTACGAGATCATGTCCGAACATATCGATGTAAATGCAGGTAAAATCATTGATGGTTTGAACACGATTGAAGAAATCGGAGAAGAAATCTATCGAAAAGTGATGGAAGCAGCGAATGGAGCACCCACAGCAGCAGAAAAACATAATAACCAGGAATTTGCGATTTGGAGATTGGCGGAAACGATTTAGGAACCGCGGAAAAAAGTGAAGGATATCTTTTAAAATAGCCAGTTTTTGCTGCAGAATTATTATAGCAGCAGGAGCTGGCTTTGTGTGTTTGGGAAGAGGTGTGATCCAATATGCCCTAACTTGAATAGGATAGTTAAAAACCCAAAAAGGATGGATTACTGTGGCAATAAACTTTCCAGCAGGCATCAAAACGATGACGATCAGCACCGGGCCCACCAAAGTGGTCTATTACCCCCGTGTGACTGGGATGCAAAACAGGCAGCTTCAGGATCTTATAAATAGCACGATAGTGAAGGAGAATCAGCAGCTCATTACCCAGCAAACAGGTGCCATGGATACGACAGTAGTAGACTTATATGGATATTATGAGATTAAAAATAATCAGCGAGACGTCCTGAGCTTGTCTTTATCCAATTACGTGTATCATTATCATGCGGCACATGGTATGACGGTTATAAAATCTCTGACGTTTGATCTGCAAAAGGGGAATCAGGTTTCCTTAAAGGATTTATTTAAGCCGGGCAGTGATTATGTAAAACGCCTGTCTGAGCTGATCTCAATTCAAATTAAACAGCGAGACATTCCACTGCTTGTAGACTTTCAAGCCATTAAGCCTGATCAGGACTTTTATATAGCAGACAAAGCACTGATCATCTATTTTCAGCTCTACGAAATAACGCCATATGCCTATGGATTTCCGATGTTTCCGATTTCCGTTTATGATCTGCAGGATATTATTGATGAGAATGGACTGCTGGGGAGGATGGCGGTGAATTAAATGGATAAAGCCTAACAGGCATTCAAGCTTAATAAAATGGATTCCATCCGCCATCTTTGTAAAAAGGTTTTAGATGATCTTATTGATGCAAAGAAGGAGTATTGGCCACCACTCGAGAATATAATGAAGGTTTATTGGTTCACTGATAGGAATGATGGGAGCACAGTTATGCTGTGCCTTTTTAAATTTCAATCAAACGTTTGATTGAAATAGAAGACTGTTGCCTTTCAACTTGTCAAAAGAGTTGGTTTAACCAGAGTACTTAAGCAAAAAGCCTGAACCTAATGCTCATTCGGACAGCAGAAGCATAAAACCAGGGAAGTGAGTCCGAACTTAGTGCTCATTCGGACAGCAGAAGCATAAAACCAGGGAAGTGAGTCCGAACTTAGTGCTCATTCGGACAGCAGAAGCATGAATCCGGGGAAGTGAGTCTGAACCAAATGCTCATTCAGACAGCAGAAGCATAAAACCAGGGAAGTGAGTCCGAACTTAGTGCTCATTCGGACAGCAGAAGCATAAAACCAGGGAAGTGAGTCCGAACTTAGTGCTCATTCGGACAGCAGAAGCATGAATCCGGGGAAGTGAGTCTGAACCTAATGCTCATTCGGACAGCAGAAGCATAAATCCGTGGAAGTGAGTCCGAACTTAGTGCTCATTCGGACAGCAGAAGCATAAAACCAGGGAAGTGAGTCCGAACTTAGAGTAAGATACAATGGCCCACTTTGCACAAATGGGACCTTTTAAAAATAGCCAGATAGAAAAAACCGCTCCTGCAAAGCAGTAAGCGGCTTAGTTTCGAAAATTAATTACGGATCAGATAATCAAACGCACCTAGAGCGGCCGTCGCACCAGATCCCATGGAGATAATGATTTGCTTATAAGCACTGTCTGTACAGTCTCCTGCAGCAAATACACCAGGGATGTTGGTGGCACCGCGCTTGTCCACAACGATTTCACCGAAGCGGGTACGCTCGATCTGGTCGCCTAACCAATCTGTGTTAGGAACCAGGCCGATTTGGACGAATACACCTTGCAGTTCAACATGGTGTTGTTTTTCTGAATCACGATCCATGTATGAAATACCGTTTACTTTGTCAGTTCCGGTAATTTCAGTTGTCTGAGCATTTGTGACAACCGTTACGTTTGGAAGGCTGTTCAGACGCTCCTGCAGAACGGCATCTGCTTTCAATTCAGGATTGAATTCGATAACCGTTACA
The DNA here is from genome assembly GCA_030348385.1 of Cytobacillus sp. NJ13. Classification (NCBI taxonomy): domain Bacteria; kingdom Bacillati; phylum Bacillota; class Bacilli; order Caryophanales; family Bacillaceae; genus Cytobacillus; species Cytobacillus sp. NJ13. The sequence goes on along the minus strand of JAUCFP010000006.1, from coordinate 3,065,261 downwards.
TGGTTAACAATCCCTGCAAGGTCAATGGCCGCTTCTACACCAGAGTTGCCTCCGCCGATAACCGCTACGTCTTTGCCTTCAAATAAAGGGCCATCACAGTGAGGGCAGTAAGCTACCCCTTTGTTTTTGAACTCTGCTTCGCCTGGCACGTTGACATTTCTCCAGCGTGCACCAGTTGAAAGGATGACTGATTTACTTTTCAGAACAGCACCGTTTTCAAGTTCGATTTCAACAAGGTCCTTCTTTTCAAGTCTCTTTGCACGCTGCAGATTCATGACATCGATGCCATAATCTTTCACGTGTTCTTCAAGGCTTGCGACAAGCTTAGGGCCTTCTGTATGCTTCACACTGATAAAGTTTTCGATGCCTAAAGTATCCATTACCTGGCCGCCAAAGCGTTCAGCAACGATGCCGGTGCGGATGCCTTTGCGTGCAGCATAGATTGCCGCGCTTGATCCCGCAGGGCCGCCGCCAATGACAAGCACATCATAAGGATCCTTATCTGCAAACTCTGATGCGTCAGGGCCTGTTCCCATTTTCGCCAAAATTTCTTCAAGGGACATACGGCCGCTGCCGAATGATTCGCCATTTAGAAGAACTGTCGGCACTGCCATGATTTCTTTAGCATCTACTTCTTCTTTGTAAGCTGCACCATCGATCATTGTGTGTGAAATATTAGGATTAAGGACACTCATGACGTTAAGAGCCTGTACCACATCAGGGCAGTTGTGGCAGCTTAAGCTGACATAAGTTTCAAAACGATATTCGCCCTCAATCTTCTTCACCTGGTCGATGACTTTCTGATCAACCTTAGGTGCCCTTCCGCTAACTTGAAGCAGAGCAAGCACTAAGGAAGTAAATTCATGTCCAAGAGGAATGCCGGCAAAGGTAATGCCAGTATCTTCACCTGGACGATTTACACTAAAGCTTGGCGTCCTTTGTAATTCAGTACGCTCAACTTTAATGTGGGAGGACATATTGGCTAGCTCATCTACTAAAGCCAGCATGTCGCTGGATACTTTATCTGATCCAGCGCTGACTTTTAGAAGGATGTCGCCCTCCATCATCTGAAGATATTGAGCTAATTGTGCTTTTATATCTGCATCAAGTAACATGATTATCGTGCTCCTTAGATTTTACCTACTAGATCAAGGCTTGGCTTAAGTGTTTCAGATCCTTCTTTCCACTTAGCCGGGCAAACTTCACCTGGGTTGTTGCGTACATATTGAGCTGCTTTAAGCTTGCTTACAACCTGGCTTGCGTCACGGCCAATTCCGCCAGCGTTGATTTCAACAGTTTGGATGATGCCATCTGGATCGATGATGAATGTTCCGCGTTCTGCCAGTCCATCTTCTTCGTTCAGAACTTCGAAGTTGCGGGAAATTCTCTGGTTAGGGTCACCAATCATAACGTATTCAATCTTGTTGATTGTTTCTGAGTTATCGTGCCATGCTTTATGAGTGAAGTGAGTATCAGTTGATACAGAATAAACTTCTGCTCCCATATCTTTTAAAGTTGCATATTCATTTTGAAGGTCTTCTAATTCAGTAGGGCATACGAATGTGAAGTCTGCTGGGTAGAAGCATACTACGCTCCACTTTCCTTTTAAGTTTTCTTCAGTAACATCGATGAAATCACCGTTATGGTAAGCTTTTGCTGCGAATGGTAGTACTTCTGAACCGATTAATGCCATGATAAAATTCCTCCTTAAATGGTTGAGTGATATGATTATTAATTAAATAGCGAACTATTTAATAATAATTCTAATTCGGTAATAATTATCATATACGATATATTTTTTGTCAAGGGATAAGCTGTGAAAATTTGCTCCTTTTCGGCTGAAGGGCGGAAACTTTAAATGACAAGATAAGACTCCAATGTTTAATTACGCTTTTTTTAGGGTGAAATCATTTCGGAATGGAACTTTCAAAACAGTCTTGAGCTCCTTAATAACAGTATAACTCTTCCTTATTTTAAATACCCTTTTTTTGCCTGCATCAATCTCAACTAATATGAAATTTAAGTTTATAATTGAGAATATGTTAAGCGTAAGTTTTAGATAAAGCCGTTTTGATAAAACGGCGGCCAATGGTCAGGCACTGGTCCACATTAACTTATGATTCCCTCTTTGGCTAAAAACAATCGATATGGCAGTAAAAATAGTTCAATCAAACGTTTGATTGATTAGAAAAAAATTACCTGGTTTTTACAATAATACCTTGCATTACAATATAGTGAGAGTTATAGTAAGAGTATATCTTGTATTGCAAGGTATTTAACTGCAGGTGATAATCTTGTAATACAAGGTAGTGGAAGGAGTAAGGTCAATGTCAGATACCACGCAAATGTTAAAAGGAATTCTGGACGGCTGTTTATTAGCCATAATTAAAGAAGGGGAGATATATGGGTATGAATTGGCGGCGAAATTGGATTCATATGGATTTCGCTCATTGAGCGAAGGCACCATTTATCCGCTGCTTCTGCGTATGCAAAAAGAAGGGCTGATCAGTGCTACTTTGCGAAAGTCAACAGCTGGACCTAAACGAAAATATTACACATTAACTGAAAAAGGCGAACAGGAGCTGGAGCTGTTTATTGGGCGCTGGGAACAGGTAAGTTCATCTGTTGACAATGTATTGAATAAAAAGGGGGATATGAAGAATGGTCTCAAAAGAGTCTGAACAGTTTTTGACAGAGCTTCGTTTTTACCTGATGTCAAAAGGGAAAAACGATGATGAAATAAATGAAATAACTGAAGAGCTTGAAGTGCATTTAATGGAAGCTGAAGCCGATGGTAAAGATGTGTCTTATATTATCGGAGATAGCCCAAAGCAATATATGAAAAGCATCGGAGAATCAATGAGTACCGATTATCGTCAGATGGCGGGGCTGGTGCCGCTGATGATCCTTTTGCTGGGTGCTTATGTCAGCATAGGTCCTGCAATTGAAGGGGAATTTTCTTTATCCAAAGGTACACTTTGGATCGCTATTATCGCAGGAGTAATTGCAGTCGGAGCTTATGGTCTTCTGATTTTCAGAGTGCTTCCTAAATTTCTTCATTCCAAGTGGAGTGCAGTTCTTCTTTTAGGAGCTAGCGTTGCTGTGACAGGCTTAATGGTTATGTTGTTACTTTGGAATCAGAAACAGGGGTTTGAACCGGTTTTTACAGCAACGCCCTTTCAGAATAATGTGATTGTGGCAATTTGTGCGGTTATATTTATCGTATCTGCTATTTATACGAAAACATGGTTTACGATTATATTACCCCTGTTTTTGTCTGCGGGATCCATTGCCAATCGGTTTATTCCTCAGGATGTGAATGAAGATTCAACCTATATCTTATATACTGTTATAGCATTCATTATTATAGCGGCTGTCATGATATTCGTATTCATGGCTAAACGGAAAAAAATGCTGAACAATGGAGGAAAACGAAATGTCTAGCTTGCCTAATTGCCCGAAATGCAGTTCAGAGTATACGTACGAGGACGGGCTGCTCTTTGTATGTCCGGTATGTGCACATGAGTGGACAGCTGAATCCGAAATCAACAGTTTTGAGGACGAAAAGGTGATAAAGGATTCTAATGGAAATGTACTTACTGATGGAGATACGGTATCAGTCATTAAAGATCTTAAAGTGAAAGGCACTTCTTCCGTTATTAAGATTGGAACCAAGGTGAAAAATATTCGCCTCGTGGATGGGGATCATGATATTGACTGTAGGATCGATGGCTTTGGCGCAATGAAGCTGAAGTCGGAGTTTGTGAAGAAAGTTTAACGAAAAAGGGCCTATCCTTCCAGGGCTCGGCCCTTTTTAAATCAGTTCCAGCATATCCTATAGAGGCTCCTAAAATAGTAGTGGAAAGGTCATCACCTCTGGTTTATGATAAAGAAAGAATATTAAGAATTTCTCAAAATAGGTGGGAGCCTCATTGATACTATTAGACTACATTGTTAATCTCTCCATTTTTTCATTATTGGTCAGTGTGCCTTTAATTCTCCGCTCGTTTATCAATCATAAACCGCTTAAGGACCAGCATCTTTTGGGCGGCCTCTATGCAGGAATTATTTCTGTCATTCTTGTGGGTTTATCTTTTAACGAGCAGGGTTATTCCTATGATATTCGTTACGCCATTCTGATTTTGGTATTTTCCTATTTGGGGCCAAGGGCAGGGTTTATTACCGGAATAATTGCCCTTGTATCAAGGCTTGTAATCAGTGAGAATTGGCTGCCAGCCATAATAGGATTATCGCTTATTTTAATTGTTTTCACAGTCGTACATAGATATAGCCGCCACCTTAAGGCGGTTAGAAAAACGGCCATATTATATGGTGTATATTGTGGCATTTATATTATAACGGTACCGATAATTTTTAACGTTTTTAGGAACAGCCCTATTTTTCATCTGCAATATATTCTGTTTGTGGGTCTGGGTGTCATTGTTGGGAGTTTGCTGATTGAATCCTATGAAAGATTGATACGAATCATCACAGAAAAAAAACGGATGGAAAAGACGCTGGAGGAAAGTGAGTCTAAATACCGGCTGATCGCTGAAAATACATCAGACTTAATTGCGGTAATGGACAGGGATCGCAGTTTGAGTTATCTATCACCATCACATGAGTTTGTTTTAGGATATGAAGTGCTTGAGCTGCAAAAGCTGGAAGTGGATATTGTTATTCATCCGGATGAAGCGGATAATTTCCAGGCAGGCATGCAAAGGATATTCGAAAATAATGTGCGAATGGCAATGGAGTTCCGCCTAAAACACAGAGAGGGCCATTGGATTGAATTTGAGTCACGCTGTATGCCGGTTGAAGGTGAAAAGGGTGTAATCGAGCATGTTGTCATGATCAGCAGGGATATTTCTGAGCGGAAAAAAGCAGAGGAATTTCTTTTGCAGTCTGAGAAATTATCGATTGTCGGGGAACTGGCAGCCGGGGTGGCCCATGAAATCCGAAACCCGCTTACAACCATTAAAGGTTTTCTGCAGCTTTATAAGAGCGACAATAGGCAAATTAATGAGTTACTGCTGAGCGAACTGGAACGAATTGAAAATATCACTACTGAAATGCTTTCGCTTGGAAAACCGCAGGCTATACAAATGGACACGGCTGATTTAACGGATATTATAGTGAATACAGTAGAGTTATTATCCCCTCAGGCAAATATGAACGGTATCCAGTTCAAGCTGAATTATGCTGATAGTGATTTTTTAATTTCATGTGAAAAAAATCAAATCAAACAGGTTTTTTTAAATATTTTAAAAAACGCCATGGAGGCTATGGATAAAGGCGGAGATATTGAAATTTCCCTCAAGAATAATAAAGACGGAGAATGTATGGTTTCCTTTCAGGACCAGGGCTGCGGAATCCCTGATGAATTTCTGCCGAGATTGGGTGAACCTTTTTATACATTAAAAGAAAAAGGGACAGGCCTTGGACTTATGATTTGCCATAAAATCATTAAGCAGCATCATGGCAGCATTATTTATAAAAGCAAGATTGGTGAAGGCACATTAATAGAGATTACATTGCCGCTTTTAAGGAAAAAAACCATTAAATAAATAGGAAAAGACGAGAAGCTAGCTGCTCCTCGTCCTCCTTTTTTAGAAATCAAAATTGTCGGGATCAGGTCCGACGCGTAAATGCTCATTTAAGGAATCAATCAATTCCATATCTTGGTGAGATAGTTCAAAATCAAATAAATCTGCATTTTCTTTGATGCGATGAGGTTTTGTTGACTTAGGGATGACGATAATGCCGTTTTGCAGGTGCCACTTTAAGACAATTTGTGCAATGGATTTTCCGTGTTTTTCAGCCATTTCAGTCAGGACCTCGTTTTCGAATAATCCGCCTTGCATTAGTGGGGCCCAAGCTTCAATGTGCATATCATGTTTGGCAGCAAAGTCACGAAGTTCAGTTTGAGCCAATTTCGGGTGCAATTCAATTTGATTAATCATTGGTTTGATTTCAGCTGTTTTCAACAGATTTTCTAAATGGCTGATCTGAAAGTTGCTGACGCCAATCGCTTTGATTTTACCTTCTTTATATAAATCTTCCAGTGCTCTCCAAGTTTCTGTGTATTTCCCCTCAACAGGCCAATGGATCAAATAAAGGTCAAGATATTCAAGTCCCATTTTTTCCAACGAGGTGTTAAACGCCTTAAGCGCTGCTTCATAGCCTTGATCAGAGTTCCACACTTTTGAAGTGATAAAAAGTTCCTCTCTATTAAAGCCAGACTGGCGGATGGCTTCTCCCACCCATTCCTCGTTGCCGTAGATGGAAGCTGTGTCGATGCTTCTATATCCAGTTTCAATTGCTGCTTTAACAGCGGTTATTAGTTCTTCTTCCTTTTCCACTTTAAATACGCCAAGGCCAATCCTAGGCATTTTAACTCCATTTGCAAGTGCTGCAGTACTTGATAAAGATAGATTATTCATATAAGACACTCCTTAATTAGTTAGTTTGTTTTTTTCTCAAGTTTTTTTAGCCATCCCGTCAGAAATACGGCCCCTAGCACCATTACTCCGCCAATCCACGGTGTGTGAATCAAGCCGATAGAGTCGACGATCAGTCCGCCGGCAAATGAGCCGATGGCAATTCCGATGTTAAAAGCTGCAATATTTAAAGCGGAAGCAACATTGACAGCAGAAGGAACATATTTCTCAGCCAGGTTCACCACGAGAATTTGAAGGCCGGGCACATTCATGAAAGCAAATAAGCCCATTAGGAAAATAGCAATAAGCCCAATAATTTTAAAAGGTGCTGTAAAGGTAAGCAGGCCCAGAATAATGGCTTGCAGAGCAAACATCCAAAACAATGCATTTAATGGATCTTTGTCAGAAGCTTTTCCGCCAAGAACATTGCCAATCGCCACGGCCACTCCGTAAGCAAGCAGAATAATGCTGACCCATTTTGCGCTAAACCCTGTTACATCTTCGAGAAGCGGAGTCAGATAGGTAAAAGCAACAAATGTTCCGCCATATCCAAGTGCGGTAATACTAAAAGCTAAAAGCAGTTTTCCGCTGCTTAAGATTTTCAGCTGTTCACTGAACCTGGAAGCTGGTGCTTGTTTAAGATCTTTAGGAACAAGTATGGCACTGGCGATAATTCCAATTACCCCAAGCAGCGCCACTCCCCAGAATGTGGCTCTCCAGCCAAATGTCTGCCCGATAAACGTTCCGAGCGGGACGCCTGTCACGGTTGCGACAGTCAGACCGGTGAACATAAAGGCTATCGCACTGGCGCGTTTGTTCTCAGGAACTAAATCAGCCGCAATGGTCGAGCCGATTGAGAAAAAGATGCCATGTGAAAAAGCTGTAATAAAACGTGCAGCCAGCAAAAGGGGAAAAGAGGTGGACAGGGCTGCGACGGAATTACCGATGATAAACAAAACCATTAATGACATGAGCAGAGACTTTCTGTTCATTTTACTGGTCAAAGCAGTTAGTACAGGTGCTCCGATGGCAACTCCCATGGCATAGCCGGAAATTAATAAACCGGCCAATGTAATGGAAATTCCCAAATCACCTGAAATGGTCGACAAAAGGCCGACAGGCACAAACTCTGTGGTGCCTATTCCGAAAGCACTGATTGCGAGTGCAAGCAGGGCTGGTGTGCCGCCTTTTTCTTTTTGTGCATTTATAGCAATAGAACTCATTGGCAATGAATCCTCCTTATATTAAAAGTATTGAATGGAGCAAAGACATCATAGCCAGGCGCCTTGGCCATACAGTCTTGATGAAAGATATTATGGAGCATGCCAAACATGGTGAACAGTACGTACTTTAAAGTAATGCAGGCACTAAAAAGTAACCTATGGTCAATTTCACCATTTTGTTTTATGCTTCCTTATGCTATTATGGATGGCATGATTCGAAATGAATAGTACGCACTTTAAAGTAATGTAGGTACTTTTTAGTGCCTATGAAACAGAGGGGGAAGGAAGTTGGCTTACAATATTCCGGTAGAAGCTACATTAGATGTGATTGGCGGGAAGTGGAAAGTTGTAATCATGTGTCATTTAATTAAAGGTGAAAAGCGAACTAGCGAGCTTAAGCGGCTTATGCCTGGGATTACACAAAAAATGCTGACTCAGCAGCTGCGCGAGCTTGAAGCGGATGGCGTTGTAAACCGTGCTGTTTTTGATCAAGTTCCTCCTAAGGTCGTCTATTCCTTAACAGATTACGGATGGTCACTTCGCCCAATCCTGGATGCAATGTGCAATTGGGGGGAAGGACATATTGAATTAACAGGCGGAGAGCTTATGGAACAATAAAAAAACAAGGACTCGTATGCTTAAGGCAAACGAGTCTTTTTTATGTGGCAGAGCTATTTACTCTTTATTTGTTCGCGGATACTCTCAAGCTCCTCAAGCGATAATGAGCCAAGTGATTTCTTTATTTCTTCCTCGATTTGTTTCTTATTATTTTCCCTGTATCGGTCCCACCATTCCCGAAGGCCTTCCGTATTTGCAAGCAAATACTCGATATCGATTTCTTCCACCTCATCATCCGATAGATAATTCAAGACAGCAGCTAACATCCGATTCAGCTTGCTGACTTCATTTTCACTTTTTTCATTTGCGCTTGATGATCCTGCTGTATCTTTTTTGCTTTCATCATCCCTTGCTTCTGCAGCTGCTTTCTTTGGCATGAAATCACCACCCTTTCTATTGCAAATAAGATTTGCAATTAGTATTGCCTTAAAAAATTTAATAAAAAACTGAACGTTATTTATTAGTAAGCGTCTTATACGTAAAGCCGTTACAGAGGGGTGCTTGATAATGAAAGAACGAGAGGCTGATTTTAATACAGATGTAAATCTAAAGGGAACAGTGAGCTTTCCGAAAGAGTCGGAAGGAAAGCTTCCCCTTGTTGTTATATTTCATGGCTCAGGTCCAGTTGACAGGGATGGCAATGCAAAGGTTATGCAGATGAATGCTTATAAGATGCTTGCTGAGTTTTTTGCTTCCATTGGGGTGGCAGTTCTCAGATATGATAAGCGGGGAGCAGGAGTAAGCGGCGGTGATTTTTATGAAACAGGAATGTGGGATTTAGTTAATGATGGGATAGCCGCCGTGAAGGCGGCGCGAGAGCTGCCGGAAATCAATCCGGAAAGAATCTTCCTGCTGGGTCATAGCGAAGGATGCTCCTTAATTCCTCCTATTAATAGGCAGGCAGATACTGCGGGAATAATCCTGCTTGCCGGTCACGCCGATAATGTCAGAAAGGCTTCTGAATTACAAGCAAGACTGCTGGAAGAGGAAGTTAAAGAGATGAAGGGGGTTAATGGTGTTCTTCTTCGAGCTTTAAAAGTTCATAAAACTGCTGTCTCCAAACAAAAGAAGGTTTTCGATGAATTGATGGAATCGGAGAAGACGGTGATGAAAAAAGGATTTACAAAGATTAATGCAAAATGGGCACGAGAGCATTTTCAATATAATATAAAAGAAGATTTGGCCGCGATTACATGTCCAGTTCTTGCAATTACCGGGAAGAAAGATGTTCAAGTAAATCCTGATCATGTGCATCTTTTTGCTGAAAAAGTGAATGGCTCGGCCGAGAGCTATAATGTGCCGAAGATGAACCATCTCCTTAGGGACCAGGAAGAAGAAGTTTCCATTGTTAAACTGAAGTCAATTTATAAAGGGAGTCTTTCAAAGCCACTGAGCACTGAAATGCTGGACATAATTGAAGATTGGGCTAAAAGGTATATTCTTTAATGAAGAGAAACTGTATGCTCGTAGTGTGTGAGAAAAAATTATTGCGCATGCAATTTTTTTTAAAAAGGTATTGACTACTGGTTCTATATTATTGTAAGATAGTTTTTGTCGCTTAGAGGTATCAACACAGCGGCGGCAGATATAAGCTTTCAAAACTGTTTGAACATCAAACAGAAAAAGCAAAAAAGATTGTTGACTTCTTAAAGAGAAGATGATAAGATAAATTTCGTTGTCACTTCGAAAGAAGTTAGCGCATTAGTTCTTTGAAAACTAAACAAAACAGAAACGTCAACGTTAATTCTTTAGTCTTTTTTGAAAAGACAACTTATGAGCTTAATCAACTCTTATATGGAGAGTTTGATCCTGGCTCAGGACGAACGCTGGCGGCGTGCCTAATACATGCAAGTCGAGCGGACAGATGGGAGCTTGCTCCCTGAAGTCAGCGGCGGACGGGTGAGTAACACGTGGGCAACCTGCCTGTAAGACTGGGATAACTCCGGGAAACCGGGGCTAATACCGGATAATTCTTTCCCTCACATGAGGGAAAGCTGAAAGATGGTTTCGGCTATCACTTACAGATGGGCCCGCGGCGCATTAGCTAGTTGGTGAGGTAACGGCTCACCAAGGCGACGATGCGTAGCCGACCTGAGAGGGTGATCGGCCACACTGGGACTGAGACACGGCCCAGACTCCTACGGGAGGCAGCAGTAGGGAATCTTCCGCAATGGACGAAAGTCTGACGGAGCAACGCCGCGTGAGTGATGAAGGTTTTCGGATCGTAAAACTCTGTTGTTAGGGAAGAACAAGTACCGGAGTAACTGCCGGTACCTTGACGGTACCTAACCAGAAAGCCACGGCTAACTACGTGCCAGCAGCCGCGGTAATACGTAGGTGGCAAGCGTTGTCCGGAATTATTGGGCGTAAAGCGCGCGCAGGCGGTTCCTTAAGTCTGATGTGAAAGCCCCCGGCTCAACCGGGGAGGGTCATTGGAAACTGGGGAACTTGAGTGCAGAAGAGAAGAGTGGAATTCCACGTGTAGCGGTGAAATGCGTAGAGATGTGGAGGAACACCAGTGGCGAAGGCGACTCTTTGGTCTGTAACTGACGCTGAGGCGCGAAAGCGTGGGGAGCAAACAGGATTAGATACCCTGGTAGTCCACGCCGTAAACGATGAGTGCTAAGTGTTAGAGGGTTTCCGCCCTTTAGTGCTGCAGCAAACGCATTAAGCACTCCGCCTGGGGAGTACGGCCGCAAGGCTGAAACTCAAAGGAATTGACGGGGGCCCGCACAAGCGGTGGAGCATGTGGTTTAATTCGAAGCAACGCGAAGAACCTTACCAGGTCTTGACATCTCCTGACAACCCTAGAGATAGGGCGTTCCCCTTCGGGGGACAGGATGACAGGTGGTGCATGGTTGTCGTCAGCTCGTGTCGTGAGATGTTGGGTTAAGTCCCGCAACGAGCGCAACCCTTGATCTTAGTTGCCAGCATTCAGTTGGGCACTCTAAGGTGACTGCCGGTGACAAACCGGAGGAAGGTGGGGATGACGTCAAATCATCATGCCCCTTATGACCTGGGCTACACACGTGCTACAATGGATGGTACAAAGGGCTGCGAGACCGCGAGGTTAAGCGAATCCCATAAAACCATTCTCAGTTCGGATTGCAGGCTGCAACTCGCCTGCATGAAGCCGGAATCGCTAGTAATCGCGGATCAGCATGCCGCGGTGAATACGTTCCCGGGCCTTGTACACACCGCCCGTCACACCACGAGAGTTTGTAACACCCGAAGTCGGTGGGGTAACCATTTGGAGCCAGCCGCCTAAGGTGGGACAGATGATTGGGGTGAAGTCGTAACAAGGTAGCCGTATCGGAAGGTGCGGCTGGATCACCTCCTTTCTAAGGATATTTACATGAAACGTGACGCGTTTTGTTCGTTCAGTTTTGAGAGTTCAATCTCTCATTGAAAGATTTGTTCTTTGAAAACTAGATAATGTTATTGAAGAAGCAATAACCGAGTAATCGCCATTTTAGTGAATTCTCTCTATGTTAAATAGAGTTAAAAACCTTTGATCTTGTTCATCTTCGATGAACCTGTCAAATACGGTTAAGTTAGAAAGGGCGCACGGTGAATGCCTTGGCACTAGGAGCCGATGAAGGACGGTACTAACACCGATATGCTTCGGGGAGCTGTAAGTAAGCTTTGATCCGGAGATTTCCGAATGGGGAAACCCCCTATCCGTAATGGGATAGGATCTTTACCTGAATACATAGGGTATGGAAGGCAGACCCGGGGAACTGAAACATCTAAGTACCCGGAGGAAGAGAAAGCAAACGCGATTCCCTGAGTAGCGGCGAGCGAAACGGGATTAGCCCAAACCAGGAGGCTTGCCTCCTGGGGTTGTAGGACACTCTACACGGAGTTACAAAGGAACGAGGTAAATGAACAGGTCTGGAAAGGCCGGCCAGAGAAGGTAAAAGCCCTGTAGTTGAAACTTCGTTCCCTCCAGAGTGGATCCTGAGTACGGCGGGACACGAGAAATCCCGTCGGAAGCAGGGAGGACCATCTCCCAAGGCTAAATACTCCCTAGTGACCGATAGTGAACCAGTACCGTGAGGGAAAGGTGAAAAGCACCCCGGAAGGGGAGTGAAAGAGATCCTGAAACCGTGTGCCTACAAGTAGTTAGAGCCCGTTAATGGGTGATAGCGTGCCTTTTGTAGAATGAACCGGCGAGTTACGATTACATGCGAGGTTAAGTTGAAGAGACGGAGCCGCAGCGAAAGCGAGTCTGAACAGGGCGAATGAGTATGTGGTCGTAGACCCGAAACCAGGTGATCTACCCATGTCCAGGGTGAAGTCCAGGTAACACTGGATGGAGGCCCGAACCCACGCACGTTGAAAAGTGCGGGGATGAGGTGTGGGTAGCGGAGAAATTCCAATCGAACTTGGAGATAGCTGGTTCTCTCCGAAATAGCTTTAGGGCTAGCCTCATGTAGTAAGAGTCTTGGAGGTAGAGCACTGTTTGGACTAGGGGCCC